>NZ_JBVHXT010000003.1:150629-306731 GCF_055569255.1 Streptomyces sp. NPDC029296
AGGAGGGGGGGGGGGGAAAGGGGGAGGGGCAGCCCAAAAGAAGGGGGGGCCCCCCCCCCCCCCCGTCCGCACCCCACCTCCGTGACCTTGCCCAGACTCCGTCAGGAAAGGCAGCCCCACCGTGCGCAGAACCCGCATCCTCGTGGCCGCGTTCTCACTGGCCGCCGGACTGCTCGCCGGCACCCCGCCCGCACTGGCCGCGGCGGCGTCCGCCCCGCCCCTGGCCGCGGACACCTACACCTGGAAGAACGCCCGGATCGACGGCGGCGGTTTCGTCCCCGGGATCGTCTTCAACCGCACCGAGAAGAACCTCGCCTACGCCCGCACCGACATCGGCGGTGCCTACCGCTGGCAGCAGGCGACCAAGACCTGGACGCCGCTGCTGGACTCGGTGGGCTGGGACGAGTGGGGCCACACCGGCGTGGTGAGCCTCGCCTCCGACCCGGTCCAGCCGGACAAGGTCTACGCGGCCGTCGGGACGTACACCAACAGCTGGGACCCCACCGACGGTGCGGTGCTGCGCTCCGCCGACCGGGGCGCGAGCTGGCAGAAGACCGACCTGCCGTTCAAGCTGGGCGGCAACATGCCCGGCCGGGGCATGGGCGAGCGGCTGGCGGTCGACCCCCACAAGAACAGCGTGCTGTACCTGGGCGCGCCCAGCGGCAAGGGGCTGTGGCGGTCGACGGACTCCGGGGTGACCTGGTCGCAGGTGACGAGCTTCCCCAACCCCGGCACCTACCGGCAGGATCCGACGGACACCAGCGGGTACGCGAGCGACAACCAGGGCATCGTCTGGGTCACCTTCGACGAGTCGACGGGCACGTCCGGGACCGCGACGAAGAGCATCTACGTGGGCGTCGCCGACAAGGACAACGCGGTCTACCGCTCCACGGACGCGGGCGCCACCTGGACGCGGCTCGCGGGCCAGCCGACCGGGTACCTGGCGCACAAGGGCGTCCTGGACGCCCGGAACGGATATCTGTACCTCGCCTACAGCGACACGGGCGGCCCCTACGACGGCGGCAAGGGACGGCTGCTGCGGTACGCGACGGCGACCGGCACCTGGACCGACATCAGCCCGGTCGCGGAGGCGGACACCTACTACGGCTTCAGCGGGCTGACGGTCGACCGGCAGCACCCGTCCACCCTCATGGCCACCGCGTACAGCTCCTGGTGGCCGGACACCCAGCTGTTCCGGTCCACCGACAGCGGCGCCACCTGGACGAAGGCCTGGGACTACACGTCGTACCCCGACCGCGCCAACCGCTACACCATGGACGTGTCCTCCTCGCCCTGGCTGACCTTCGGCGCCAACCCGTCGCCGCCCGAGCAGTCGCCGAAGCTGGGCTGGATGACGGAGGCGCTGGAGATCGACCCGTTCGACTCCTCCCGCATGATGTTCGGCACGGGCGCCACGATCTACGGCACCGAGGACCTCACGAAGTGGGACAGCGGCGGGCAGTTCGGCCTGAGACCGATGGCGCGGGGCCTGGAGGAGACGGCGGTGAACGACCTCGCCGCCCCGCCCTCCGGCGATGCCCGGCTGTTCAGCGCCCTCGGTGACATCGGCGGCTTCCGGCACACGGACCCGACCGCGGTGCCGTCCATGATGTACACCTCGCCCACCTTCACTTCGACCACCGCCCTGGACTTCGCCGAGTCGAACCCGGCCACCGTGGTCCGCGTCGGCGACCTGGACTCCGGCCCGCACATCGCGTTCTCCACGGACAACGGCGCCAACTGGTTCGCGGGCACGGACCCTTCGGGGGTCTCGGGCGGCGGGACGGTGGCGGCGGCCGCGGACGGCAGCCGGTTCGTGTGGAGCCCGGCCGGCACCGGTGTGCGATACACCACGGGCTTCGGCACCTCCTGGGCGCAGTCCGCGGGCATCCCGGCGGGCGCGATCGTCGAGTCCGACCGCGTCGACGCGAAGACCTTCTACGGCTTCAAGGCCGGGAAGTTCTACGTCAGTACGGACGGCGGGGCGACCTTCACCGCCTCGGCCGCCACGGGCCTGCCGAGCGGGGACAGCGTGCGCTTCAAGGCGCTGCCCGGCACCAAGGGCGACGTATGGCTGGCCGGCGGGGCGGCGGACGGCGCGTACGGGCTGTGGCACTCCACCGACGGCGGCGCGAGCTTCACCAAGCTGGCGAACGTGCAGCAGGCGGACACCGCCGGCTTCGGCAAGGCCGCGCCGGGCGCCTCGTACCAGACGCTCTACACCAGCGCGAGGATCGGCGGGGTGCGCGGCATCTTCCGCTCCACGGACAGGGGCGCGTCCTGGACCCGGATCAACGACGACGCCCACCAGTGGGGCTGGACCGGCGCGGCCATCACGGGCGATCCGCGGGTGTACGGCCGGGTGTACGTGTCGACGAACGGCCGGGGTGTCGTCTACGGCGACACCTCCGACACGAGCGGCGGAGGCGGGGACGAAGGCGGCGGAGGCGGCACGGACCCGGCGCCCACGGGTGCCTGCACCGTCAGCTACAAGATCACCAATCAGTGGGCCGACGGCTTCCAGGCCGACGTGCGGCTGACCAACACCGGCTCGTCGTCCTGGAACGGCTGGTCCCTCGGCTGGACCTTCGCCGACGGCCAGAAGGTCACGCAGATGTGGAACGCCGGCTACACCCAGTCCGGCACGACCGTCACGGTGAGGAACGCCGGCTGGAACGGCACCGTGGCGGCGGGCTCGTCGGTGTCCTTCGGCTTCACGGGCGGCCGGGCGGGTACGAACACCACACCGGCCTCGTTCAAGCTGGGCGACCGGACCTGCGCGGTCGCCTGACCATCGGCCCGGCGGGGGTGCCGTCCACGAGCGGCATCCCCGCCGCGGCCCCCTACTCGACGGTCCCGGTGAAGATCGACGCCTCCGAGTCGTAGTCGGGGCTGACCTCGATCTGGATGAGCTTCTCCCCCTTGGGCAGTGCGCAGCCCCAGGGCACGTTCAGGGAGCGGCCGGGGAGCAGCTTGGTCTCCGGGCCGCCGTCCAGGCCCGCGTCGGAGTCGAACACCGAGTCGCTGCTCTCGCCGTCCTGCCCGTAGGAGCAGTTGACGGTGAGCTGGGTGACGTCGAGGGCCTTCTTGCCACCGTTCTTCACCTTGACGGTGAACTTGAGGTACGGCGTGTTCTCCGGCTCGGCGTACTCGCCGGTGACGGCCCGCGCGAGCCCGGAGAGGGCGACCTCGGTGTCCGGTTCGTAGACGGCGGTGTCGTCGAGGGCGTAGACCCCGTCCTCGTCACCGGCGTCGCCACTGTCCTCGTCCTCGGCGGCGTCCGCGTTCTCCGCGTCGTCGCCGGCCGCCGTCGCGTCGTCGTCGGCCTGGTCCGCGCCGTCATCCGCGGCGGCGGTCTTGGTGACGGTCACGGTGGGCGCGGGCTTCGCCTCGGCGTCTCCGCTGACGCCCGCCGTGACCAGGGCCGAGACCGCGGCGGCGACGACGGCCGCCGCCACGGCGATGAGCGCGGTGCGGGATTTCCTCGGCGGTACGGGCGGCGGGGGGACCGGCGGTCCGTAGCCCGGCATGGGCGGTGGTGTGAAGTCGGTGCTCATGGGCCCCCCAGGGACGTGCTGTGTGATCTTCGCATCATCCCTTCTCCAAGCGGAATGTGAAAACCCTGTAATGGAATCGTGTCCCTGGCCGATGCCGCGTCCTCAGGGCGCGGCCGGTGCCGTTTTCCGGAACGCCCGCACGTGGAAAACCGGGTCGGCGCGCGGGCGGTCCTGGTCGGGGAGGGCGGCCAGCCGGGCGGCGAACTCCTCGGTGCGCGGCTCGCCGGGCGGCAGCAGGGTGAACCAGCCCCGGCGCAGATCGGTGACGGTGCCGCGGGGGCTGCGGCCCTGTCCGGGGCTGCGGAACGAGCCGTGACCGGCGGGGCGGAGCCCGTGCCGGGCGGCCTCGGCGGTGACGGTGTCCGGGGCGTCGGGCGCGGGCCGGCGCGGGCGGCCGGCGAGGACGGCGTCGATGTCGCTGCCGACGTCGTGCGCGGCGGCCTTGTCGACGGTGGTGACGTACACCCCGCCGGGCCGCAGCACCCGGGCGCACTCGGCGACGACCGCGCGCAGGTCCCGGGGGTCGTACAGCAGGTGCAGCAGCCAGATGCTGGTGACGGCGTCGAACGCGCCGTCGGAGAAGGGGAGTCGGCGGCTGTCGGCCCGGACGATCGACCCGGGCAGCCGCGCCGCCGCCCGGCGGGTCATGGCGGGGGTGAGGTCGGCGCCGGTCACCCGCAGCCCGGGGCGCGCGGCGGCGAGCCGCCGGGTGACGCTCCCGGTGCCGCAGGCGAGGTCGAGGAGACGTCCGGGCCCGGGGGGTATCAGGCCGAGGACGGTGTGCGCGGCGGCCTCCGCGCGGGCCTCGCCGCCGCGGGAGGCGTCGTAGTCGCCGGCTTCCTTCTCGTAGTCGAGCACATCGTTCAGTGTGCCCCGTGGCCTGGCGCGATGTCCTCCACCCTGCGGGCGAGTTCGAAGTCCTTGACGGTGAGCGCGCCGCCCGCGCTGTGGGTGTGCACCCGGAGGGACACCGTGTCGTAGCCGAGGGTCAGGTCGGAGTGGTGGTCCAGCTCGTCCTGGATGCCGGCGATGTGCACCACCAGCGCCGCGGCCGCGAAGTGCGAGCCCAGCCGGTAGGAGCGGCCGAGCCGTCCGTCCCGCACCGACCAGCCGGGCAACTCGGCCAGCCGGCCCTCGATCTCCTCCTGCGCCAGCGGTTCCACGGCCATGACCGTTCGCTCCCTTCCGTGCCGGGGGTACGCACCCAGCCTGCCACGCGGGCGCCACGAGCGGCGCACCGACGCGTGACCCCCTCGACTAGGGTCGCCCGTATGACGGTTGCCGCCTCCTCTCCCCCCGCCCCCGCCCCCGCCGCCACCGGCCGGGGTGCCGGCCCGTTGCTGCGCGCCTGGCGTGAGCGGCGGCGGATCTCCCAGCTGGAGCTGGCGCTGCGTGCCGACTCCTCGGCGCGGCACATCAGCTTCATCGAGACCGGGCGGTCCCGGCCGAGCGAGGAGATGGTGCTGCGGCTGGCCGAGCGGCTCCAGGTGCCGGTGCGGGAGCGCAACGCGCTGCTGCTGGCGGCCGGTTACGCGCCGCGCTATCCGGAGACCCCGCTGGACGACCCGGCGCTGGACGCGCTGCGGGACGGGCTGGAGCGGCTCATCCGGGGCTACGAGCCCTATCCCGCGCTGGTGGTCGACGCCGGTTACACGGTCGTCGCCGCGAACCGGGGCATCGCCCTGCTGCTGGAGGGGGTACCGGAGCATCTGATGACCCCGGCGCCGAACGCGATGCGGCTGACGCTGCACCCGGAGGGGCTGGCGCCGCGCATCCGGAACCTGCGGGAGTGGCGCGGGCATCTGCTGGCCCAGATGGAGCGGGAGATCGCCCTGCACCGCTCGGAGCGGCTCCGCGCGCTGTACGAGGAGGTGGCGGCGTACCCGGTGCCGCCGGAGGATCCCGGTGCCGAACCGGCGGAGCCGGTCCCGTACTTCGCGCTGCCGCTGCGCGTGGAGCACGCCGGTCGGGTGCTGTCGTTCGTGTCCTCGATCTCCACGTTCAACACACCGATGGACATCACGGTCGCCGAGCTGGCGATCGAGACCTTCCTCCCGGCGGACCGCGCGACCGCCGACCACCTGCGCGCCCTCACCGGCTGACGGATCCCGGCCCCTTCATCCCCTCGGCCATATGTGCGAAAGCGCGATCGCATGACAGACTGCTGCCCGCGTTCATCGGCACGTAGGGAAGGGCGTGGCTGTGAGTGAGCGGCGGGCCGCACCCACCGTGGGGCAGGTGGTGCTCGGCAAACGGCTGCAGGAGCTGCGGGAGACCGCGGGGCTCAGCCGTGACGAGGCCGCCGGGGTCCTCAGGGTGGCGGCGGCGACCGTGCGGCGGATGGAGACGGCCGAGGTCTCGCTGAAGATCCCCTACGTACAGGTGCTGCTGACCGCCTACGGGGTGCCGGAGGAGGAGGCCGAGGCGTTCGTCCGGCTGGCCGAGGAGGCGAACCAGCCGGGCTGGTGGCAGCGGTTCCACGATGTGCTGCCGGACTGGTTCAGCCTGTACGTCAGTCTGGAGGGCGCGGCCCGGATCATCCGCTCCTACGAGCCGCACTTCGTGCCCGGCCTGCTCCAGACCGAGGACTACGCGCGGGCGGTGATGGAGGCCGGCACCATCGGGCACACCTCCCCGGAGACGGTCGACCGGCATGTGTCGCTGCGCATGGAACGGCAGCGGCTGCTGGACCGCGCCGACCCGCCCCACCTGTGGGTGATCATGGACGAGACGGTGCTCCGGCGCCCGGTGAGCACGGACCCGAAGGTGCAGCGCGGCCAGCTCGACCGGCTGCTGGAGTACGCCGAACGGGACCGGGTGACGCTCCAGGTCGCCGAGTTCGCGGCCGGTCCCCACCCGGGGACGTACGCGCCGTTCACGCTGTTCCGGTTCGCCGAGCCGGAGCTGCCGGACATGGTGTTCACCGAGTACCTGACCGGCGCGCTGTATCTGGACGGGCGCCGGGAGGTGGCCGCGCACCTGGAGGTGCTGGACCACATGACGGCCCGGGCCGCGTCCGCCCGGCGCACGCTGAAGCTGCTGCGGGAGTACCGCGAGCGCGTGTGACCCGGTCCGCCGCCCGGCATGACCCGTACGGGTCTGCGGACAGGTGGCCTCCCGGGGCAGCCCCTAGGTTCTGAAGTACGGGGTGAACCGAGGGAGCGCACGTGACCGACACGCGGAGACCGCCCAGGGAGCCCGGCGCCGCCCTGCTGGCCGCCGGCCGCTTCTTCCGGCCCGGCACGCCCACGCCCGACCTGCACGGCATCACCCTGACCGGCGGACGGCAGGGGGACGCCTTCTACCGGGACCGGTGGAGCCACGACAAGGTGGTGCTCTCCACCCACGGGGTGAACTGCACCGGCTCCTGCCGCTGGAAGGTGTACGTCAAGGACGGCATCATCACCTGGGAGACCCAGGAGACGGACTATCCGTCGGTGGGCCCCGACCGGCCCGAGTACGAGCCGCGCGGCTGCCCGCGCGGCGCCGCGTTCTCCTGGTACACCTACTCCCCCACCCGGGTGCGCTACCCCTATGTCCGGGGCGTCCTGCTCCAGATGTACCGGGAGGCGAAACAGCGCCTGGGGGACCCGGTGCTGGCCTGGGCGGACATCCAGAACGACCCCGAGCGGCGCCGCCGTTACCAGCGGGCGCGCGGCAAGGGCGGCCTGGTACGGGCGCGCTGGGAGGAGGCGGTGGAACTGGTCGCCGCCGCGCAGGTGCACACCATCAAGGCCCACGGCCCCGACCGGATCGCCGGGTTCTCCCCGATCCCGGCGATGTCGATGGTGTCGCACGCGGCCGGCGCCCGCTACCACTCGCTGATCGGCGCGGCGATGCTGTCGTTCTACGACTGGTACGCCGACCTGCCGGTGGCCTCCCCGCAGGTCTTCGGCGACCAGACGGACGTACCGGAGTCCGGCGACTGGTGGGACGCCGCCTATCTGATCATGTGGGGCTCCAACGTCCCGGTGACCCGCACCCCGGACGCGCACTGGATGGCGGAGGCCCGCTACCGCGGCCAGAAGGTCGTGGTGGTCGCGCCGGACTACGCGGACAACGCCAAGTTCGCCGACACATGGCTGCACCCGCACCCGGGCACCGACGGTGCGCTGGCCCTCGCGATGGGCCACGTGATCCTCAAGGAGTTCTTCGTCGACCGGGAGACGCCGTTCTTCACCGACTACGTACGGAAGTTCACCGACCTGCCGTTCCTGGTGACGCTCGCCGAGCGGGACGGGGCGTGGGTGCCGGCGAAGTTCCTGCGCGCCGACGGCATCGGTCAGGCCGGGGAGGGCGCGGAGTGGAAGACGGTCGTCCTGGACGAGACGACCGGCCGCGCGGTGGTCCCGGGCGGCTCCCTGGGCTTTCGCTGGACCGACTCCGGCGAGGGCCGGTGGAACCTGGACCTCGGCGACATCCGGCCCCGGCTGAGCCTGTACGGCAGCGACGTCGCGGTGCCGGTGGAGGTGCTGCTGCCCCGGTTCGACACCGAGGGCGGGCCGCACGGACAGGGACGCGGCGAGGTGCTGCGGCGCAGCGTGCCGGCCACCCGGCTGGGCGGCGCGGACGGCCCGCTGGTGACCACCGTCTACGACCTGCTGCTGGCCCAGTACGGGGTCGGCCGGCCCGGGATGCCCGGCGACTGGCCCGCCTCCTACGACGACGACCGCGCACCGGCCACACCCGCCTGGCAGGAGACGCACACCTCCGTCCCGGCCGCCCAGTGCGTGCGGATCGCCCGGGAGTTCGCGCGGACCGCCGAGCGCTCCCGGGGCCGCTGCATGATCATCATGGGGGCGGGCACCAACCACTGGTTCCACTCGGAGACGATCTACCGCGCCTTCCTGGCCCTGCTCCAGCTCACCGGCTGCCAGGGCCGCAACGGCGGTGGCTGGGCGCACTACGTGGGCCAGGAGAAGTGCCGCCCGGTGACCGGCTGGGCGACGCTGGCCGCCGCCTCCGACTGGTCCCGCCCGCCCCGGCAGGCGATCGGCACCGGGTACTGGTACCTGCACACCGACCAGTGGCGCTACGACCGCTTCGGCGCCGACGTGCTGGCCTCGCCGCTCGGTGAGGGCCGCTTCACCGGGATGACCGCCGCGGACTGCCTGGCGCTGTCCGCCCGCGCGGGCTGGATGCCGTCGTACCCCACCTTCGACCGCAATCCGCTCGACCTCGGCGCGGAGAGCGGCGATCCGGTGGCGAAGGCGGTGGCCGGGCTGCGCGCGGGCACCCTGAAGTTCGCCTGCGAGGACCCGGACGCCCCGGAGAACTGGCCGCGCGTGCTGACCCTGTGGCGGGCCAATCTGCTGGGCTCGTCGGCCAAGGGCGCCGAGTACTTCACCCGGCACCTGCTGGGCACCCACTCCTCGCTGCGGGCCGAGGAGGCCGCGCCCGGCGAGCGCCCGCGGGACGTGACCTGGCGGGAGCGGGCACCGGAGGGCAAGCTCGACCTGCTGCTGTCGCTGGACTTCCGGCACACCTCCTCCACACTGCTGTCGGACGTGGTGCTGCCGGCGGCGACCTGGTACGAGAAGCACGATCTGTCCTCCACCGACATGCACCCCTTCGTGCACTCCTTCACCCCGGCCGTGGACCCGCCCTGGCAGGCCCGCACCGACTTCGACACCTTCAAGGCGCTCGCGGAGAAGCTGAGCGAGCTGGCGGTGGAGCACCTGGGCGTGTGCCGGGACCTGGTGGCGAGCCCGCTCCAGCACGACACCCCGGGCGAGATCGCCCAGCCGGGCGGGGTGGTGCGGGACTGGAAGCAGGGCACGTGCGAGCCCGTACCCGGCAGGACGCTGCCGAACCTGACCGTCGTGGAGCGCGACTACACCGCCGTCGGCGCCAAGTTCGCCGCGCTCGGCCCGCTGGTGGAACAACTGGGCCTCACCACCAAGGGAGTCACCCTGCGCCCGGACGTGGAGGTCGCGCGGCTGCGCGAGTCGAACGGCACGGGCTTTCGGGGACGGCCGTCGCTCGATACGGCCGTGAAGGCGGCGAACACCATCCTCGCCCTGTCCGGCACCACCAACGGGCGCCTGGCCACCGAGGGTTTCCGCACGCTGGAGCGGCGCACCGGGCAGCGGATGGCCCATCTCGCCGCCGAGCACGAGGGCAAGCGGGTCACGTACGCCGACACCCAGGCGGCGCCCGTGCCGGTGATCACCTCGCCGGAGTGGTCGGGCAGCGAGTCCGGCGGCCGGCGCTACACGGCCTTCACGCTCAACACCGAACACGGCAAGCCCTGGCACACCCTCACCGGCCGCCAGCACTTCTTCCTCGACCACGACTGGATGCACGAACTCGGGGAGGCGCTGCCGGTGTACCGGCCGCCGCTGGACATGCACCGGCTGTTCGGCGAACCGCGCCTCGGCCCGGACGGCCAGCGGGAGGTGACGGTGCGGTACCTCACCCCGCACAACAAGTGGTCGATCCACTCCGAGTACCAGGACAACCTGTTCATGCTGGCCCTCTCCCGGGGCGGGCAGACCATCTGGATGTCCCCGCAGGACGCCGACGCGATCGCGGTGCGGGACAACGACTGGGTGGAGGCGGTCAACCGCAACGGCGTGGTGGTGGCCCGCGCGATCGTCTCCCACCGGATGCCGCCCGGCACCGTCTACATGCACCACGCGCAGGAGCGCACGGTGAGCGTGCCGAAGACGGAGACCACCGGGATGCGCGGCGGCATCCACAACTCCCTGACCCGGCTGCTGCTCAAGCCGTCCCACCTGATCGGCGGCTACGCCCAGTTGTCCTGGGCGTTCAACTACCTGGGCCCGACGGGGAACCAGCGCGACGAGGTGACCGTGATCCGGCGCCGCGGCCAGGAGGTCGAGTACTGATGCGTCCGATGGCCCAGATCGCGATGGTGATGAACCTCGACAAGTGCATCGGCTGCCACACCTGTTCGGTGACCTGCAAACAGGCGTGGACCAACCGGCGCGGCATGGAGTACGTCTGGTTCAACAACGTGGAGACCCGCCCCGGGCAGGGCTATCCGCGCCGCTACGAGGACCAGGAGAAGTGGCGCGGCGGCTGGGAGCTGAACCGGCGCAGCGCGCTCAGGCTCAAGGACGGCGGCCGGTTCAGGAAGCTCGCCGGGATCTTCTCCAACCCCCGGCTGCCCGAGATCAAGGACTACTACGAACCCTGGACGTACGAGTACCGCAACCTCACCGACGCCCCGCTCGGCGACGACTACCCCGTGGCCCGGCCGGTGTCGTCGATCACCGGCGAGCCGATGAAGATCGAGTGGTCGTCGAACTGGGACGACAACCTCGGCGGCGCCCCCGCCTACGGCGACCTGGACCCCATGGTCGAGCGCCTGCGCGAAGAGGCGTCACAGAAGGTGCGGTTCGCCTACGAACAGGCGTTCATGTTCTATCTGCCGCGGATCTGCGAGCACTGCCTGAACCCTTCGTGCGTGGCCTCCTGCCCGTCCGGGGCGATGTACAAGCGGGCCGAGGACGGCATCGTCCTGGTCGACCAGGACCAGTGCCGGGGCTGGCGGATGTGCGTGACCGGATGCCCGTACAAGAAGGTGTACTTCAACCACGCCACCGGCAAGGCCGAGAAGTGCACCCTGTGCTACCCGCGCATCGAGGTCGGCCTGCCCACGGTGTGCTCGGAGACCTGCGTGGGCCGGCTGCGCTACCTCGGTGTGCTCCTCTACGACGCCGACAAGGTGACCGCCGCGGCCTCGGTACCGGACGAGAAGGACCTGTACGAGGCCCAGTTGGGGGTGTTCCTCGACCCGGACGACCCCGCGGTGCTGCGCGCCTGCGAGGACGCGGGCATCCCGCGCGACTGGACCGAGGCCGCCCGGCGTTCCCCGGTGCACGCGCTGATCAGCCGGCACCGGGTGGCGCTGCCGCTGCATCCCGAGTACCGGACGATGCCGATGGTCTGGTACATCCCGCCGCTGTCGCCGGTGGTGGACGCGCTGGCCGAGACCGGCCACGACGGGGAGGACGCGGGCAATCTGTTCGGCGCCATCGACACCCTGCGCATTCCGCTGGAGTACCTGGCGGAGATGTTCACGGCGGGCGACACCGGGCCGGTGCGGGCATCGCTGGAGAAGCTCGCCGCGATGCGCTCCCACATGCGGGCCGTCAATTTCGGCGAGGTGCCGGACCCGGCGATCGCCGCGTCGGCCGGCCTGCGCCCGGCCGACGTCGAGGCCCTGTACCGGCTGCTGGCGATCGCCAAGTACGAGGAGCGGTACGTCATCCCGACCGCCGCCCTCGGGGACGCCCGCCGGCTGGAGGAGTCGGCGGTGCCCGGCGAGTGCAGCCTCGACGTCGCGGGCGGCCCCGGCATGGGCGGCGACGGCCCGTTCGGCCGGGACTCCGGCCGCCGGCGGCTCCCGCTGGTGTCCGTGGAGAACTTCCACCTGCTGCGCAGACGGCAGACCTCGGACGACGCGGAGGACGCCTGATGCCCTCGGACACGGTGCTCTACCAGGCGGCGGCCCTCTGCCTGACCTACCCGGACGACGACCTGATCGTCCGGCTGCCGCTGCTGCGCGAGGCCGCCCCGCAACTGCGGGAGTTCGCCGACCACGCGGCCCTCACCCCGCTCCTGGACCTGGCCGCCCACTACGTGGAGGTCTTCGACCTCAGGAACCGGCACAGCCTGTACCTGAGCTGGTGGCAGGACGGCGACACCCGGCGGCGCGGGATGTCCCTGGTGCGCTTCAAGGACGTCTACCGCCGGCACGGCCTGGAGTTCAGCGGCGAGGAACTGCCGGACTTCCTGCCGGCGGTGCTGGAGTTCACCGCGCGGACCGGCGACACCGGCCTGCTGACCGAACACCGCGCCGGGCTGGAGCAGCTGCGCACCCGGCTGACCGCCCGCGGCACACCGTACGCGGGCGTCCTGGACGCGGTGTGCGCCGCCCTGCCCGCCTCCCGACCGGGGGTACGCCGATGACCGTTCTCCTGTGGGGCGCCCTGCCCTACATCGCCCTCGCCCTGCTGGTGGCCGGCCTCGTCTGGCGCTACCGCTACGACAAGTACGGCTGGACCACCCGCTCCTCGCAGCTGTACGAGTCACGGCTGCTGAACATCGCCTCCCCGGTCTTCCACTACGGCATCCTGTTCGTGCTGGCCGGACACCTGATGGGGCTGTTCGTGCCGGTGTCCTGGACGGAGACGTTCGGGGTGGGCGAGCACACGTACCACCTGCTGTCGCTGTACGGCGGGACGGCGGCCGGGGCCCTCGCGGTCGCCGGGATCGGGCTGCTCGTCTACCGCCGCCGCACCCGCGCCCCCGTCTTCCGGGCCACGACGGCCAACGACAAGGCGATGTACCTGCTGCTGCTCGGCGCGATCGTGCTGGGCATGGTCGCCAAGCTGATGCACACCAGTGGCAACGGATACGACTACCGGCAGACGATCGCCCCCTGGGCGCGCAGCCTGTTCACGCTCCGGCCGCGAACGGAACTGATGACGGGCGTGCCGGTGCTGTACCAGGTGCACGCGGTGGTCGGCATGGTGCTGATCGCGTTCGTGCCGTACAGCCGGCTGGTGCACATGTTCAGCGCGCCGGTGCGGTACCTGTTCCGGCCGTACGTGGTCTACCGGACCCGGGACCCCCGGCAGCTCGGCCCGCGCCCGGAGCGGCGCGGCTGGGAGCGCCTGGGCGGCTGAGCCCCGCGCACACCGCGGGCCGCGCCCCACTGCGAGGGCGCGGCCCGCGGATGCGGACGAGGGTCAGGCCAGCTCGGCCGTCAGGGTGATCGTCGTACCGGCCAGGGCCTGGCTGACCGGGCAGTTCTTCTTGGCGTCCTCGGCGGCCGAGGCGAAGCCGTCCGCGTCCAGGCCGGGCACCTCGCCGCGCACGGTGAGGTGGATGCCGGTGATGCCCTCGCCCGGCTGGAAGGTCACGTCGGCCTTGGTCTCCAGCCGGGTGGGCGGGGTGCCGGCGCCGGCCAGGCCGTGCGAGAGGGCCATGGAGAAGCAGCTGGAGTGGGCGGCGGCGATCAGCTCCTCCGGGCTGGTCTTGCCGTTCGCCTGCTCGGCGCGCGAGGGCCACGACACCGGCTGCTGGCCGATGCCGGAGGAGTCGAAGGTGACGACTCCGTTGCCGTCGAGCAGGTTGCCTTCCCAGACGGTGTGGGCGGTGCGCGTGGTTGCCACGATGCTTCCTTTCACGAGGGTCGCGGTCTCCGGGGTACCCGGTGTCCCCTATCCGATCACATCCGGCCTCCGCACACTCCGAAGACCGGCTCACACGGGGTGAACGGGAGGTGATGTGCCGGGGGCCGGACGTCCGCCGCCTTCCTCAGGCGGCGCGTTCCTCCGCCTCCGTGGCGGGGGCCGGCGGGACCTGGGGGTCGCTCAGTTCGGCGAGCCAGCGGCGCAGGACGTGGTGGATCCGCTCGGCGCCGGCCGGTTCCGTCCCGTCGGCCGAGGGCGGGGAGAGGTCCACCGGGGAGAGCAGGAACGGACGGGACTGGGCGCCGCCGAGGCCGCCGTGGGAGCCGATCTGCTCCTCGAAGGCGAGGACCTCGCCGTCGGCCGGGTCGTACGCCGAGTTGACCATGATGTCGGCGGTGTGCGGGAAGGAGTGGGTGCGGCGGACGGCGTCGGCGGCGCCGGGGCCGAAGCGGGCCAGCGGGCCCCGCTCGTCGTCCAGCCGGTCCAGCGGGATCTCGGCGCCGTGCGCGCCGAGCACCACGCCGCCGTGCTCTTCGCTGCGCACCAGCAGGAAGCCGATGCCGGGGTGGTTGGCGAGGGTGGTGAGCAGGGCGGGGTGGCGGGCGTCGATCTCCTCCTTGATCATCCGGTGCGGGACGTCCGGGAAGGAGACCAGGCCGAGGTTGCCGGAGGCCAGCACGATCGGCTCGCGGCGGCGGGCCGGGCGGTGGTGCCCGCCCCTCTCCTCCACCGGGCGGCGCAGCGCGGCGCGGACGGCGGCGCGGGCCTCGGCGCCGCTGTGGGTCTGCTCGGCCCGGCGCGGCACGGGCAGTCCGCAGCCGGCCCGGACCAGGTCGCCGAGGCCGAGGCCGTAGCGGGAGCGGAACGTTTCACCAGGGCTCTGCCCGTGGTCGGACAGGACGACGATCCGGTACGGGCGCGGGGCGTGCTCGGCGACGCGCTCCAGCAGGGCCAGGCAGCGGTCGAGGCGCCGCAGGACCTGCTCGGCGTCGCGGCCGCGCGGGCCGGAGTGGTGGGCCACCTCGTCGTAGGCGACCAGGTCGGCGTAGACGGCGGTACGGCCGGCGAGCATGTCGCCCATGACCGCGGCGACGACCACGTCCCGTTCGACGACGGTGGCGAAGGCCCGGACGAGGGGGTAGAGGCCGCCCCGGCCGACCCGCGGGCGCTGCCGGCCCAGCCGGGCCCGGGTGGACTGGCCGATCTCGCGGGCCACCTCGGCGACGAAGGACAGGGCGGTGCGGACGGCGTTCGCGGGGTCGCAGAAGTAGGCGAAGTAGCCGGCCCGGGAGCGGTTGTCCCGGCCGCGGCGGCGGGTGGCGATGGAGAGCACGAGGGCCTGTTCGCCGGCGCCACCGCTGAAGAGGTTGCCGCGGCTGGCGCCGTCGACGGCGAGCAGTCCGCCGTCGCCGGTCCGCAGGGCGGCGCGGCGCTGGAGCTCGGCCGCGCTGGTCGGCCGGTTGCAGACCATCACCTCGCCGCGGTCCTTCTCGTACCAGCGGAAGGCCGGCACGTCGAAGGTGCTGCCGTGCAGGATGCCGAGCTGGCTGGCCCCGGTCTGACTGGACCAGTCGGTACGCCAAGGGGTGAGGCGGTGCGTGGGCGTGGGCGCGGGGCGGGGGGTGCCGGACCGGGGGGTGGAGCGGCCGGGGGCAGGGGCGGCTGCCGGTCGCATGCCGTCACCGGCCGGGCGTATGCCATCGGCGGCCGGGCGTATGTTCTCCTCCGGGGACAGCCAGCGGGCGACCGTCGGCATCAGGCCCCGCCGGACCGCGTCGGTGAGGACGTCGTGGCCCACGCCGTCGAGCTGGACGCAGACCAGACCGGGGGCGGTGGGGCAGGGCGGGTGGGCCCGGCGGCCGCGGGTGGCGAGGCGGTGCAGCCGGCGGCGGTAGGCCTCGTCGTCGCGCACGGCGAGGGCCGCCCCGGTCGCGGAGGCCACGGCGGACATCACCGCGGCCACGATGACGGCGGTCTCCGGCGCGGCCTCGCCCCGCCCGGACGGGTTGACGCGCAGGGCGAGCAGCAGCAGGGAGCCGTTGAGGAAGAAGACCAGCAGGCCGAGGACCAGCGCGGGCACGAGCAGCAGCAGGCGGACCAGCAGCGGCCACACCACGGCCGACAGGACGCCGAAGGCGCCGGCACCGCAGGCCGCGGTGAACGCGATACGGGTGACGCTGTCGCCGTCGGCGGACTGGAGCCGGAAGTCGGGCAGCAGCCCGGCGAGGACCAGCAGGGTGAGCGTGGAGACCGCCCATACGGCGACGCTTCGTCCGACCTGACCGGCGATCCGCCGCCACCGCATGCCCCGCACGCCGTACACCTCACACCCCGGCCCTCCCCCGCCCTCGGGCCGGAAGGAGCCTCCTTGCGCTTCACCGGGCCGGTCGGGCCCCGCTCCACCTTGTCACACGGGGCGCGGGCGGATCGGGCGGGCCGGGGTCAGCGGCCGTCGTAGCCGGCCGTCGGCATGGACAGGCGCCGGTGCACCCGGGCCTTCATCTGCGCGTCGTACGCCGGCTCGGCGCGCCCCACCGTCTCCACGCGCACGCCCCGGCGCACGCACTCGGCGGTGAACTCCTCCACCGAGGACAGGGCCCGGCGCAGCACCCGGAGGCTGGGCGCGACGAACACGTCCACCCCGGGGCGCACGCCCTCCCACAGCGCGCAGTGATCGAAACGGAGGCCGCCGACGAGGAGTTCCCGGGCGACGACATAGCCGCGCTCGGCGGCCCAGCGGGCGCACATGGCGTGCTGGCTGCGGGAGTCCACCAGGAAGGGGTCCGCCTCCAGCTCCTCCAGGGGCGTCAGGCTCGCGATGGCGGTGACCCGCACCGGCGTGAGCGTGCCGAACGCACCTCGCGGCTGTCTCATGGGGTCCCCTCACCTCCGGTTTTCGCCGCCGACCCTACTCCTGCCCGTAGGCTTCGGGGAGTCGCGTGAAGGAGGCGAAAGAAGGTGCCGGTGGAGATCACCTGGTGGGGCCACGCCACCTGCGTGGTGGAGGACGCGAACATCAGGGTGATCACCGATCCCCTGTTCGCCCGCCGGCTGGCGCATCTGCGCCGCCGCCGGGGCGCCGTGCCGCCCGCCGGGGCCCGCCGCGCGGACCTGGCGCTGGTCTCCCACCTGCACGCCGACCATCTGCACGTGCCCTCGCTGGCCTGTCTCGCCCCGGGCACGCGCCTGCTCGTGCCCCGGGGCGCACCCCGGGCGGTGCCCGGACTGCGCCGGCTGCGGCAGCTGCGGATCACCGAGGTGGTGCCCGGGGACGAGGTGCGGATCGGCGCCGTGCGGGTCCGGGTGGTGCCGGCGCTGCACGACGGGCGGCGGCTGCCGGTGGGCCCGCGCCGCTGCCCCGCGCTGGGGTACGTCGTGGAGGGCGAGGCGCGCACCTACTTCGCCGGGGACACGGGACTGTTCGACACGATGGCCGAGCGGGTCGGGCCGGTGGACGTGGCGCTGCTGCCGGTGGGCGGCTGGGGGCCGTATCTCGGGGAGGGGCACCTCGACGCGGGGCGGGCGGCACGGGCGCTGGCCCGGCTGGCGCCGCGGGCCGCGGTCCCGGTGCACTACGGCACGTACTGGCCGGTGGGCATGGACGCGGTGCGCCCGCACGAGTTCCACGCGCCGGGCGACGAGTTCGTGCGGCTGGCGGCGCTGGCCGCGCCCGGGGTGGCGGTGCACAAGCTGGGACACGGCGAGAGCGTTCGGCTGGAGGTCGCGCGGTGACGTGGCTCGCCGAGGCGTCCAGGGCCGCGACGGCCGGGTCCGCGCAGCAGGCGGTGGGCTATCCGTCGTTGTTCCTGCTGGTGCTGATCGGGGCGTTGGTGCCGGTGGTGCCGACGGGCGCGCTGGTGAGTTCGGCGGCGGCGGTGGCGTGCCACCGGACGGCGCCGTTCTCGCTGGCGCTGGTGTTCGTGACGGCGTCGCTGGCCGCGTTCCTCGGGGACGCGGCGCTGTACTGGCTGGGGCGGCGCGGAACACGGTCCCGGAACGGGTCGCGGTGGCTGGCGGCGATCCGGTCGCGGGCGCCGGAGGAACGGCTGGCGCAGGCGCGGGGCAGGCTGGCCGAGCACGGGGGCACCGTGCTGGTGCTGTCCCGGCTGGTGCCGGGCGGGCGGATACCGGTGATGCTGGCGTGTCTGCTGGCGGAGTGGCCGCCGCGGCGGTTCGCGCGGGGCAACCTGCCCGCGTGTCTGGCCTGGGCGGCCACGTACCAGGTGATCGGGGTGGTGGGGGGTTCGCTGTTCGAGGAGCCCTGGGAAGGGGTCGTGCTGGCGGTGGTGCTGACCGTCGTCGTCGGCGCGGCGCCCGGGGTGTGGCGGCGGGTCCGGGCCGCCGGGTGAGCCGTCACCGCCGGGCGAGGGGGCGCCGTGCCGTCCCGCGTCCCCTCACTCCAGCACTCCCGAGGCGCCGATCGGCAGGTCCCACAGGTCCTCCCGCTCCAGCCCCGCCTTCTCCCAGGCGGTCCGTACCCGGGTGAGCGGTTCCAGCACCGGTTCCGCCGAGAGGATGAACGTGCCCCAGTGCATGGGGGCCATGCGGCGGGCGCCGAGGTCCACGGTGGCCTGGACCGCCTCCTCGGGGTCGCAGTGGACGTCGCTGAGCCACCAGCGGGGGGCGTAGGCGCCGATGGGCATCAGGGCGAGGTCGATGCCGGGATAGCGGCGGCCGATGCGGGAGAACCAGTGGCCGTAGCCGGTGTCGCCCGCGAAGTAGAGGCGCTGTCCGTCGGGCGCGGTGAGCACCCAGCCGCCCCACAGGCTGCGGCAGGTGTCGGTGAGGGTGCGCTTGGACCAGTGGTGGGCCGGCACGAAGTCGAAGCGGGTGCCGGACAGTTCGGCGCCCTCCCACCAGTCCAGCTCGGTGACGCGGGTGAACCGGCGGCGGCGGAACCAGCGGCCGAGGCCGGCGGGCGCGAACACCGGGGTGTCGCGCGGGAGCCGGCGCAGCGTGGGCGCGTCCAGGTGGTCGTAGTGGTTGTGGCTGATGACGACGGCGTCGACGGGGGGCAGGGCCTCCCAGGGCACGCCGACGGGGGTGACGCGGGCCGGGGTGCCGAGGATGCGGCGGGACCAGACGGGGTCGGTGAGGACGGTCAGCCCGCCGATCCGCACGATCCAGCTGGCGTGTCCCGCCCAGGTGACGGCGAGGGTGCGGGTGCCGACGCGGGGCAGCGGTCGCGGCTCGTACGGCAGCCGGGGGATGTCGGCGAGTCCCTCGGGACCGGGGCGCACGGCGCCTTCGCGGGCGAACCGGGCGAGGGCCCTCAGGCCGGGCAGGGGCGCGGTCAGCCGGTCGTGGAAGGTGCGCGGCCAGACCCGGTGTCCGCCCAGCGGGCGGGGCTCGGCCGGCGGGGGGAAGGTGCCGGTGCGGGACGTGCCGGGCACCGTGGTCGCCGGGGCCGGTCCGGGCTCGTGCGTCTGCTGCGTCATCGAGGAGGCTCCCATCGCTGAGCGTCATCGCGGAGATCGTCGAAGGCCGACCTCAAGGAGGCCAACGCGCCCTGTACGTGTGGCAGTTCCACCGGGGCGGTGGACCTGAGGCATTCCGCGCGCTCCTCGTCCGTGCCGCCCAGCAGGGGGCCGGTGGCGAGCCGTACGCGCAGCGCCCCGAGGTCGTCGCCGAAGCGGTGGCCGCCGGGCGCGGGCATGCCGAGCCGGGCGGTGAGGAGGTCCTCCAGTTCCTGGGCGTCGCCGACGCCCCGGGCGGCGAGCGGTGCGCGCAGCGGCCCGAGGTCGGCGTACAGGTGGCGGCCGGCCTGCGGGGGCCGGACGAGCGCGCCGGCGGCGACCAGGCAGGCGTGCGCGGCGGCGGCCACGCCCGCGTGCAGCCGGACGGCGGCCTCCCGGCGCTCGATGACGGGCGCCGGCTCGTCGAGCGCGTAGCAGGCCGCCGCGGCGACCGGTACGGCGAGCCGCGCGTCGAGGGCGGTGAGGATGTCGAGCACGCGCGCGTGGAGGCGGTGTCCGGCGTCGGTGGCCGGGAAGCGGGCGACGGCGGCGGGCCAGCCGGCCGGCAGCAGGGCGCCGGCCAGGTCGGTGACCACGGTGACCTCGTCGGGCCACATCTCGGCCGGGCTGAGCAGGACGGACTCGTGCGGCGCGTGCAGGGTGTCCCGCCAGGTCTCGTCGCTGACCAGGTGGAGGCCCTCGGCGGTGGCGGCCTCCACGGTCTCGTGCAGCAGTTCGGGCGGGGCGACGGTGGCGGTGGGGTCGTCGGCGACGGACAGCACCAGCAGCCGCGGGTCGCCGCCCTCGGCGCGGACCCGGCGGACCGTCTCCAGCAGGGCGTACGGGTCGGGGACGCCACCGCTCTCGGCGGGGGTCGGCACATGGAAGACGGGGCGGCCGAGGAGGCGGGCGTACGGGGCCCACCAGGCGGCGCAGGGGCGGGGTACGAGGATGTCGGCGCCGTCCCCGGACAGCGCGGCGGTCAGGGCGAGCAGCAGGGCGGGGGCGCCGGGGGCCGCGGCGATCCGGTCGGGGACGCAGGGCAGTCCGCGCCGGGTCCAGTAGCCGCAGGCCGCCTCCAGCAGGGCGGGGGCGCCGCCGACGGGCTGGGCGTCGGCGCGGCCGGCCGCGGCGGCGAGCACGGCGGAGAGTTCGGGCAGCACGGGCAGGCCGTCGCCGGGGAGCGGCGGGCCGTAGCGGACCGGGCCGTGTCCCTCCCCGCGACCTCGGTCCTCTCGGTGGCCTCGGCCCTCTCGGTGGCCTTCGTTCTCGCGGTGGCCTTCGTTCTCGCGGTGGCCTTCGTTCTCGCGGCGGCGGACGGGGCCGTGGCCGTCCCGGCGGTCCCGGTCGGGGTCCGTCCGCCGCATGTCCGCCTCCGCGAGTCGGTGGTGCCGTCGTGCCGCCCTGCCCGGGCCGTGTGCTCCTCGTGGCCGTGGTGCCGTCCGTGCCCGGGCGACGCGTTCCGGCGTTCCCGGTCCGGTGGCCGGGCCGCGGGGGGTGCCGGCGGGGCCGCCGGCGGTGGCCCCGGACGCCGTATACCCGTCCTGCCGCGCTCCATGGGAGACGGCCGGTGTCTCCGGGGTCACATCCCGGCGGACCGGTCCGCGGCGAGGCGGGCGCGGCCGTACACCCGGTAGCCGGCGCCCGCGCAGGCGGCGGTGATCAGGACGGCGCCGGCGGCGAGCGCGGGCACCGAGCCGCCGAGGCTGCCGCCCGCTCCCGCGTCCACGCCGTGCTGGACGCCGGCCGGCGGGCAGCCGTCGGTGTCGCGGCCCTCACGGCAGGCGCGGCCGGCGTCGGAGCAGGCCGCGTCGCCGGACTCCCCGCACCGGGGGCCGTCCTGCGCGCAGGAGTCCCCTCCCGAGCACTCCCGCCCCCCGCCGTCCGCGCTCCCGCCGTCCCACCCGCCGCCGCCCGGTCCCCCGTCGGCCTGCCCGGCCCCGTCCCGTCCCCCGGCGTCCTGGCCCCCGCCGACCTGCCCGGATCCATCCCGCCCCGGGCCGTCCGGGCCCCCGGCCCGACCGGCGCCGCCCTCCTGCGCCGAGCCGTCCCACCCGGTGCCGTCCGGCCCGGCCGCCTCCTTCCCGGTGCCGCCCACGGCTCCCGCGTCCGGGGCGCCGCCCCCGTCCGGCACGGCCGGTTCACGCCCGCCCGCGCCCGGGGAGGTGTCCTCGCACCCCGGATCGCCCGCGCTCTTGTCGCCGGGAGCTATGGGCGCGGCGCCCAGGGTGCCCGGCAGCGGTACCGGCAGGGGCCCGGTGAGGGGGTCGCAGGACGCCGGGAGCGGGACCGGGGCGGCGGACGCGGCGGGCCCGGTCAGGGCGAGCACGGCACCGGCGGCGAAGGCGGCGGACAGGGCGGCGCGGGCGGTGCGGCGCATGGGCGGGGCTCCTCGCGGGTGCGGCGGGCGGTCGGACGGCCGTACGCCGGCGCACCGGCACCACGGCGACGCCGTGCGGCACCCGGCCACGAGGGGACGGTCGTACCGCGGCGATGCCGTGCGGCGCCCCGGCCACGGGGGCACGGTCGGTGTGCCCTCGCTGCCATGACAGCCCGCGCGGGCCCGTACCGCGCGCGGCCGGAGCCCATTCGCGCGACACACGGGGCCGCCCGGGTGACGGCCCCCGGGCCGCGCCGTACGCGCCCCGGGCCCGTGCCGGATGTTTTCCGGCCGTGGCGCAGGTGACTCGGTACAGGCTGACCGGATCGTCCGCTTCGCTCTCCACCGGGAGGTCTGTCCATGAGCACCAAGGTCTCGGACCACATCCTCGAACGCCTGCGCGCATGGGGCGTGGAACAGGTCTTCGGTTATCCGGGCGACGGCATCAACGGACTGCTCGCCGCCTGGGGCCGCGCCGAGGACCAGCCGCGGTTCATCCAGTCCCGGCACGAGGAGATGTCCGCTTTCGAGGCGGTCGGGTACGCGAAGTTCAGCGGGCGCATCGGCGTGTGCGCGGCGACCTCCGGCCCCGGTGCCATCCACCTGCTCAACGGACTGTACGACGCGAAGCTGGACCACGTGCCCGTGCTGGCCATCGTCGGCCAGACCAACCGGACCGCGATGGGCGGCTCCTACCAGCAGGAAGTCGACCTGCACACGCTGTACAAGGACGTCGCCTCGGAGTTCGTGGAGACCGTGACGGTGCCCGAGCAGCTGCCGAACGTGCTGGACCGGGCGATCCGCACGGCGTACGCCCGGCGCTGCCCGACCGCGCTGATCATCCCGGGCGACGTGCAGGAGCTGGACTACTCACCGCCGACGCACGCGTTCAAGATGGTGCCGTCCAGCCTGGGGATGAGCGAGTTCACCGCGACCCCGACGGACGAGGCGCTGCGCCGGGCGGCCGACGTGCTCAACGCGGGCGAGAAGGTGGCCGTCCTGGTCGGCCAGGGCGCGTCGGGCGCGGTCGCGGAGGTGCGCGAGGTCGCCGAGCTGCTCGGCGCGGGGGTGGCCAAGGCGCTGCTCGGCAAGGACGTGCTCAGCGACGAGCTGCCGTATGTGACCGGCCCGATCGGGCTGCTCGGCAGCCGGCCGTCGTACGAGCTGATGCGGGACTGCGACACGCTGCTGACGATCGGCTCGTCGTTCCCGTACACCCAGTTCATGCCGGAGTTCGGCAAGGCACGCGGGGTGCAGATCGACATCGACGCGCACATGATCGGCATGCGCTATCCGTACGAGGTGAACCTCGTCGGCGACGCCCGGGCCACGCTGCGCCGGCTGATCCCGCTGCTGAAGGCGGAGGGCCGGAGCCGCGAGTGGCACGACACGGTGTGCGCGAACGTGCGGCGCTGGCACGCGACGATGGAGCGGCGGGCCGCGGTGCAGGCCGATCCGATCAACCCCGAGTACGTGGCCCGGGCGCTGGATCCGCTGCTGCCGGACAACGCGATCCTGACCTCGGACTCCGGTTCGGTCGCCAACTGGTACGCGCGGCACATCACGATGCGGCCGGGCATGCGCGGCTCGCTGTCCGGGACGCTGGCGACGATGGGCCCGGGCGTGCCGTACGCGATCGGGGCGAAGTTCGCACACCCGGACCGGCCGGTGTTCGCGCTGGTCGGTGACGGCGCGATGCAGATGAACGGCCTGGCGGAGATGATCACCGCGGCGAAGTACCGGGACCGCTGGTCGGATCCGCGGCTGGTGGTGGCCGTGTGGAACAACCAGGACCTGAACCAGGTGACCTGGGAGATGCGGGCCATGGAGGGCTCCCCCTCCTTCCTCCCGTCGCAGTCGCTCCCGGACGTGCGGTACGCGGAGTTCGCCCGGTCCCTCGGGCTGACCGGCATCCGGGTGGAGAAGCCGGAGGACGTGGAGGGGGCCTGGCGGGCCGGGCTGGAGGCGGACGGGCCGGCGGTGCTGGAGTTCCTCACCGACCCCGCCGTGCCGCCGATCCCGCCGCACGCCACCTGGGAGCAGATGGAGGCGACGGCCACGTCGATCCTGAAGGGCGACGCCGACCGGGGTTCGGTGATCAAGCAGGGGCTGAAGGCGAAGGTGCAGGAGTTCCTGCCGGGCCGGGCCAAGCAGTGACCGTGCGGGACGAGATCCGTGCCGGCGTGACGAACCCGTGTCGGACGTGCGGCACCGGGTACGCGGTGCGCACCTTCGACCCTTGGAGGAAAGTATGCAGCGAGGCAGTGACCGGCTGAACGTCCACCGGGACGACGAGATGAAGCACGAGCTGAGGGGTCTGCTCCGCTCCGGCCACCCCACCCGCGTGGAGGAGTGGCACGACCCGGAGCCGGCCGCGGACGACGACCCGGAGGTCTGGAGCGGCCCGGTGGGCGGCCTCGGGTCCCCGGCGGCACTGGAACGGACCCGGCTGGAGCTGGCCCGGCACCTGAACCGGCACGCCTTCCCCGCGAAGCCCGGCGAGCTGGCCCGGGCGCTGCGCCGGAGCAACGCGCCCGGCACACTGATCGACGGCGTGGCCGCCCTGCCGCACGAGGGCCGCTACGAGAACCTGCAGCAGCTCGCCGAGGCGCTGGTGGGGGGCGCATGAGGCTGCCGATACCGGCTGCCGGCGGTGCCACGGACCAGGCGGCCGAGATCGCGCGGGGGGCCACGGTCGACACCGGCGAGGTCACGACGCGTTTCCTGCTGTACGGGCTGCTGCCCGGCTGGTTCGTGCCGGGGCTCGCCGACTGGGCGATGCACCGGCGCACCGGGATCGAGGACACGTCGGGGACGAAGGAGTCCCTGATCCACTCCCTGATGATGGCGGAGGTGGGCGTCCCCATCGCGCTCACCCTGCGCTACGAGGTCAATCCGCTGCTGCTGGCCGTACAGCTAGGCGCGGCGGCGGTGCACGAGGCCACCGCGCTGTGGGACGTACGGACGGCGGAGGACAGCGACCGCGAGGTCAAGCCGATCGAGCAGCACATCCACAGCTTCCTGGAGTCGCTGCCGTTCGGCGGGCTGGTCTCCCTCATGTGCCTGCACTCCGACCAGGTGCGGTCGCTGCTGCGGGGAGGCCGCGGGGACCCGGACGCCTGGCGGCTGGTGCCGCGCCGGCGGCCGCTGTCGCCGGGCTATCTGGCGGGCATCGGGGTCGCGATCGGCGCGTGTGTGCTGCTGCCGTACGGCGAGGAGCTGCTGCGCTGCCGACGGGCGGCCAGGGAAAAGAAGCGCCGCGCCCGGAACCGCGAGGCGGCGCTGCGGAAACTGAAAGGAGCCTGACACATCATGCGTATCGCGTTTCTGGTGGCACCCGAGGGCGTCGAGCAGGTGGAACTGACCGAGCCGTGGAAGGCGGCCTCGGACGCCGGTCACGAACCCGTGCTGGTGTCGACACAGTCCGGGAAGATCCAGGCGTTCAACCATCTGGACAAGGCGGACACCTTCCCCGTGGACGAGGTGGTGGAGCAGACGTCGGCCGGGTCGTTCGGCGGTCTGGTGCTGCCGGGCGGGGTCGCCAACCCGGACTTCCTGCGGATGGACGAGAAGGCCGTCGCCTTCGTGAAGGACTTCTTCGACCAGGGCCGGCCGGTCGCCGCGATCTGCCACGCGCCGTGGACACTGGTGGAGGCCGACGTGGTGCGCGGCCGGGTGCTGACGTCCTGGCCGAGCCTGCGGACCGACATCCGCAACGCGGGCGGCACCTGGGTGGACGAGCAGGTGAAGATCTGCGACCACGGCTCCAACCAGCTGGTGACCAGCCGCAAGCCGGACGACCTGAAGGCGTTCTGCGACGCGTTCGTGCACGTGTTCTCCGGTGAGGCAGGCTGAGCCTCCCGCCCGTGTGCGACGGGGCCGGCCCGCCAGGCGGGCCGGCCCCGTCGTCGTGCGTCGTCGCGCGGGCTTGTCCGGTGGGTCAGGTGCCGGACGCGTGGGTCAGGTGCCGGACGCGTCCGGGGTCGCCGCCTCGCCGCAGCCGCGCTCCCGGGCACCTTCGCGGGTGCGGCCGGCGCTCACCAGGCGGCGGGGATTGCGCCGCAGATACTCGCCCTCCAGCTGCGCCATCCGCTCGTTGTGGGCCCGCAGCGCGTCGTTCGAGCCGTACAGGAGGGTGTCGTGGCGCGTGCGGTGGATCGTCTCCAGCTCCTTCATGAGCTGCTGGTCGTCCAGCCGGCTGGGGTCGACTCCGGTCATGGTGGTGCCCCGCTCGTCGTGTTCGTTCATGGGCTACGGGTACCCGCCCGGAACGCGCTGCCCCGAGTGATTTCCGAGCTCGCGTTCCCGAGTCCACTGTACGAACATCCGGGCTTCCGGGCCTCCGCGCGCGTCGTCGGCCTTGCGGGGACAGGGCCCGAGGCGGCCCGGGAGCACCGGCCGGGCCGAGCCGCCGATCCTCCGGACGGGCCGGACACGCGGCGCGAGGGTCACCGGGCCCGCTCGACCCGGCGTTCGTCCCAGACCGGTTCCGGGGTCTCACGGACCCGGCCGTCGCTGCCGAACACCAGGAAGCGGTCGAAGGAGCGGGCGAACCAGCGGTCGTGGGTGACCGCGAGGACCGTGCCCTCGAACGCCTCCAGCCCCTCCTGGAGGGCCTCGGCGGACTCCAGGTCGAGGTTGTCGGTGGGCTCGTCCAGCAGCAGCGCGGTGGCGCCGGCCAGTTCCAGCAGCAGGATCTGGAAGCGGGCCTGCTGCCCCCCGGAGAGCCGGTCGAAGGTCTGCTCGGCCTGCTGGGTGAGTTCGTAGCGGCGCAGCCGGGACATGGCCGCGCCCCGGTCCTGGGCGTGTTCCTTCCACAGGATGTCCAGGAGGGTGCGGCCCCTCAGTTCGGGGTGGGCGTGGGTCTGCGCGAAGTGGCCGGGGACGACGCGGGCGCCCAGCTTCCACTGCCCCGAGTGCGCGACGTCCTCGCCGGCCAGCAGCCGCAGGAAGTGCGACTTCCCGGAGCCGTTGGAGCCGAGGACGGCGACCCGTTCGCCGTAGAAGACCTCCAGGTCGAACGGCTTCATCAGACCGGTCAGTTCGAGTCCCTGGCAGGTGACGGCGCGTACGCCGGTACGGCCGCCCTTCAGGCGCATGGTGATGTCCTGCTCGCGGGGCGGCTCGGGCGGCGGGCCGGCCTCCTCGAACTTGCGCAGGCGGGTCTGCGCGGCGGCGTACCGGGAGGCCATCTCGTGGCTGACGGCGGCGGCCTGACGGAGGTTCAGCACCAGCTTCTTCAGCTGGGCGTGCTTCTCGTCCCAGCGGCGGCGCAGCTCCTCGAAGCGGGCGAAGCGTTCGCGGCGGGCCTCGTGGTAGGTGGCGAAGCCGCCGCCGTGCACCCAGGCGTCGGCGCCGGCCGGGCCGGGCTCCACGGAGACGATCTTCTCGGCGGCGCGGGCGAGGAGTTCGCGGTCGTGGGAGACGAACAGAACCGTCTTCCGGGTCTCCCCGAGCTGCTCCTCCAGCCACCGCTTGCCGGGCACGTCGAGGTAGTTGTCCGGCTCGTCCAGCAGCAGCACCTCGTCGGTGCCGCGCAGCAGCGCCTCCAGCACCAGCCGCTTCTGCTCGCCGCCGGAGAGGGTGCGCACCTGGCGCCACTGGGCGCGTTCGTAGGGGACACCGAGGGCGGCGGTGGTGCACATGTCCCACAGGGTCTCCGCCTCGTAGCCGCGCACCTCGGCCCAGTCGGCGAGGGCCTGGGCGTAGGCGAGCTGGGCGGCCTCGTCGTCGACGGTCATCAGGGCGTGCTCGGCGGCGTCGACGGCCTTCGCCGCCTCCCGGATGCGGGGCGGGGCCACGGAGACCAGCAGGTCCCGTACGGTCGACTCGTCCCGTACGGAGCCGACGAACTGGCGCATCACGCCGAGGCCGCCGCTGACGGTGACGGTGCCGCCGTGGGGTTTCAGCTCGCCGGAGATCAGCCTGAGCAGCGTGGTCTTGCCGGCGCCGTTCGGTCCGACGAGGGCGACGGCGGCGCCCTCGCCGACCCGGAAGGAGACGTCGCCGAGCAGCGTCCTCCCGTCGGGGAGGTGGTATTCGAGGTGCGCGGCTTCCAGATGTCCCATGGGCAGGCATTCTGCGCGGCGCCGGGCGCCGGGGGCAAACGGATACCCGGTCGGGTACCGGGCGTGCGCCCCGCGCTACCCGTCCGTTCCCAGGGCCTCTCCGGCCGGCCCTCCCCCGCCGGCCGGTTCCACCACGGCGCCCTCCCAGGACAGGGCCTTCCAGCCGCCGGCCGGGGAGCCCTCCAGGATCACCACGCCGGTGTTCTCCAGCGGGCGGGCCGCGGCGAAGGCGACCTTCACGTTGGCGGCGCGGGCGGCGGTCCACACGCGGATCGCGGCGCCGTGACCGACCAGGGCGACGGTCCGGGCGCCGCTCGCAGCGGCCTCGGCGACCACCGCGTCGTACCGGCCCAGGGCCTCGGTGCCGCTCTCCCCGCCGGGCATGCGCAGCGCGGTGTCCCCGGACGCCCACGCGAACGCCGTGCGCAGGTACCGCCGGCCCTGCGGGGTGTGTCCGGGCAGCATCTCCAGGTCTCCGGCGGACAGCTCGCGGATGCCGTCCCGGACGATCACCTCCAGGCCGCGGGCGGCGGCCAGCGGGGCGGCCGTCTGCCGGGTGTGGATGAGCGTGGAGGCGTACAGGGCGTCGATGTCCTCCGCGGCCAGCGCCCCAGGCAGGGCTGCGGCCTGTGCCGCGCCGAGCGTGGTCAGCCCCGGGCCGGGCACCGCGGTGTCCAGCAGGCCGTCGACGTTGGACGGGGTCTGGCCGTGCCGGACGAGGAGCAGACGCATCCGGGGGTTCACCTCCGCGCGGACACAAGGAACGGGCCCTTCAGGGTAACCGCACCCCATGAGCCCTGACCTGGACCTGACCGCCCCCGTGGCGTCCGCCGCCCGTGCCCCGCTGCGCCGGGCACTCGACCTCGACGGCCGGCTGTTCGAGGCCGCCGCCGCCTGGCACTGGCCCGGCGCCGAGCGGGTGCTGCCCCGTCTGAGCCGGGCCGCGAACCACGGCGTGCTGTGGTTCGCCACGGCCGCCGCCCTGGGCGCGGCCCGCACCCCCCGGTCCCGCCGGGCGGCGGTGCGCGGGCTGGCCTCGCTCGGCCTGGCCTCGCTGACCATCAACACGCTCGGCAAGCGCTCGGTGCGCCGGGCCCGGCCGGTCCTGGACCCGGTGCCGTTGGTGCGGCAGCTGAAGCGGCAGCCGATCACCACCTCCTTCCCGTCCGGGCACGCGGCCTCGGCGGCGGCCTTCGCGACCGGGGTGGCGCTGGAGTCGCCGGCGTGGGGCGCGGCGGTGGCACCGGTGGCCCTCTCGGTGGCGGCGTCCCGGGTCTACACCGGGGTGCACTTCCCGAGCGACGTGCTGGCCGGGGCGGCGCTCGGGGCGGGCGCCGCCTTCCTGGTGCGGCGGCTGGTGCCGGCCCGTACCCAGGTCCGGCAGTCGGCCCGGACCCGGGCCGAGGTCCCGGCGCTGCCCGAGGGCGAGGGGCTGGTGCTGGTCGCCAACCGGGCCTCGGGCACGGCGGACCGGGTCGGCGCGCTGCACGACGCGCTGCCGCGGGCGGAGATCGTGGAGTGCGCCCCGGAGGAGATCGGGGAGGAGCTGGAGAAGGCGGCGGCCCGGGCACGGGTGCTCGGGGTGTGCGGCGGCGACGGCACGGTGAACGCGGCGGCCCGGGTGGCGCTGCGGCACGGTCTGCCGCTCGCGGTGCTGCCGGGCGGCACCCTCAACCACTTCGCCTACGACCTGGGCGTGGAGGACGAACGCCTGCTGGCCCGCGCGGTCCGGCACGGCGAGGCGGTCCGGGTGGACGCGGGCCGGTTCGTCGCCGGGGACCAGGAGGGCCTGTTCCTGAACACGCTGAGCCTCGGCGTGTACCCGGAGCTGGTGCGGGCCCGGGACAACTGGTCGCACCGGATCGGCGGCTGGCCCGCCGGGGTGCTCGGCGCGCTGCGCGTGCTGCGGGCCGGGCGGCACCCGCTGGAGGTGGAGATGGGCGGCAGACCGCGGCCCCTGTGGCTGCTGTTCGTCGGCAACGGCGTCTACCACCGCATGGGGCTCTCCCCGGGCCGCCGGACCGATCTGGCGGACGGGTTGCTGGACGTGCGGGTGGTGCACGGGGGCCGCAGGCCCGCGCTGCGGCTGTTCTCGGCGGCCCTCGCGGGCCCCCTGACCCGGTCGCCGGCGCACTCGGCGGTGCAGGTGAACCGGCTGCGGCTGACCGGCCTCGCCCCGGGCACCCCGCTCGCCTACGACGGCGAGGTCACGTCGGTGTCCGGCGAGGTGACGCTGGAGAAGCTGCCGGAGGCCCTGACGGTCTACCGCCCGCTGGGCACGTGACCGGCCGATCCCTCCCCTGACCCCCCGTCAGTCCACATGGCGGTATGCGAGTCTCATCATTCGGCGACACGCGTACGGTGGGGACGTACCGGCGGACGGGTCCGGCCCGTCCGCCACGAGGGGTGAAGGGGTACGGCCATGGCGACGCCACAGGAGACCGCCGTCTACACGCACGGGCACCACGAGTCGGTGCTGCGCTCGCACACCTGGCGGACCGCCGCCAACTCCGCGGGCTATCTGCTCGGCTCCCTGAAGCCCCACATGAGGATCCTGGACATCGGCTGCGGCCCGGGCACCATCACCGCCGACCTGGCGGAACTGGTGCCCGACGGCCATGTCACCGGCGTCGACCGGGCGCCCGGCGTCCTGGAGCAGGCCCGGGCCACCGCGGCCGGCCGGGGGCTGGCCAACATCGACTTCGCGGTGGCCGACGTGCACGCCCTGGACTTCCCCGACGACACCTTCTGCGTGGTCCACGCCCACCAGGTGCTCCAGCACGTGAGCGACCCGGTACGGGCGCTGCGCGAGATGCTGCGGGTGACGAGGCCGGGCGGGTTCGTCGCCGTACGCGACGCGGACTACGCGGCGATGACCTGGTACCCGGCGGTGCCGGGGCTGGACGACTGGCTGGACCTGTACGAGCGGGTGGCCCGGGCCAACGGCGGCGAGCCCGACGCCGGGCGCCGCCTGAAGGCGTGGGCGCTGGCCGCCGGACTGACCGACGTCACCGCCACCACCGGCACCTGGACGTTCGCCACCGCCGAGGAGCGGGCCTGGTGGAGCGGCCTGTGGGCGGACCGCACCCTGGCCTCCCCCTACGCCGACCGGGCGGTCCAGGGCGGCCATGCCACCCCGGAGGGGCTGCGGGCGGTGTCCGAGGCGTGGCGGGAATGGGGCCGCCGGGAGGACGGCTGGTTCGCCGTGCTGCACGGCGAGATCCTGTGCCGCAAGGAAGCGCCCTAATCGCGGGGCAGCAGCGGGCCGAGCGGGCCGAGGTCCAGGTTCAGGTCCTCGGGCCGCAGGCCGTAGCGGTCGCGCAGCTCGGCCATGCGCTCCTCCAGGAGCATGAGGGTGAGCCCGATGCGCTCCTCCTGCTCCTCGGTCAGCTCGCCGGTGTCGAAGCGGCGCACGGCCTGCCGTTCCATGAGCTGGCGCAGCAGTTCCACCACGGTCAGCACCAGTTTCACCAGGTCGCGCTCGACCGTGTCGGGTTCCAGGTCGAGCCGCTTGGGCGGGGTCACACGACCTCCTCGGGGGGCTCGGAGGGCACCAGGGGGTCGAAGGGCGAGGGCACCGCCGCGTTGACGGAACTGATCAGCGCGTTCAGGTCGATGCGGACCAGGTCGACGTCCGCGATCCGCAGGGTGATGTCCCCGGTGATCACGACTCCGCCGGCCAGCAGCCGGTCGAGCAGGTCGACGAGCGCGATCTCGCGCCGTTCGACGACGGTCACGTCACTTCCTCCCCCGTACTTCCCGTGTCCTGCGCTTCTTCCGCGGTCCCCGCGAAGGAGTAGGCGGCCCACGGGCCGGTCAGCTCCACCCGGATCCCGGGGGCCCCGTCCTTCGTCCGGTCCACCAGTTCCACGAATTCCTCGGAATGCGCCCGTGGCACCAGATAGGCCGCGTTGAGCACATTCTGCCCGGCCGCTCCGGAGAGCGCGGGATTCTGCGGAGCGTGCAGCCGGACGTCCTCGGCGCGTTCGGCGAGGCGCTCGTGCAGCGAGCGCGCGAACCCCTCGGCCCGCTGCCAGGTCTCCTCCCGCGCCCGGCCGCGGGCACGCCGCTGCCGCAGGTAGTCCCGGCCGCTCGCGGGCCGCGCCGGGTCGGCGGGCGCCGCCTCGGCCGGCTCGGCCGGCTCGTTCTCGACGAACACCTTCACGCCCCACTCCACCCGGCCGTCGAGCCGGTCGAGCAGGGTCCGGAAGTGGTCCTCGCGAGCCTCGATCATCATGCGTACGGCACTGTCGTCGCGGAAGACGGTGGCGAGCCGCAGCGGCAGCGGGGTGGTGACCGTGGTGAGCGCCCCGACCACGCCCTGGTGCGCCCGGGCGGTCGCGGCGAGCCAGTCCAGGTCCTCCAGGTGTGCCTTCAGCGCCTGCTCCCCGAAATCGGCCTCCGGGACCGTGCTGACCACCGCGACCAGCCCGTGGTGGTGCAGCAGGCCCGCCGGGGCGCCCCCCACGCCCGTCAGCTCGGCCTGCAGCGGTGTCATGAAGGGACGGCAGACGGCGTACACGTACCGCAGTCCGGTCATGGGGCCTCCTTCCGGGCGCGGCCCGCCTCGAGTTCCTCGAGGCGGGCGAGCCGTTCACGCAGCTCGGCGTTCTCCCGGGTCAGCTCGTCCCGGCGGGCCCGGGAGGACAGGGCGGGATCGCTCTCCCACCAGTCGATCCCCATCTCCTTGGCCTTGTCCACCGAGGCGACGATCAGGCGCAGCTTGATCGTGAGCAGTTCGATGTCGAGCAGGTTGATCCTGATGTCGCCCGCGATGACGACACCCTTGTCGAGCACTCGTTCGAGAATGTCGGCGAGGTTGGCCCCCGATCCCTGTCCGTACGGCTCGGGCAGGCGGCTCGGGAACGTCATCGACGGCTCCCGCGCCCGGTGGACTCGGGTTCCTCTTCCTCGTCCTCCTCGTCCTCGTCGTAGGCGCCCTCCTCGTCCTCTTCGGGCTCCTCGTCCTCTTCGGGCTCCTCGCCCTCCTCGGGCTCTCCGGCCTCCTCGGGCTCGTCCTCGTCCTCGTAGGGCTCCCCGGCCTCCTCGTCCTCGTATGCCTCGTCGCCCTCCTCGGGCTCCCGGGACTCCCGCTCGGACGCCTCGGCCTCTTCGGGCTCCTCGGACTCCTCGGGCTCCTCGCCCTCTTCCTCTTCGCCTTCCCCGGGCGCCTGTGCCTCGGGCTCCTGCTCCCGCTCCTCCTCGGCCACGGCGTCCTCGTGGCTGCGAACCACCTCGCCGTCGCGGATCTCACCGCGCCAGGCGTCCTCCGCCTCACCCTTGAGGGTGATGAAACGGGCGAAGTTCTTCAGGTCCAGCCGGGCCCGGCGGCCCTGCGCCCGCCAGATGTTGCCGGTCTTCTCGAACAGGCCGGTCGGGTAGTACTCCATGACCAGCAGCACCCGGGTGAGGTTCTCCTCCAGGCGGTGGAAGGAGACCACGCCCTTGGTGGTGCCCTTGGCGCCCTCCGAGGTCCACTGGATGCGGTAGTCGGGTATCTGCTCGGTCGTGTGCGCCTTCCAGCTGCGGGACGACCAGAAGATCTTCGCCTGCCAGTCGGAGTGGGTGTCGTCGGAGCGGCTCGCGCTCTTGACGCCCTTCGCGAAGGTGCTGAAGCTCTGGTACTGCGTCCACTGGTCGTACGCGGTGCGCAGCGGCACGCCCACGTCGACGGACTCCATGATGACGATGGGCTTCCTGCCCGCGCCGCCCTTCTTGCCCTTGCCGCCCCCCAGGTTTCTGACCGCGCCCATCACGTTCTCCTTGGCGCGGGAGGCGCCCAGCTCCAGTGCGGAGCGCAGCGGGCCCTTGCCCTCGGCCAGCTTGCGGCCGCCTTCCAGCGCCAGCTTGGCGAAGCCCGGGCTGTTGCCCTCGGCGATGTCGTTGAGCCGCACGGTCGTCTCGCCGAGCTTGCGGCCGACGCCGGTCAGCAGCCGCTCGGCCTGTGCGGTCAGATAGGCGCGGGCCTCCTCCTTGAGCCGGTCGGCGGCCTCACTGTGGGCGAGGTCGGCGAGCGGGCCCGGCGGGTTCCCGCCGACGACCCGGGAGGCCATGTCACGGAGGGTCTCTGTCATCGGTCATCGCCACCCTTCGACTGCCGGGAGGCGGCGCCGCGGGCGGTCTCACCGGCCGCGGACGTCCGCTTCGCCGCCGACCTCACGGCCGCGCCCGTCTTCCCGCCCGCCCCCTTGCCCGTGGCGGACAGCGGCTTCCCGGCGGTCTTCCGGCCAGGAGCCTTCTTCTCGGGGGCCTTCCGCTCGGAAGTCCTCTTCTGCGGAGCCTTGTCCCCGGCGGCCTTCCCGCCGTTACCCCGGCGTGCCCCGTCCCGGGCCCCGCCCTTCGTACCGGCGTCCTCGTCCGCGTCCTCGTCCTCGTCCCCGCCGGGTTCCGCGCGCTCGTCCGGCTCCTCGTCCGAGCCGCCGGACAGGGCGCCCGACAGCTCGTCGTACACCCGGTCGGTGCGGCTGCGCAGCCGGTCGGCGAGCGAACCCATCTGCCGCTCGACCATCGCACCGGTGGCGGCCTTGCCGACGCCTCGCAGGTCCTGGCGCAGCTGGTCCCCGATCTCCTTGAACTGGGGGTTGTTCTTCAGCTGCTGGTTCGCCAGTTCCGCGAGCATCTTCGGGCTGAGGTTCAGCTTCTTGCCGGCCACCAGGGAGCCGACCGCGAGTGCCATCTTCAGCTTCTTGGTGCGGCCGAGCATGTATCCGGCCCCTACGGCGAGGCCCAGTGCCGTTCGGTTCATCATCCCGTCCCGTTGCCTGTCGTGTCGCCGGAGTGCAGGGTGGTCTCCAGCCGGTCGAGCAGTTCGTCCTCGCGCCGGTCGAACTCCTCCTCGGTGATCTCGCCCGCCTCCAGCTGCTCTTCGAGGCGGGCGAGTTCGGCCCGTACGGTGGCGGGGTCGTAGTAGATCCGTTCCGCCTCCTGGAGCACCTGCCTGATGGCCCACGCGCCACCGCGCACGGGCGCGAACGGCAGCATCAGCACTTCGCCGATCAGTCCCATGGTGTTCTCCTTCCGTCCGGGCCGTCCGGGCCCGGAGCGCTACCGCGCGCCGGTGTCCGCGCCGGCCGTACTGCCGGCGGGCTGGGCCGGGCCGGGCTCGACGAAGCTGTACGGCGGCAGCGGCCCGTTGATCCGCAGGTCGAGGTGGGGACGGCCCTCGCGGACCTCCTCCACCGCGGCCAGGAAACGCTCGGCTGTGTCCCGGGGCACGAGGTACGACACGTTCAGCAGCCAGCCGGTGGACTCGGGGCCCACGCTGACCGCCGCGGCGGTCGGTGCCAGCAGGTCGCGCACCTCACCCGCGTCCTCGGCCTCCTTGCCCTTGACGAGCGCGGCGACCAGCTCGCCGAGGCGGATCTTGTCGTCGTAGCTGCCCCCGCCGGAACGGCGGTTGGCCTCGGCGAGGGCGCGTGCCTCGGCGTTCTCGGCCATCACCAGGTGCAGCACGGCCTCCTCGACGTGGGTGGCCTTGACGTTGTACTCGACCTTGCCGTCCAGCTCCCGCAGCCGCTCCCCGTAGTGGTCCGCACGCTCGGTGAGCACCTGGACGACCGCGTCGTCGTCCGCGGCGACGCTGCCGAACCGCATGGGCAGCACACAGCCGCCGGCCCCGGCCTCGGCGAGCACGTTCTGGTGGGCGAGCAGGTCCCGTCGCTTGGGGCGCAGGTCCTCGGGGGCGTCACTGACCACGGCGGCCAGGTCACCGGCCGTGAGGACGCGAACCGGGCGGGGCGGCTCGCCCACGCCCGTCATGCCCTCGGGCAGCGCCGGGTGCGACCGGGCGGTGATCCCGTAGACGTAGGTGCTCACTCCTGCTCCTCCTTACGGCTCGCCGCGGCCTTGCGGGCGCGCGGCCGGGACTCGGTCTCCCCTTCCTGGCGGGCCTGGTTGAAGGCCTCGGATATGGTCTGGGCGGCACCGGACAGCGCGCCCTTCGACTTGCCGCGGGCACCCTTCTCGGTGATCTCGCCGACGACCTCGGGCAGACCGGGGCTCTTGCGCGGCCCCGACTCCAGGTCGAGGCGGTTGCACGCCTCGGCGAAACGCAGATAGGTGTCGACGCTGGCCACGACGACCCGGACATCGATCTTCAGGATCTCGATGCCGACCAGGGAGACGCGCACGAACGCGTCGATCACCAGCCCCCGGTCGAGGACGAGCTCGAGCACGTCGTAGAGGCCGCTGCTGCCGCCTCCGCCTCCGCTCTGCTGTGCCGGAACAACAGTCATACCGACGATTCCTCCTCGTGCCTAGTAGGTGCACGGACTGCGCGGTCGGGACGCGCGAGCGGGCTCAGCGTCCGCCGCGCGCGTCGGCCCTGCCGCGTTCGTAACGGCGGACGCGCCGGTATCCGGTCAGCTGCCCCTCGGGGTCCAGCTCGACCTGGTAGCTCGCCATCAGGCTCATGGTGTCGGGCACCCGGGCCAACTCCAGTACCTCGACTTCGATGGCCCAGCCGTCCTCGGTCTGCTCGAAGGAGGAGACGTTCTCGGGGACGAGCCCCGTGAGTTCGGTGAGCTGGGCGCGCGCCTGGCGCAGCACCTCCACGAGGGGTGGCCGACGGCCGCTCGCCTCGTTCCGCGCGTTGTCCTGTGCGTTGTCGTGCGTGTCGTGTGAATCTTGGGGTTCTTGTGAACCTTGTGTCTCTGGTGTGCTGTTTGTGTTCGACATGGCCACCTCTCCCCTGCGTGTGGCCGCTCCTCCCTTGGCCAAACCTCGGGAGCGCATGTCATCGAGGCGACGCCGGGCCGGCCCGAGGGAGCGGCCCCGCCTCGGCAGCTCGGCCCATGGTTCGGCGCAGGCCCGGCCTACGGCGCCGGCGAGGGTCCACCGGCGGGCGCCGCGCGCGGGAACGTCCATCTGCTTCCAGGCTAGGGGCACTGCGACCGGAGCGCCCGGGCGGGCGCGGACGGGGTACGGGGCGACGGCGGTCCGGGCACACGCATCGCGCTGGACGCCGAGGGAGGGGCGGCCCGCGCGGTCCCCGGTGCGGGCGGCCGTGGTGAGCCGGTCCGGGTGCCGGGCGGCGGCCGGCGGAGCGACGTCCCGGGCGGACCGCGGCACCTCGCCGGTGTCGCCGCGGCCGTCCGGCGGGACGACGAGGTGCGGGCCGCGCGAGCCGGTGGTCATGGGCACGGCGGGCAGGCCCGGCTCCGCGGGAACCGCTCGTCGTGCGGGCCGTCCGGGTGCCGCTCCGGCATCAGCGGGCGGCCCGCACGTGCGGCAGCGGATACGGCGCGACGGACCGGTGGTAGTCGGCGGGGTCGCCCTTGGTGTACTCGGCGCGCCGTCGCGCCCGGGGAAGAGGACCTTCCCCGGCCGCCGGCCCGCCCGCGCGGCGCCGTGGCTCATCGCACGACCGCCTCCTCGACCAGCAGCCGGGCCGCCGCCGCGATGCCCACCGAGTCGATGCCGGCCGCGTGCAGCTGCTCGTCCGGCGCGGCCGAGCCCGGCATGGTGCGCACCGCCAGCCGGACCAGGCGGGGCACCGGCCGGCCGTCGCCGAACGCCTCCGCGACGGCGTCCCCGAGGCCGCCCTCCGGGTGATGGTCCTCCACCGTGAGCAGGCAGCCGGTCTCCTCGGCGGCGCGGTGCAGGGTGTCCGCGTCGACGGGCTTGACCGAATACAGGTCGATCACCCGCACCTCGATGCCCTCCTCGGCGAGCCGGTCGGCGGCCGTCAGCGCCTCGGGCACGGTCACCCCGGCCGCGACGATCGTCAGCCGGTCGTTCTCGCCGGAGCGCAGCGTCTTGCTGCCGCCGACGGGAAACTCCTCGTCCGGGCCGTAGATCACCGGGGTCTTGCCGCGGGAGGTGCGCAGATAGCGGATGCCGTCCCGTGAGGCCATCGTCGCGACGAGCCGGGCCGTCTGGTTGGCGTCGCACGGGTAGAGCACCGTGGAGCCGTACACGGACCGGAACATCGCCAGGTCCTCCAGGCCCATCTGCGAGGGTCCGTCCTGGCCGATGGCGACACCGGCGTGCGAGCCGACCAGGTTGATCCCGGAGCCGCTGACGGACGCCATGCGCACGAAGTCGTGAGCGCGGGTGAGGAAGGCGGCGAAGGTGGCGGCGTAGGGCACCCAGCCGCGCGCGGCCATGCCGACGGCGGTCGCGACGAGCTGCTGCTCGGCGATGTAGCACTCGACGTAGCGGTCGGGGTGTTCCTTGGCGAACTCCTCGGTGCGGGTGGAGTCGCCGACCTCGCCGTCCAGGGCGACGATGTCGCCGCGCGCGGTGCCGAGCGCGGCGAGGGCCTTGCCGAAGGCGTCCCGGGTGGCGGCCTCCTCGCCCACCTCGAAGCGCGGCAGCCGGACCGCCTCGGTGGTGAGGGAGCGCAGGGCGGCGGCGACCTGCGGCTCGCTGACCCGGATCCGCAGATCACGCTGCCCGCCGAGTTCGGCGATGGCCTCCTCGGCCTCGGGCAGCGGCTTGCCGTGCAGTCCCTCGCGGTCCTCCACTGCGGCGACGCCCTTGCCCTTGAGGGTGCGGGCGAGGATCACGGTGGGCTGCCCGGCGGTGGACAGCGCCTCGCCGTACGCCCGGTCGATCTTGTCGATGTCGTGCCCGTCGATCTCGATGGTGTGCCAGCCGAAGGCCTGGAAGCGGCGGGCGTAGGCGTCCAGGTCGTGGCCGTGCCGGGTGGGTCCGCGCTGGCCGAGCCGGTTGACGTCCACGATGGCGACGAGGTTGTCCAGGTTCTCGTGGCCCGCGTGTTCGGCGGCCTCCCACACCGAGCCCTCCGCCAGCTCGCTGTCGCCGCACAGCACCCACACCCGGTAGCCGGTGCGGTCCAGCCGCTTGCCGGCGAGGGCGATGCCGACGCCGACCGGCAGGCCCTGGCCGAGCGAACCGGTGGCCGTCTCCACCCAGGGCAGCCGGCGGGGCGTGGGATGGCCCTCCAGCCGGCTGCCGAGCTTGCGGAAGGTGACCAGTTCGCCGTCCTCGATGGCGCCGGCCGCCTTGTACGCGGCGTACAGCAGCGGGGAGGCGTGGCCCTTGGACAGGACGAAGCGGTCGTTGGCGGGGTGTTCGGGACGCTCGAAGTCGTAGCGGAGGTGGTTGGCGAGCAGGACGGCCACCAGGTCGGCGGCGGACATCGAGGACGTGGGGTGCCCCGATCCGGCGGCGGCGGACGCCCGCACGCTGTCCACGCGCAACTGCTGGCCGAGTTCGGCGAGTTCGTCGGTGTTCATGAGTCTCCTGGGTCTCCTTACAGGTCTGTCGGGGGGCTGCTCGCAGACCCCCTCGTGCTCGGTTCGGGGGCGGGGTGGCCGTCCGGCCGGATCCCGCGGCTCCCGCGGGTCATGGGCTCCTGCCCCCCGGCGCCTTCTGCCCGTTCGTGTTCCCCGGGTCCGCCGTGTCCCTCGTGCGGGCCGGGGCCGCCCGGGTGCCCTGGCGGTTCGGGCGCCGCCGTCTCCAGCGGCACGGGCCAGGACCGGCCGAGGCCCAACTGGACTCCCTGGCGCGGGAGTACGGCGTCCAGCAGCCAGTCGGCGGCGACCCGGACGCGGTTGCCGGGCAGGGCGGCCAGGTGGTGGCCGCGGGTCACCGCGCCCGCCGTCAGCCCGGACAGCGGGATGCCGAGCGGGTCGGCGGCGGCCCGGGCCCCGCCGAGGTCGACGGCGAGGCGGGTGCGGTGGTGGCGGTACGGGCGCCGGCGCCGGCCGAGCCCGAGCGAGGCGGCCAGGTTCTCCCCGGCCACCCGGCCCTGCCGCCAGGCGTGCCGGGCCGTCAGCGGCGCGAACTCGCCCGGTCCCTCCGGGTCGGGCACGGCGGCGGCGTCCCCGCAGGCGAACACCTCGGGCCGGCCGGGCAGCCGCAGATACGGGTCGACGATCAGCCGTCCGCGTATTCGCGGCTGCCCGAGGTCCTCCACCAGCGGAGCGGGCCGTGCGCCCACGCACCACACCAGGGTCCGGGACGCGAGGAACTCGCCGTCGCCGAGCAGCACCCCGTCCCGGGTGGCCTCCCGTACCGAGGTGCCGGTCCGCACCTCGACCCCGCGGGCCCGCAGCACCCGCTCGGCCGTACGGGACAGCCGCTCGTCCAGCTCCGGCAGCACGCGCGGTGCCGCGTCGAGCAGGATCCAGCGGGGGCGCAGCCCGGCCGGCAGCGGGGTGCGGCGGGCCAGCCGGTCGGTGAGCAGGTGGGTCTGTGCCGCCACCTCGGTGCCGGTGTACCCGGCCCCGGCGACCACGAACGTGCACCGGGCGGCGGCCACCCCGGGGCCGTCGCCGGCGGCGAGTTCCACCTGCCGGGTGACGTGGTCGCGCAGGTACAGCGCCTCGGGCGGCCCCCGGAAGCCGTGCGCGTGCTCGGCGGCGCCGGGGACCGGCGGCGGCTCGCCGGCGCCGCCCTCGGGGTCGCGGTAGTGCACGGTGCACCCGTCCAGGTCGACGCGCTCCGCCTCGCCGAGGACCAGCCGCACCCCGCGCAGCGTGCCGGGCAGCGACACGGTGACCCGGCGGGCCTCCAGGACACCGGCGGCGACCTGGGGCAGCAGCGGCAGGTACAGGAAGTGGTCGGTGGGGTTGAGCAGCGTGATGTCGGCGCGGTTCCGGGTGAGCCGGGCCAGGGTGCGGGCGGCCCGGTACCCGGCGAAACCGGCGCCGACGATCACGACGCGGGGTCGGCTCACGGTGCGCCTCCGGCGGTGTGGCTCGTACGAGGTCTTCCGCGTAACCGGGGCCGGGGCCCCCAAACGCCGGGCGGGTCACCGTTACGCCCGCCGGAGCGGGGGTACGGAGCCCGCCCCGGGGGCTCGCGCGCCGGCCGCAGCCCCGGACGGCGCGGCGTCGCGCGCCCCGGCGGCGGCGTTTCGCGCGGGCGCGCCCGGTTACCCGGGACCGGTCCGGGCCACACCTCACGGGTCCCCCCGCGACCGGCGCGGACCGCACCAGGACCGGCCCAGCGACGCGGAGGTTTCGCCCATGCCCGAGTACGGCTATTTCCTGGCGGCCGAGGAACACGACCCCGCGGCCCTCGTCGAGCAGGCCCGGATGGCCGAGCAGGCCGGGTTCCAGGCGCTGTGGATCTCCGACCACTACCACCCGTGGAACGACGCGCAGGGGCAGAGCGCGTTCGTGTGGTCGGTGATCGGGGCGCTGTCCCAGGCGGTGTCGCTGCCCGTCGAGACGGCCGTGACCTGCCCGACCGTGCGGATCCACCCGGCGGTGCTGGCCCAGGCCGCAGCGACCAGCGCGGTGATGACCGAGGGCCGCTTCCGGCTCGGCGTCGGCACCGGCGAGGCGCTGAACGAGCACATCCTCGGCGACCGCTGGCCCCCGGTGCGGGTGCGGCTGGAGATGCTGGAGGAGGCCATCGAGGTGATGCGCCGGCTGTTCACCGGCGAGGAGGTCAGCCACCACGGAAAGCACTACACGGTGGAGAACGCCCGCCTCTACACCGTCCCGGACGAGCCCGTCCCGATCGACATCTCGGCTTTCGGCCCGAAGGCGATCGCGCTGGCCTCCCGGGTCGGCGACGGCTACATCACGATGATGCCGGACGAGGGGATGGTCGCCCGGTTCCGCGACGGCGGCGGTGGCCTGAAGCCGGTGAGCGGCGGCACGAAGGTGTGCTACGGCACCGACCGGGACGCGTGCGTCCGCACCGTGCACCGGCTCTGGTACAACGAGCTGCTGCCCGGCGAGATGGGGCAGGTGCTGCCCTCGCCCCGGCACTTCGAGCAGCTGCACGAGCTGGTCACCGAGGACATGGTGCGGGAGAAGGTCGTGTGCGGGGACGACGTCGAGCAGCACGTGAGCACGTTGCGGGCGTTCGCCGACGCCGGGTTCGACCGGGTCTACGTGAATCAGATCGGGCCGGACCAGCGGGGCTTCTTCGACTTCTACCGGACGAAGGTGCTGCCCCGGCTGACCGGATGACCGGATGAGCGGTGGGGCGGGCGGGCCCCGCCGTCAGGACCGGTGGTGCGGGGTGTCCGGCGGGCTCTGGGGCATCGGGGGGTAGGGCATGCCGAGGCCCGAGGGCGGGGCACCGGGGGCGGTGCCGCCGATGACGCGGTGCGGCGGGGTGTGGTGGCCGTGGGCCGCGCCGCGCAGGAAGTACGCCGCCACGCCGAGGAGTGCCGCCGTGATCAGGGCCGCCGCCCAGCCGGGCAGGCCGGACGCCAGGGCCAGGCCCACCGCGAGGGCCACCGCGCCGCCCGCGTACAGGGCGAGGGCGCCCGAGGCCGCGTAGAGCACGGCGGTGCGGCGCTGCCTGCGGGACTGCTCGCGCAGTTCGTCACGTACCGTCTCGCGTGCCACCTGGGCCAGTTCCTCGACCAGGTGCCGGTCCAGATGATGTTCCAGGTGCTCCGAACGGTTCATACCGTGCGGGTACCCGTCACCCACCGTGGGTAACGCGGGGGCCGTGCGCGCCGCGGGCGGCCCCAACCAGGCTCGCCCGCACGGAGATTCCGGGCGCTTCGCTGCGCATCTGCGTCGACGGCCTCGACACCGCGGTCCCCTTCTACGAGCGGCTGACGGGCGCCGGCGCGCGGCGTTTCACGCGCGGCGGGGTCGAGGTCGCCGCGGTCGGCTCGTTCCTGCCGATGAGCGGGTCGGAGGAGGAGCTGGAGATCCTGCGCAAGGTCGCGGCGACGATAGCGGCCGAGGACGTGGACGAGGCCCACCGGCTGCTGACGGAGCTGGGCGGGCGGGTCGTCGCGGGGCCGGTGCCGACCCCGGGGGGCCGCAATCTGCTGGCGGTGCACCCGGACGGGTCGGTCTTCGAGTACGTGGACCAGCGCGGCTGAACCGGTCAGCCGCGCATCTCGGTCGTCAGGGCCCAGCGCTCGTGGTCGCGCCAGGCACCGTCGACGTGGATCATGGCGGGCGAGAAGCCCTCCAGGCGGAAGCCGGCGCCCCGGGCGAGGGCGATGGAGGCGGCGTTGCCCGGCTGGACGTTGATCTCCAGCCGGTGCAGGCCCAGCGGGCCGAACGCGTACCCGATGACCAGGTGGAGCCCTTCGCGCATCAGGCCGCGCCCGGCCGCGTGCGCGAAGGCGCCGTAGCCGAGGGCGCCGCACTGGAAGCCGCCCCGCACGATGTTGTTGATGTTGATGAATCCGGCGATGTCCCCGCCGTCCCGCTCGCACACCAGGAAGCCGGCCCGGGCCGGGTCGTCGATCAGCCGGCCGGCGTAGTCGGCGTACGCCTCGTCGGTGTCCGGCGGGAACAGCCAGGGCCGGTGCAGGTCCTTGCTTTCGCGGGCCCGGGCGGTGAACTCGGGGCCGTCTTCGAGAGTGAAGGGGCGGATGGCGACGCGGGGGCCTTCGGCGACGTAACGGGACGGGTGGTGCGGCATCCGCCCAGCCTATGACGTCAGCGCAGGGCCGGCTCGTCCAGGGTGAGCGTGCCCGCCTCCGCATCGAGCGCGGCGGCCACCCCGAAGGGCACCGTCAACGCCCCTTCGCAGTGCCCGAATCCGACGTTCTCCGCGACCGGCACCCCGAGCCCGCCGAGCCGGTCGGCGAACAGGGCCCGCAGCTCCTCCCGGCCGGCGCAGTCCTCCCAGGAGCCGAGCAGCACCCCGCGCACCCCGTCCAGCCAGCCCGCGCGCAGGAGTTGGGTGAGGTACCGGTCCAGCCGGTAGGCCGGCTCGCCGACGTCCTCCAGGCAGAGCAGCCCCCCGCGCGCCGAGGGCCGGGCGCCCGGAGTCCCGAGTTCCGCGGCGAGCAGGCACAGGCAGCCGCCGACGGTGACGCCCCGGGCCCGGCCGGGAACGAGGGCGGTGCCGCCGGAGACGAGGGTGCGGACGGTCTCGGGCGCGAACAGCGTGGCCCGCAGGTGCTCCTGGGCGCGCTGGCTCTTGACGAAGTCGGCCCCGGCCGCCATCGGCCCGTACAGCGTGGCGAGCCCCAGCCGGGTGGCGATGGCCTCGTGCACCGCGGTGACGTCGCTGAAGCCGATGAACAGCTTGGGTCCGGCCGCGCGCAGCGCGTCCCAGTCCAGCAGGTCCAGCATGCGCTGGGCGCCGTAGCCGCCGCGGGCGCACAGCACCGCGTCCACGGCGGGGTCGCACCAGGCGTTCTGGAAGTCGGCGGCGCGGTCGGCGTCGGTGCCCGCCAGATAGCCGAACCCGGGGTGCCGGTCCAGGACGTGCGGGGCGGCCACCGGGTCGAGGTCCCAGCCGCGCAGCACGTCCAGGCCCGCCTGGAGCCGTTCCTCGGGCACCGGGCCGCTGGTGGCGACGACGGCGACCCGGGCGCCCGGGGCCAGCCGGCGCGGCCGGACGAGTACCTTCACGGGGTCAGCTCCACCTTCGGGGCCGGCGGTTCCGGGTCCAGCCCGAACACCTGGGCATACAGGGACAGTTCCGCCTCCAGCGCGCGGATCACGGTCTCGGCGCGGCGGAATCCGTGGCCCTCGCCCTCGAAGGCGAGGTAGGCGTGCGGTACGCCCCGGCCGGCGGTCCGGGCGAGGAAGCGCTCGCACTGGGCGGGCGGGCAGATGACGTCGTCCAGGCCCTGGAGCAGCAGGAAGGGCACGGTGAGCCGGTCGGCGTGGGTGATCGGGGAGCGTTCGGCGTACCGGGCGGGCACCTCGGCGAGCGGGCCGATCAGCGACTCCGGGTAGCGGGACTCGAAGTCGTGGGTCCCGCCGGGGCCCCAGGTGGTGAGGTCGAGTACCGGGTAGCCGATGGTGCCGCAGGCGTAGACGTCGGTGGTGGCGAGGGAGGCGGCGGCGGTCCAGCCGCCGGCACTGCCGCCCCGGATCGCCAGCCGGGCGGGGTCGGCGGCGCCCTCGGCGGCGAGCGCGCGGGCGACGGCCGCGCAGTCCTCGACGTCGACCACGCCCCACTGGCCGCGCAGCCGCTCCCGGTAGGCCCGGCCGTAGCCGGTGGAGCCGCCGTAGTTCACCTCGGCGACGCCGATGCCCCGGGAGGTGAAGTAGGCGACGGCCAGGTCCAGGACGAGCGGGGTCCGGCTGGTGGGCCCGCCGTGCGCCCAGATCACGTACGGCGGGCGGGTGCCGTCGGGCGCGGTCCGCGCGGGGTGGTGCGGCGGGTACACATGGGCGTGCACCTCGCGGCCGTCGGGTCCGGCGAAGGTGCGCACCTCGGGCCGCGGGTAGTAGGCGGGGTCGACGGGGTCGCGGTGGCGGGCGCCGACCACGCGGGCGCGGCCGGTGACCGTGTCCAGCTCGACCACCTCGTACCCGGTGTGCGGGCCGGCGGCGACGGTGACGACGCGCTGGCCGTGCACGGCCAGGGTGGGGGCGCACTCGGTCCACGGCCCGGCGGCGTCCACGGTCTCGCCGGACTCCGGGTCCAGTATCCCGAGCCCGGCCGGTCCGCGTCCGTGCACCACCGCCAGCAGGCCGTTGTCCAGCGGCGCGAACCAGCGCGCCCCGAGCTGCCAGAGGGGGCCGCCGAACTCCTCCTCCCGGTCGCACAGCGGGGTGCCGTCGCGGTAGAGGTGCCACCAGCCGCCGCGGTCGCTCGCGTACAGCAGGGCACCGTCCGGCGCCCACTCGGCCTGGCAGACGGCCTCGTCCGGGCCCCCGGCGACCGTGCGGACGCCGGTCAGCCGGCCGTCGTCGCGCACGTCGGCGACCAGCAGTTCGGTGCCGTCCCACGGCATCCGCGGATGGTCCCAGCCGAGCCAGGCGGCCCGCCGGCCGTCGGGCGAGAGCCGGGGTCCGGTGACGAACCGGTGCCGGCAGGCGGTGAGTTCGCGGACGGACGCCCGGCCGGCGGCGGCCGAGCCGTCCAGCGGTACGGCGGCCAGGACCCGCCGTACGTCGTCCGGGCCGTCCCCGGTGAACTCCTCCAGCACGCACCACACCTCGCCGCGGGCGAGGTCCACGCGGGGCTCGGCCCAGCGCAGGCCGTCGCCCACCGGGGACAGGGGGGTGAGCGGGACGGGTTCGCCGCCGGGCTCGTACCGGTACAGCCGCTGGTCGGCGAAGTGCGCGAACACGATCAGCGGCCGGCCGTCGGCCACGACCCCGGTCCAGGGCCGGCCGCCGTACTCGATGACCCGGCTGCGGACGTTCCACGGCGCGGGCAGCACGGTCTCCTCGGCGCCGTCGGCGCGCCGCCGGACCAGGGTCCGCCGGCCGCCCTCGGCCGGCCGGGGCTCGGTCCACCAGATCTCGTCGCCCACGTACGCCACCCAGTCCGGGCGGCCGTCGTGCGCGGCGGCGAGCGCGGCGGTGACGGGCGACGGCCAGGATCCGTACGGCGCGGTGCGCGTCTGTTCCCCCATCGTCTACGCCGTCCTCAGGAAGCGGTCCAGGACGCGGACCCCGAAGTGCAGCGCCTCGACGGGCACCCGCTCGTCCACGCCGTGGAACAGCGCCTGGTAGTCGAGGCCGGCGGGCAGCTTCAGCGGGGCGAAACCATAGCCGGTGATGCCGAGCCGGGAGAACTGCTTGGCGTCCGTGCCGCCGGCCATGCAGTACGGCACCACGTGCCCGCCGGGGGCGAACTCCTCGACGGCGGCCCGCATGCGCGCGAACAGCGGGGTGTCCACCGGTGCCTGGAGGGCCACTTCGTGGTGGACGAACTCCCAGTGGACGTCGGGGCCGGTGAGCCGGTCCAGGGTGGCGGCGAACTCCTCCTCGGTGCCGGGCAGATAGCGCCCGTCGACGTAGGCGACCGCCTCGCCGGGGACGACGTTGAGCTTGTAACCGGCCTCCAGCATGGTCGGGTTGGCGCTGTTGCGGACGGTCGCCTCGACCAGCCGGGCGGCGGGGCCGAGCTTCTCCAGCAGCCGGTCCACGTCGGCGCGGCCGGCGTCGATGCCGTACAGCGCGGCGAGCGCGTCCAGGGCGGCCCGGACGGTGGGGGTGGGCCGCAGCGGCCACTCGTGCTCGCCGATGCGGGTGACGGCGGCGGCCAGCCGGGTCACCGCGTTCTCCCGGTTCACCTTGGAGCCGTGTCCGGCCCGGCCGTGCGCGGTGAGCTTCAGCCAGGCGGTGCCCCGCTCCCCCGCCGCGACGGGGTAGATCTCCCGGCCGGCGCCGTCGTGGAAGGTGAAGCCGCCCGACTCGCCGACGCCCTCCGCGCAGCCCTCGAAGAGTTCGGGGTGCCGGTCGGCGAGGAATCCGGAGCCGTCCTCGGCGCTGGCCTCCTCGTCGGCGGTGAAGGCGATGACCAGGTCGCGGCGGGGCCGTACGCCCTGCCGGGCCCAGGAGCGGACCACCGCGAGGATCATCGCGTCCATGTTCTTCATGTCGACGGCGCCCCGCCCCCACACCACCCCGTCCCGGACCTCACCGGAGAACGGGGGCACGCTCCAGTCGGCGGCCTCGGCGGGTACGACGTCGAGGTGCCCGTGGACGAGCAGCGCGTCGGCGGACGGGTCGGTGCCCTCGATCCGGGCCACCACGTTGGTGCGGCCCGGGGTGCGCTCCAGCAGCAGGGGTTCCAGGCCCGCCCCGGCCAGCCGTTCGGCGGCGTACTCGGCGGCCGGCCGCTCCCGGCAGTCCCCGCCGCCCCGGTTGGTGGTGTCGACGCGGATCAGGCCGGAGGTGAACTCCACGACCTCGTCGAGTGCCTGCGGGTCAGCCATACTGCTCCTCCACGGCGGCGGAGGCGATCGTGGTGACCGCCTTGAACGTCCTGATGCCCTCGTACATCGTGGCGCTGGTGTACGCCACCTTCCGCTCGCCGGTCCGCGCCACGCCGGGGACGACGGTGGCGGCCCGGGCGAGGTGCTCGGCGTCGAACTCGACGGCCACCGTGAAGGGCCCGGCGTGCACGGGCGGGTGACGGACCGCCAGCGAGGCGGCCTCCTTGGCCGCCGCCCGGATGTCGGCGGCGGTCCGGGCCGGGGTACGGCACACGGCCGCGTACCGCGACACGTGGTCCTTCACCGCCACCTTCCGTGCCTCGGGGGCGTAGCCGAGGGCGTCCTCGCAGGCCACGTCGTCGCCGGTGACGAGGACGACCGGGACGCCGTACTCGGCGACCACGCGGGCGTTGAGCAGGCCCTCGCTGGCGCGGACGTCGTTCAGCCACACCCCGGTGATCTGGTTGGCGAGGTAGGTGTGGGCGAGGACGCCCTCCGCCCCGGCGCCGGCGTGGTAGCCGACGAAGGCGATGCCGTCGACGTCGCCGTGCTGGACGCCCTCGACCATGGACAGCGCCTTGTGCCGGCCGGTGAGCATCTCCACCCGCTCGTCGAGCCGTTCCAGCAGCAGGTTGCGCATGGTCCAGTGGGCCTCGTTGACCAGTACCTCGTCGGCGCCGCCGTCGAAGAAGCCCTCGGCGGCGGCGTTCACGTCCGAGGTGAACAGCGACCGGCACCGTTCCCACTGCGGCGTCCCCGGCAGCACGTCGGCGGGCCAGGTGACCCCGGTGGCGCCCTCCATGTCGGCGCTGATGAGGATCTTCATGCCGTGTCACGTTACGCGCCGGACCGCCCCCTGACCACGACCCCGGCGGACCCGTCAGCCCCGCGCGAGGACGAACCAGCGGGCCGGCAGGTCGATGCGGGTGCCGTCGGGGAGGTGTTCGGTCTGCGGCACCGCGGTCTCGCCGTCGGCCAGCACGGTGAGGCCGGCCTCGGCGAGCAGGCGGGGGATCTCGTCGTCGGGGGCGGCGGCGGGCTTGAGCCCGTGGTGGAAGACGCGGCGCAGCTTGGGCGGCGGGCCGGCCGGTCCGGCGGCGGCGCGGCCGAGGACGTCCCGGGAGGCCGAGGTCAGCTCGACCACGAAGGCGCGGCCCTCGGTCCCGATGATCTCGGCGACGGCGGCGGCCACGGCCGGGCGCGCGGCCGGTTCGCTCTGGTGGATGACGGCCCGCATGTAGACGTGGCTGTCGCCGAGCCGCCGGTGCAGGGCGCGGACGGCGTCGGTGTCGGTGAGGTCGAGCTGCCGGAACTCCACGGGGGCGTCACCCGCGGCGCGGCGGGCGTGGTCGACGGCCGCGTGCGAGAGGTCGACGCCGACGGCGCGGGCGAACCGGGTGGCCAGGTAGCGGGTCTGGGTGCCGTTGCCGCAGCCGAGGTCGACGATCGTGCGCTCCGGGTCCGCGTGCCGCAGGAGCAGGTCGCTGTGCGGTGCGGCGCTCAGCGAGGGGTCGGAGTCCCATATCGCCTCCCCCCCGACGTCGGAGGTCTCGCTCCAGTAGCTCTCCCACGCGTCGCGATAGGTGTCCGAGATGTTCATGCTGTCTCCCCACGGGTCGGTTCCGTGATCGGGATATCGCGGGGGACCGGCGCGGGGCAAGGGCCGCGCGGCGGCCATTGTGGGAGGGGGCGGGCGCGGTGGGTCAGCGGCCGGCGGTGAGGGCCTGTTCGAACCAGACGGTCTTGCGGTGCCCGGTGGCGCTGGCGCCCCACTCCCGGGCGAGCCGGCTGACCACGCGCAGCCCGCGGCCGGTCTCGTCGTCGGGGCCGGTGGCCAGCAGGGCGGGCAGGGCGGGTTCCTCGTCGGTGACCTCGAACAGCAGCGCGTCGGTACGCACGATCCGCAGGCCGATCCGGTCGCCCCCGGCGTGCAGGACGGCGTTGGTGACGACCTCGCTGACCAGCAGTTCGGCGGTCTCCACGGCCTGCGGCAGGCCCCACTCGCGCAACTGTTCGCGCACCAGGCGGCGGGCCCGCGCCACCTCGCGCGGTGCGGCGCCGAGCCGCCACTCGGCGACATGGTCGTCGCCGATGCCGTTGAGGCGCGCCATGAGCAGGGCGACGTCGTCCTTGCGTCCGCCGTGGGTGTTCAGCGCCCGGATGATGGTGTCGCAGGCGTCGTCCATCGAGGCCGCGGGGTGGGCGGCGGACTCGCAGAGCGCGGCCAGGCCCTCGCCGATGTCGGAGCCGCGCACCTCGACCAGGCCGTCGGTGCACAGCACCAGCCGGTCGCCGGGCGCCACCTTGACCCGGACGGCCTCGAACGGGACGCCGCCGACGCCGATCGGGGCTCCGGTGGGCAGGTCGAGGAGCTGACTGCCGCCGTCCTCGGCGCGTACCAGCACGGGCGGGATGTGGCCGGCGTTGGCGAGGGTCAGCTCGCCGCGGATCGGGTCGTAGACCGCGTACAGGCAGGTGGCGAGGTAGGTGTCGCCGAGCCGGCGGGCCAGGTCGTCCAGGTTGCGCAGGAGCTGGGCGGGCGGGGTCTCCATGGCGGCCATGGTCTGCACGGCGGTGCGCAACTGGCCCATCATCGCGGCCGAGTTCAGTCCGTGGCCCATGACGTCGCCGACCACGAGGGCGGTGCGGGAGCCGGGCAGCTTGATGGTGTCGAACCAGTCGCCGCCGATCCGGCCGAGCCGGGTGCCGAGCAGATAGCGGGTGGCGATGTCGCAGCCGGCCATCCGCGGGGTGATCTGCGGCAGCATGCTGTCCTGGAGGGTGTCGGCGACGTTCTCCTGGTACGTGTACATGCGGGCGTTGTCGAGCACGAGGCCCGCGCGGGCGGCGAGTTCGGCGCCCGTGGTGCGGTCCATGTCGTCGAACTGCGGCCGGTCGGGGCGGCGCATGAGCACCATGAAGCCGAGGACGACGTTGCGCGCCTTGAGCGGGACGATCAGCAGCGACCGGCCGCCGATGAGGGGCCTGAGGTCCCGCTTCTCGAACTCGCCGGAGATCCGCTCGGACAGCTCGTCGGTGACCCGGGGAACGAGGACGGGTTCGCCGGTGACCATGCACTTGTAGAACGGGGTGTGCTCGGGGAAGGCGAAGGCCTCGCCGACCGGCACGGTGTCGTCCCAGCGGCCGGGTTCGTCGTTGTGCTCGACCCAGACGCGGAACATCACGGTGCTGGCGTCCGGCGGGCCGTCCGGGAAGCCCTCGCCGGCCAGCACGGCGGCGCGCAGATGGGTGCCGGCGAAGTCCGCGAACCGGGGCACGGCGGCGCTGGTGACCTCGCGGATGGTCTCACCGAGGTCCAGGGAGGAGCCGATGCGGGAGCTGACCTCGTTCAGGAACTCCAGCCGTTCGCGGACGGCGGCGTATTCCAGGTCCTGTTCGGCGCCGGCCGGCGCGGTGGCGGCCGGGGCCCGGCCGCGCGCCGCGACGGCCGTGGTGTCCGTGGTGTCCGGGACGGTCTCGGTGCCGGGGCGGCCGGGGCGGCGGGGCACGCCCCAGTACGGGGTCACGGGCACCCGTTCGTACCGGCTGAACTCCAGGACCGGGTAGCCGAGTTCGAGGACCTGGGAGACGATGCGGGCGCTGAGACCCGGGCCCATGTTGGGCAGGATGTCGGGCAGGCGCCGTTCGAGGTCCTCGGGGGCCGGCAGTTCGGTGTGGCGGGCGAGGCCGGGCGAGATGCGTTCGGCCCTCTCGTCGTCGTGGCCGCGTTCGGCGCGCAGCCGGGTGGCGTCGGCGGCGAGCACCAGCAGCCGGGAGGTGCCCGGGCCGACCAGGGGGTAGGCCCACCACAGCACGTCGATCCGGTCCTCGGCGGCGGGCCCCTGCCGGTGCGGGCAGAGCCGGGCGCGGCCGGTCCTGGCGAAGCCGTTCTGCCCGTCGAGCGCGGCCTCCAGGTCGGGGCCGGTGTCGTCGGCCGCCGTGAGCGGGTCGGGCTCCGGGTCGTGCAGGGCGCCGGTGACGGGCAGCAGATCGGCCGCGGGCCGGCCGACGGCCTCCTCCCGGTCGGCGCCGAACAGGCGCCGTGCACCGCTGCTCCAGTGGGACACCAGGCCGGCGCGGTCGACGACGACCACGGCCAGCGGGATCCGGCCCGCCGCGGTGTCGCCGTCGCCGCGCCCGGCCGACGCGTCCCGCTCGCTGCCACGGTCCATGGCCCCGGCCCTTTCTCCCCACGGCTGTCCGCACAACGATCTGTGCCGCCCGCCACTACGGTAAGGCGACGGCCGGTCGCGATGTGTGGCAATCCTGGAATTGGATGCACCGGATGCACCGGCGCACGGCCCGGCGCGCCGCGTGCGCCCCCCGGTCAGTCCTCGTGCCCCAACTGGAGGTCGCGTTCCGTGCGTCCGCCCCCCGCGACCTGGAGCACCGTGGCGACCGGCGGGTAGCCCGCGGCGATGACGGTGTACTCGCCGGAGGAGAGGTCCACGAACCGGAACGTTCCGTCGGCTCCGGTGGTGAGGGTGTCGACCACGTTGCCGGCGGCGTCCAGCAGGGTCACCCGGGCCTCCTCCACGGGGCGTCCGCCGCCGGCCCGGACGGTGCCCTTCAGGACCGCGCCGCCCGCGAGTTCGATGTCCTGCCGGGTCTCCCGGGAGGCCTGCACGGTGACCGGGACCGCGGCGGGCCGGAAGGCGGGGGCACTGGCGGCGAGGGTGTACTCGCCGGCCACCAGCTCGGTGATGACGTAGCCGCCCTCGCGTCCGCTGCGGGTGGCGGCGACGACCTCGCCGTGCACGTTGGTGAGGGTGACGGTGGCGTCGCGGACGGGGCTGCCGTCGGCGGTGAGCACGCTGCCGGCCAGGCGCCCGGCGCCGCCGAGGACGACGTCGAGTTCGACGGGGCGTTCGCCGACGGTGACGGAGACGGCCTGCGGCTGGTGTCCGCCGGCGGCGGCGATCAGCACGTAGGAGCCGGAGCCGGGCGTGCTGAGCGCGTACCGTCCGTCCTCGCCGCTGGCGCCCCGGCCGACCTGCTGCCCGGCGACGTCGATGAGGGTGAGCGCCGCGCGGGGCACCACGGTGCCGTCGGGGTGCTGCACCGTGCCGCACACGGGGATGCCGGCCGGGTACGGCGAACGGGCGTGCGGGAGCGGGGTGGTCACCGGCGCGGTCTCCTGGTCGAGGGCGGGGGCGTTGTGGGACACCAGCGGTTTCTCCTTGAGGAAGAAGGCGATGAGCAGGCCGAGGGCGAGCACCGGGACGAGATAGAGGAAGATCCGGGGCATCGCGTCGGCGTAGGCGCGGATGTAGGCGTCGCGCAGGGCCGGGGGCAGCGCGTGCACGAGCTGCGGGGTGATCGAGTCGGCGGCGGGCAGTCCGGTGGCCGCGCGCGGGGGCAGTTCCGCGCGCAGCGAGGAGGCCAGGCGGTCGGCGAAGAGGGTGCCGAAGACGGCGGCGCCGACGCTGCCGCCGATCTGCCGGAAGTAGTTGTTGGCACTGGTCGCGCTGCCGAGGTCGGCGGGGCGCACGGAGTTCTGCACGGCGAGGACGAGGACGGGCATGACCAGGCCGATGCCGGTGCCGAGGACGGCCATCCAGATGCTGTAGTGCAGCCGGGGCGTGTCGGTCCCGAGCCGGGACAGCAGCCACATGCCGGCCACGGAGACGGCGCTGCCGAGCACGGGGAAGACCTTGTAGCGGCCGGTGCGGCTGATGAGCTGGCCACAGACGAGGGAGGCGCCGACGATCCCGGCCATCATGGGCAGCATCAGCAGCCCCGACTCGGTGGCGCTGGCCCCGTCGACCATCTGCAGGAAGGTCGGCAGATAGCTGGCGGCGCCGAACAGGGCGACACCGACGACCAGGCCGACCAGGCCGCTGACGGTGAACACGGGGTCACGGAACAGCCGGAGCGGGATGAGGGGTTCGGCGGCCAGGCGCTCGGCGACGAGGAAGAGGACGGTGGTGACGAGGGCGCCCGCGCCGAGGAAGAGGACGGGCCGGGAGTCCCAGGCGTACTCGGTGCCGCCCCAGGTGGTGAGCAGCACCAGGCAGGTGGAGGCGGCGGCGAGCAGGATCGCGCCGGGGACGTCGAGCCGGGCCCGCACGGGCGGCCGGGGCAGTTTCAGCACGACGGTGACGACGGCGAAGGTGACCAGTCCGAAGGGGACGTTGACGTAGAAGCACCAGCGCCAGGAGAGGTGGTCGGTGAAGTAGCCGCCGAGCAGCGGGCCGGCGACGGAGGCGAGGCCGAAGGCGGCGCCGATCAGGCCCATGTACCGGCCGCGTTCCCGGGGCGGCACGATGTCGGCGATGATGGCCTGCACGCCGATCATCAGGCCGCCCGCGCCGACGCCCTGGAGCGCGCGGTAGAGGACGAGCTGGTCCATGCTGCCGGCCCGGCCGGCGAGCGCGGAGCCGACGACGAAGACGGCGATGGCGAACTGGAAGACGCCCTTGCGGCCGACGAGGTCGCCGAGCTTGCCGTACAGGGGCAGGCCGATGGTGGAGGTGAGCAGGTAGGCGGTGACGGCCCAGGACATCTTGTCCAGGCCGTGCAGTTCGCCGACGACCTTGGGCAGGGCGGTGGCGACGATCATCTGGTCCAGGGCGGCCAGCAGCAGCGCCAGCATCAGCCCGGAGAAGACCAGCCGGACCCGGCGGGGCGTCAGCGGCACGGCGGGCGCGGGGTGCGGCGGCGGGGGCGCGGCCTCCTCGCCGGCCGCCGGTGCCACGGCCGGCTCCTGCTGCGCCAGTGTCGTCCCGCCCACGGACCGCTCCCCTCGTCGCGCCTCGCGCGTTTCCCGCGCGAGGCGACAACGGGGCCCGGTTGCCTGGGGTTACGGCATCGTCCGGCCGACGACGGAGATCCACTCGAACCGGTGAAGGGATCAACCGGAGGTCAACACCCTTGCACCGGCAGGCAGTTGGGCTACTTCTCGACCTCGGCGGCGAGGTTGGCGAGCAGGGCGTCGTAGATCCGGCCGAGACCCTTGGGGGCGAAGGTGCGCTCGAAGAAGCCGCCGATGCCGCCGGCGCCCTGCCAGGTGGTGGTGACGACCACGCGGGAGCGGCCCTCGCCGGCCGGGGTGACGCGCCAGGTGGTGACCATGGAGGAGTTGCGGTCCTTCTCGACCAGCTCGCCGTCGGTGGGCTCGCTCACCTCGAGCAGGCAGTCGCGCACCCGCTTGCTGGTGGCCTGGAGCCTCCAGTGGACGAGGGTGCCCTCGCCGTCGCCGCCCTCGCGCACCTCGTACTCGCTGAACTGTTCGGGCAGCAGTCGCTGCCGGGTGCCGCGGTAGTCGGCGAGCGCGTCGAACACCTTCTCCGCGTCCGCCGCGACGACCCGCTCCGTAGTGGCTTCGACCTGCGCCATTGCGTTCCTCCAGGACCTGTCCGTCAAGGGCTGGGGCAAGCCAACCACCCCGGCGCTCGGCCGCCCAAATCGGGGTCCGCACGATCACGGGAACACATGTTCTATTCTGGGCCCAGTGCTACCGAGGAGGCGTCATGCGCTGGGACAACCTCACCGACGACGGCGACCACGGCCGGGCCGCCGACGCCGCGCTGTTCGGCGCGGACGCCGTCACCACCCGGACGTTCGACACGCCCGAGTTCCGCGGGATCACCTTCCACGAGGTGCGGGCGCGCTCGGTGCTCAACCGGGTGCCGGGCGCCTCGCGCATGCCGTTCGAGTGGACGGTCAACCCCTACCGGGGCTGCTCGCACGCGTGCGTGTACTGCTTCGCCCGCGCCACCCACGGCTATCTGGACCTGGACACGGGCTTCGGCTTCGACACCCAGATCGTGGTCAAGGTCAACGCCCCGGAGGTGCTGCGCCGCCAGCTCGGCTCGCCCCGCTGGCAGGGCGAGCACGTCGCGATGGGCACGAACGTCGACTGCTACCAGCGCGCCGAGGGCCGCTACCGGCTGATGCCGGGCATCATCTCCGCGCTCACCGACCACGCGAACCCGTTCTCCGTCCTCACCAAGGGCACGCTGATCCTGCGCGACCTGCCGCTGCTGGTCCGCGCGGCCGAGGTGACGGACGTGGGCGTCTCGGTCTCCGTCGGCTTCCTGGACGGCGAGCTGTGGCGCACGGTGGAGCCGGGCACGCCCGCGCCCGAACGCCGGCTGGAGGTCGTACGCGCCTTCGCGGAGCACGGCATCGGCTGCGGGGTGCTGATGGCGCCGGTGATCCCGTTCCTGGGCGACGACCCGGGGCGGCTGCGGGAGACCGTGCGGGCGATCGCGGCGGCCGGGGCCGTCTCCGTCACCCCGCTGGTGCTGCATCTGCGCCCGGGGGCGCGGGAGTGGTTCATGGCCTGGCTCGGGCGGCACCACCCGCACCTGGTGCCGCGCTACGAGCGGCTGTACGCGGAGGGCGCCTACGCGCCGAGGTGGTACCAGCGCCGGATCACCCGCCAGGTGCACGAGCTGGCCGAGGAGTACGGCATCGGGCCCGCGCGCTCCGGGCAGGCCCGGCGGATCCGCCCGGCCGCACCGGCGCCGGCCCCCGCACCGGCGGACCCGGTCCAGCTCACCCTGATGTGAGGCCGGGCGCGTCAGGAGGCATCGCGCGGCCCGATCGGGTCAAGTATCGCGAAGACGGGTTCCCCGGGGCGCCGGCTCCGGGACGATCCGGGCGTGACCGCGCCCCGCGGTTCACCGCCCCCGCGTCCCGGGAGGACCCGTATGAGAACACGCGCAGCCGCGCTGGGCGCGGTCGCCGCCGTGGTGGCGGGCTCGCTCACCGCCGCTCCCGCCCAAGCGGCCCCCGCCCCCGCGCCCGTCTGGACCCGGTGCGCCACCCCTGACCACCCCACGCTCCAGTGCGCCTCGGTGCGGGTGCCGCTGGACCACGCCGACCCGGCGGGCCGGCGGATCACGCTCGCCCTGTCCCGCGTCCCGCACACCGCGCGGGCCTTCGAGGGGCCGCTGCTGGTCAACCCCGGCGGCCCCGGCGGCAGCGGGCTGGAGCTGGCCGGGTTCGTCGCCTCCGCGCTGCCGGGGAGCGTGGCGGCCCGCTACGACGTCATCGGCTTCGACCCGCGCGGAGTCGGGCGCAGCACGCCCGCCCTGACCTGCGCGCCCGGCCACTTCGCGGCCCCCCGCCCGGACTCCGTCCCGGCCACCCCCGCGCTGGAGCGGGCGAACCTGGACCGCGCGCGTTCCTTCGCCGGGGCCTGCGGCCGCAAGTACGCCGACGTCCTGCCGTACCTGGACACCGTCAGCGCGGCCCGGGACCTGGACGCCGTCCGCCGGGCCCTCGGCGCGCCCCGGATCAGCTACTTCGGCTACTCCTACGGCACCTATCTGGGCGCGGTCTACGCGAAGCTGTACCCCGGGCGGGTGCACCGGCTGGTGCTGGACTCGATCGTCGACCCCTCCGGTGTCTGGTACGCGGACAACCTCGCCCAGGACCACGCCTTCGACGACCGCCACCGTGCCCTGATGGCCTGGATCGCCCGGCACGACGCGGTCTACGGGCTCGGCCGGGACCCCGCCGTGATCGAGGACCGCTGGTACGCGATGCGGGCGGCGCTGGCCGCCGAGCCCGCCGGGGGCCGGGTCGGCGCCGCGGAGCTGGAGGACACGTTCACGCCCGGCGGGTACTACGACGGCTACTGGCCCCACCTCGCCGAGGCGTTCGCGGCCTACGTCCACCGGGGGGACACCGGGCCGCTGCGGGCGGCGTACGAGAAGCTCGCCGCCGTGGACGCCGACGGCGACAACGGCTACAGCGTCTACACGGCGGTGCAGTGCCGGGACGCGCCCTGGCCGCGCGACTGGAACCGGTGGCGGGCGGACACCTGGGCGGCGCACGCGAAGGCGCCCCTGATGGCCTGGAACAACACCTGGTACAACGCGCCGTGCGCGTTCTGGCCGACGGCCCCGCTGCGGCCGGTGGACATCGCGGGGGACGCGCTGCCGCCGGCGCTGCTCTTCCAGGCGACCGGCGACGCGGCCACCCCCTACGCCGGCGGCGTCGCGGTGCACCGGCTGCTGGCCCGCTCCAGCCTGGTGGTCGAGCAGGGCGGCGGCAACCACGGCGTCACGCTGAGCGGGAACGCGTGCCTGGACGGGTATCTGGCCGCGTATCTGACCGACGGCACGGTGCCGCGCGGTGCCGGCCCGGCCGACGCGGTCTGCGCGAGGACGCCGGAGCCGAAGCCGCTGCCCGCCGGGGCGGCGGCCCCCTCGCGCGGTTCGGTCCTGCACGGCCTGCTGGGACCCCGCGGGTGGCGCGGGGCGGCCGCCCTGTGAAACCCCCTCCCGCCGCCCCGCGTCCGCCCCTAGGGTTCCGTTATGGACGAACAGCCCCTGCGCATCCGCCCGATGGCCCTCGCCGACTGCGACCGCGTCGCGGAGATCCGCGTCCGGGGCTGGCAGCACGCCTACCGGGGGCTGGTGCCGCAGCCGTACCTGGACCGGCTCGGCGTCGCCGCGGACGCCGAGCGGCGGCGGGAGCGGTTCGCGCGCGGCGACGGCACGGTGGTGAACCTGGTCGCCGAGCGAAACGGCCGGGTGCTCGGCTGGGCGGCGGCCGGACCGTACCGGGACGGGGAGGCGTACACCGAGGACGCCGAGCTGTACGCGATCTACGTCGATCCGGCGCACCTCGGCGGCGGGATCGGGCGGGCGCTGCTGGCCGCGGCGGCCGGGCGGTGCCCGGCGCACGCGCGGCTGCTGCTGTGGGTGCTGAAGGGCAACGCGCCCGCGCGCCGCTTCTACGAACGCGCCGGGTTCCGGGCGGACGGCGCGGAGGAGCCCTTCGACGCCGGCGGCGTGCCCGTGCCCGAGGTGCGGTACGTGCGCGCCCCGGGCGGCTGACGGTGCCTCAGGTGGGCTGCTGCTGCGGCAGCCGGGCCAGCGCGCGCACCGCGGCCTCGGCGAGCGCGGGGTGGGCCAGCGCCTCGTTCAGCACCCGCCGGGCGCGGTCGTCGCCGAGCGCGCCCAGGCCCTCCACACAGGCGAGGGCGACCCGCCGGTAGGGGTCGTGCGGGCCGAGCCGCCGCTCCAGGGTGGTGATCAGCGCGGGTACGGACTCCGGGGCGCGCAGGGCGACGAGGAGCCGCACCGGGTGCAGGGCGTAGGCGACGCGCAGTTCGTTGGTGGCGAGGGCGGCGGCGGCCCGGGCGGTGCGGGGGTCGCCGAGGCGGGCGAGCGCGTGCGCGGCGGACGCGCAGCGCGGCGGGTCGCGGTGGTTGAGCAGCAGCACCAGGGCCTCGAAGGCACGCCGGTCGCCCGCGCGGCCGAGGCGGAACGCGGCCAGTTCCCTGGCCCACAGCGGCTGTCCCGGCGCGGTGAGCACCTCGGCGAGTTCGTCGCGGTCCTCGGTGGCGAGCAGGCGGTCGAACGCGGCCGGGCCGCCCGACTCCTGCCGTAAGCGTTCCGTGAGCGAGCGCACCTCTTCGTCCACGGGGTCCAGCGTAGGCGGGTCGCGGCGGGCAAGGGAGGTACCTCACACGGAAGGATTGCTTCGAAGGGCTGGCGCGCTCGTTACCCGCTGGTTAAGCTCATTCGAGCGAGTACCCCTCGCACTCCGCTGGCGACGGTCTGGTGACGCGGCCGTCGCGAGCGAGCAGCTGTCGGTCCGGTACGCCGTAGGTACCGCAGGTACGGCCCGGCTTCGGGACAGAGCCGGTCGGATCCCCCGCCGTGTCCGGGCGTGTGCGCGCCCGTGGACCCGGCGGCGCTGACCGGGCGTGTGCGCTCGCAGCCCGGCAACACCCGCATCCCTCCGCTCCGTGGTGCGCCCTCGCGGGCGCACCCGGCGCGTTCCTCGTCGTCACCTCATTCCTGGAGTCCCGCGATGGCCGCTCCCCTGTCCGACACCCCTCTGTCCCCGTCCTCCCCGCTGCAGAAGGTCGCCGTCGTCGGTCTCGGCACCATGGGCACCGGTATCGCCGAGGTCCTGGCGAAGGCCGGCCGCGAGGTGATCGGCATCGACGTCGCCGAGGACCGCACCGCCCGGGCGCTCGCCGCCTTGGAGGCCGCCACCGCCCGCGCCGTGGAGCGCGGCCGGCTCACCGGGGCGGAGCGCGCCGAGGCGCTGGCCCGGGTGCGCACCGCCACCGACCTCACCGCGGCGGCCGACGCGGACCTCGTCATCGAGGTGGTGCCGGAGTCGTACGAGACCAAGCAGCGGATCCTGTGCGAGCTGGACGGCATCGTCCGCCCGGACACGATCCTGGCGACCGGCACCAACGCGCTGTCGGTGACCCGGCTCGCGGCCGGTTCGGCCCGCCCCGAGCGCGTGCTCGGCCTGCACTTCTTCAACCCGGCGCCGGCGATGAAGCTGGTGGAGGTCGTCTCCTCGGTGCTCACCGCGCCGCAGGCCGTCGCCGCCGTCACCGATCTCGCGATCGAGCTGGGCAAGGAGCCGGTCGCGGTCGGCGACCGGCCCGGCTTCGTCGCGGACGGGCTGCTGTTCGGCTATCTGAACCAGGCGGCGGCGATGTACGAGGCGAAGTACGCCTCCCGCGAGGACATCGACGCGGCCATGCGGCTCGGCTGCGGTCTGCCGATGGGCCCGCTCGCCCTGCTGGACCTGATCGGTGTGGACACCGCGCGGACGGTCCTGGACGCCATGTACGCCGAGTCCCGGGACCGGCTGCACGCGCCCGCCCCGATCCTCAAGCAGCTCGGCGAGGCCGGCCTGACCGGCCGCAAGGCGGGGCGCGGCTTCTACACCTACGCGGCGCCGGGCAGCGCGACGGTCGTGCCGGACGCGCTGACCCCGGCGGCCGGGGACACGCGCGCCGCGGGCCGTCCGGTGCGCTCCGTCGGCGTGGCCGGCTCCGGCACCATGGCCTCCGGCATCGCCGAGGTCTTCGCCAAGGCCGGCTACGACGTGGTCCTCGCCGCCCGCGGCGAGGAGAAGGCGCGGGCGGCCAAGGCCCGCATCGGGAAGTCCCTGGCCCGCTCCGTCGCCAAGGGCCGGCTGAGCGCCGAGGCCGCCGCCGAGACCCTGGAGCGGATCGTCCCGGCGGGTTCCCACGGCGCCTTCGCCGAGGTGGACTTGGCGGTGGAGGCGGTCGCGGAGGACCTGGACGTCAAGCGGCAGCTGTTCGGGGCGCTGGACAAGGTGTGCAAGCCGGGCGCGGTCCTGGCCACCACCACCTCCTCGCTGCCCGTGGTCGCCTGCGCCCGCGCCACCTCGCGCCCCGAGGACGTGATCGGGATGCACTTCTTCAACCCGGCGCCGGCGATGAAGCTGGTCGAGGTGGTCCGCACGGTGCTGACGGCCGACGACGCGCACGCGACCGTGCGCGAGGTGTGCGGCCGGATCGGCAAGCACGCGGTGGACTGCGGCGACCGGGCGGGGTTCATCGTCAACGCGCTGCTCTTCCCCTATCTCAACAACGCGATCAAGATGGTGCAGGAGCACTACGCGTCGCTGGACGACATCGACGCGGCGATGAAGCTGGGCGGCGGCTACCCGATGGGCCCGTTCGAACTGCTGGACGTGGTGGGCCTGGACGTCTCGCTGGCCATCGAGAAGGTGCTGCACCGCGAGTTCCGCGACCCCGGCCTCGCCCCGGCGCCCTTGCTGGAGCATCTGGTGGCCGCGGGCTGCCTCGGCCGCAAGACCGGCCGCGGCTTCCGCGAGTATGCCCGCCGCTGACGGCGCCGGCGACCGGTTCCGGACGGAGCCGGACTGGGGCGGGCTGCTCGACCCGGCCGCCGCTCCCCCGCCCCGGGCGGGCGGGGGGCACCCCGGACCTGCGCATCAACCTGTGCGCATGCAGTACGTTCGGGTCATGTCCCAGCCCGCCAAGTCCTCACGTACACCAGCCACGCCCGACGCGCCGGAAAGTGCCGCAGGCAGTCGCGCCGCCGCCCAGCGGCTGAAAATGCGCCGAGAACTGGCGGCCGCGGCGATGGAGCTGTTCGCGACCAAGGGGTACGAGGCCACCACCGTCGACGAGATCGCCGCCGCCGCCGGGGTCGCCCGGCGCACCTTCTTCCGCCACTTCCGCTCCAAGGAGGAGGCGATCTTCCCGGACCACGACGACACGCTGGTCCGCGCCGAGGCCGTGCTCAACGCGGCCCCGGCGCACGAGCACCCGCTCGACACGGTGTGCCGCGGCATCAAAGAGGTCATGAAGATGTACGCGGCCGCGCCGGAGATCTCGGTGGCCCGCTACAAGCTCACGCGCGAGGTGCCCACCCTGCGCGAGGCCGAGATCGCGTCCGTGGCCCGCTACGAACGGCTGTTCACCCGCTATCTGCTCGGCCACTTCGACGAGCACGCGCACGCCGACGACGCCAACGACGACCCGCTGCTGGCCGAGGTCGCCGCCTCGGCCGTGGTCACCGCCCACAACCACGTGCTCAGACGGTGGCTGCGGGCGGGCGGCCAGGGGGACGTGGAGGCCCAGCTCGACCACGCCTTCGCGATCGTCCGCAAGACCTTCGGCACCGGCATCGGGGCCGGCCGGGAGAGCGCCCCGCGCACCCCGGCGGCCACCGCCGCCGCCCAGGGCGAGGTCCTGGTGACGGTGGCCCGCACCGACGCCCCGCTCGACGAGGTGATGCGCACCATCGAACAGGCGCTGAAAGAACGGTCGTAACCGGCCGGACCGCGACAGACGGGCAGGGAGTGGCACTGAGTGCCACTCCCTGCCCGTTTCGTTTGCCGATCGCTGATCGATCATCGCTCATCTGTTACGTAAAGATTTCATCTGAGAGCAATTTCTGGCACTCAGTGCCTTGTCACCTGACACACCGTGTCATACGTTGATGCTGTCCGGGCGGCCGGAGAGCAGCGATCGCTCGCTCGCCGGCTGTCCCCGGGGGCCCATGGCCCGCGCGCCCGGACGCCTGCGTCACAGGCACCCTCTCGCGCCACAAAGCGCTGCCGGAGCACCACCCCGCCGAACCGACGGCACCCCCTCACCACCCTCAGCAGCACCGACGATCCCTCAGGCGCCCCTCCCTCAGGGCGCCCACCGCCGGAGGCAACACCGTGACCGTGAAGGACATCCTGGACGCGATCCAGTCGAAGGACGCCACGCCCGCCGACTACGCCGCCCTGCCGCTCCCCGAGTCGTACCGCGCGATCACCGTCCACAAGGACGAGACGGAGATGTTCGCGGGCCTGGAGACCCGCGACAAGGACCCGCGCAAGTCGATCCACCTGGACGAGGTCCCGGTGCCCGAACTGGGCCCGGGCGAGGCCCTGGTGGCCGTCATGGCCTCCTCGGTGAACTACAACTCGGTGTGGACCTCGATCTTCGAGCCGCTGTCCACGTTCGGCTTCCTGGAGCGCTACGGCCGCACCAACGAGCTGGCCAGGCGGCACGACCTGCCGTACCACATCATCGGCTCCGACCTCGCGGGCGTCGTCCTGCGCACCGGCCCGGGCGTCAACGCCTGGAAGCCCGGCGACGAGGTCGTCGCCCACTGCCTGTCCGTCGAGCTGGAGTCCTCCGACGGCCACAACGACACGATGCTCGACCCCGAGCAGCGGATCTGGGGCTTCGAGACCAACTTCGGCGGCCTCGCCGAGATCGCGCTGGTGAAGTCCAACCAGCTGATGCCCAAGCCGGCGCACCTGTCGTGGGAGGAGGCGGCGGCCCCGGGCCTGGTGAACTCCACCGCCTACCGGCAGCTGGTGTCCCGCAACGGCGCGGCGATGAAGCAGGGCGACAACGTCCTGATCTGGGGCGCGAGCGGCGGACTCGGGTCGTACGCCACCCAGTTCGCGCTGGCCGGCGGCGCCAATCCCATCTGCGTGGTGTCCTCGCCGCAGAAGGCGGAGATCTGCCGGTCCATGGGCGCCGAGGCGATCATCGACCGCAACGCCGAGGGCTACAGGTTCTGGAAGGACGAGCGGACCCAGGACCCCAGGGAGTGGAAGCGCTTCGGCAAGCGCATCCGTGAACTCACCGGGGGCGAGGACATCGACATCGTCTTCGAGCACCCCGGCCGCGAGACCTTCGGCGCGAGCGTCTACGTCACCCGCAAGGGCGGCACCATCACCACCTGCGCCTCGACCTCGGGCTACCTGCACGAGTACGACAACCGCTACCTGTGGATGTCGCTGAAGCGGATCATCGGCTCGCACTTCGCCAACTACCGCGAGGCCTGGGAGGCCAACCGCCTCATCGCCAAGGGCAGGATCCACCCGACCCTGTCCAAGGTGTACTCCCTCCAGGACACCGGCCAGGCCGCCTACGACGTCCACCGCAACCTGCACCAGGGCAAGGTCGGCGTGCTGTGCCTGGCGCCCGAGGAGGGCCTCGGCGTCCGCGACGAGGAGATGCGCGCCCGGCACATCGACGCCATCAACCGCTTCCGGAACGTCTGAGAGCCGCAGATGACAGAGCGTCAGAAGGACCGTCCGTGGCTCATGCGGACGTACGCCGGCCACTCCACGGCCGAGGCGTCCAACGAGCTGTACCGGCGCAATCTCGCCAAGGGCCAGACCGGCCTGTCGGTGGCGTTCGACCTGCCGACCCAGACCGGCTACGACCCCGACCACGTCCTCGCCCGCGGCGAGGTCGGCCGGGTGGGCGTGCCCGTCGCGCACCTGGGCGACATGCGCCGGCTGTTCCAGGACATCCCCCTGGAGCAGATGAACACCTCGATGACGATCAACGCCACCGCCATGTGGCTGCTGGCGCTCTACCAGGTCGTCGCCGAGGAGCAGGGCGCGGACGTCACCAGGCTCCAGGGCACGACCCAGAACGACATCGTCAAGGAGTACCTGTCCCGGGGGACCCATGTGTTCCCCCCGGGGCCCTCGCTCCGGCTGACGACGGACATGATCGCGTACACGGTCTCCCACATCCCGAAGTGGAACCCGATCAACATCTGCAGCTACCACCTCCAGGAGGCGGGGGCCACGCCGGTGCAGGAGATCGCGTACGCGATGTCCACCGCGATCGCCGTCCTGGACGCCGTGCGCGACTCCGGTCAGGTGCCCCCGGAACGCATGGGCGACGTGGTCGCGCGGCTCTCCTTCTTCGTGAACGCGGGCGTCCGCTTCGTCGAGGAGATGTGCAAGATGCGGGCGTTCGGCCGCATCTGGGACGAGGTCACGCGCGAGCGGTACGGCATCGAGGACCCCAAGAAGCGCCGGTTCCGCTACGGCGTCCAGGTCAACTCGCTCGGCCTGACCGAGGCGCAGCCGGAGAACAACGTCCAGCGGATCGTGCTGGAGATGCTCGCGGTGACGCTGTCGAAGGACGCCCGCGCGCGTGCCGTGCAGCTGCCCGCCTGGAACGAGGCGCTGGGCCTGCCCCGGCCCTGGGACCAGCAGTGGAGCCTGCGCATCCAGCAGGTGCTCGCCTACGAGAGCGATCTGCTGGAGTACGACGACATCTTCGAGGGCTCGAAGGTGATCGAGGCCAAGGTGGACGAGCTGGTCGCCGACGCCCTCGCGGAGATCGACCGGATCCAGGAGATGGGCGGCGCGCTGGCCGCCGTGGAGTCCGGCTATCTGAAGTCGCGGCTGGTCGCCTCGCACGCCGAGCGGCGGGCCCGGATCGAGTCCGGCGAGGAGAAGATCGTCGGCGTCAACGTCTTCGAGGGCACCGAGCCGAACCCGCTCACGGCCGACCTGGACACCGCGATCCAGACGGTGGACCCGGCGGTCGAGGCCCGGGTCGTCGAGGCCCTGCGGAGCTGGCGGGACACCCGCTACCAGCCGCCGTTCAACCACCCCCGGCCGTGCAAGGCGCTGGAGCGGCTGAAGGAGGCCGCCAAGGGCACCGAGAACCTGATGGAGGCCACGCTGGAGTGCGCCCGCGCCGGCGTGACGACCGGCGAGTGGGCCGCCGCCCTGCGCGAGGTGTTCGGCGAGTACCGGGCGCCCACCGGTGTCTCCTCCGCGCCGGTCGCGGTCGCCGCCGAGGCCGGCTCGGCGCTCGCCGGGGTGCGGGCCAAGGTGGCGGCCACCGCCCGCGAGCTGGGCGTCGGCAAGCTCCGCTTCCTGGTCGGCAAGCCCGGCCTGGACGGGCACTCCAACGGCGCCGAGCAGATCGCCGTGCGCGCCCGGGACGCCGGCTTCGAGGTGGTCTACCAGGGCATCCGGCTCACCCCGGAGCAGATCGTGGACGCGGCCCTCGCCGAGGACGTCCACGCGGTCGGCCTGTCGATCCTGTCCGGCTCGCACGCGCGGCTGGTCCCGGACGTGCTCCGGCGGCTGCGTGTGGCCGGTGCCACAGATATACCCGTGATCGCGGGTGGCATCATCCCGAACGGTGACGCCGAACAGCTCAGGGACGCCGGAGTGGCCGCGGTGTTCACCCCGAAGGACTTCGACATCACCGGGATCATCGGCCGCATCGTGGACGAGATCCGCACAGCGAACCAGCTCGACCCCCTGGAGGTCCCCGCATGACAACGGTCAACCGCCTTCGCCCCCGGCGCTCCTGCCTGGCCGTACCGGGCAGCAACCCGCGGTTCCTGGAGAAGGCGCAGGGCCTCCCGGCGGACCAGGTCTTCCTGGACCTGGAGGACGCGTGCGCGCCGCTCGCCAAGCCCGAGGCGCGGCACACCATCGTCAAGTTCCTCAACGAGGGAGACTGGACGGGCAAGACGCGGGTGGTCCGGGTCAACGACTGGACGACCGAGTGGACGTACCGGGACGTCGTCACGGTGGTCGAGGGCGCGGGCCCCCACCTCGACTGCATCATGCTGCCCAAGGTGCAGAACGCCCAGCAGGTCGTGGCGCTGGACCTGCTGCTGACGCAGATCGAGAAGACCATGGGCTTCGAGGTCGGCCGGATCGGCATCGAGGCGCAGATCGAGAACGCGCAGGGCCTGAACAACGTCAACGAGATCGCGCAGGCCTCGCCGCGGATCGAGACGATCATCTTCGGCCCGGCCGACTTCATGGCGTCGATCAACATGAAGTCGCTCGTCGTGGGCGAGCAGCCGCCCGGCTATCCGGCGGACGCCTACCACTACATCCTGATGAAGATCCTGATGGCCGCCCGCGCCAACGACCTCCAGGCGATCGACGGCCCCTACCTGCAGATCCGCAACGTCGACGGCTTCCGCGAGGTGGCCGGCCGCGCCGCCGCGCTCGGCTTCGACGGCAAGTGGGTGCTGCACCCGGGCCAAGTAGACGCCGCCAACGAGGTCTTCTCGCCCTCCCAGGAGGACTACGACCACGCCGAGCTGATCCTGGACGCGTACGAGTACTACACCTCCGAGGCGGGCGGCAAGAAGGGCTCCGCGATGCTCGGGGACGAGATGATCGACGAGGCCAGCCGCAAGATGGCCCTGGTCGTCGCGGGCAAGGGCCGCGCCGCCGGCATGCGGCGCACCAGCACGTTCGAGATCCCGGAGGCGTGAGCGCGATGCGGTTCGGACGCACCTACGAGGAGTTCGAGGTCGGCGCGGTGTACAAGCACTGGCCGGGCAAGACGGTCACGGAGTACGACGACCATCTGTTCTGCCTGCTCACCATGAACCACCACCCGCTCCACATGGACGCCAACTACGCCGAGAAGACGACCGACTTCGGCAAGAACGTGGTGGTCGGGAACTACGTCTACTCCCTGCTGCTCGGCATGTCCGTCCCGGACGTCTCCGGCAAGGCCATCGCCAACCTGGAGATCGAGTCGCTGCGGCACGTGGCGCCGACCTTCCACGGCGACACGGTCTACGGCGAGACGACCGTGCTGGACAAGTGGCCCTCGAAGTCGAAGGACGACCGCGGGATCGTGTACGTCGAGACCAAGGGCTACAAGCAGGACGGCACGCTGGTGTGCGTCTTCCGCCGCAAGGTGATGGTGCCCACCGAGACGTACGTCAAGGAGCGCGGCGGAGAGCAGCCGGGCCGCCCGGAACTCAACGCACCTACGGAAAAGACGGAGAAGTAGGCCATGGCCCGTCTCGCCCAGACCGCCGGTCTGACCGACGTCCAGCAGGAGATCCTCACCACCGTCCGGGATTTTGTCGACAAAGAGATCATCCCGGTCGCGACCGAGCTGGAGCACCGCGACGAGTACCCGCAAGCGATCGTGGACGGACTGAGGGAACTCGGCCTGTTCGGTCTGATGATCCCCGAGGAGTACGGGGGCCTGGGCGAGTCGCTGCTCACCTACGCGCTGTGCGTGGAGGAGATCGCCCGTGGCTGGATGTCGGTGTCCGGCATCATCAACACCCACTTCATCGTCGCGTACATGCTCAAGCAGCACGGGACGCGGGAGCAGAAGGAGCACTTCCTGCCGAGGATGGCGGCCGGCGAGATCCGGGGCGCCTTCTCGATGTCGGAGCCGGGCCTCGGCTCCGATGTGTCGGCCATCACGTCCAAGGCGGTCCGGGACGGCGACGAGTACGTCCTGAACGGCCAGAAGATGTGGCTGACGAACGGCGGCACCTCCTCGCTCGTGGCCGTACTGGTCCGCAGTGACGAAGGACACCCCGAGGGCACCGCCCCGCACCGGTCGATGACCACCTTCCTGGTCGAGAAGGAGCCGGGCTTCGGCGAGGTCCGTCCGGGCCTGACCATCCCCGGCAAGATCGAGAAGATGGGCTACAAGGGCGTCGACACCACCGAGTTGATCATGGACGGCCTGCGCGTGCCGGCCGACCGGGTGCTCGGCGGGGTCACCGGACGAGGTTTTTACCAAATGATGGACGGCGTGGAGGTCGGCCGGGTCAACGTGGCGGCGCGCGGCTGCGGCGTGGCCCAGCGCGCCTTCGAACTAGGCGTCCGCTATGCCCAGCAACGTCACACTTTCGGCAGGCCGATCGCCCAGCACCAGGCCATCCAGTTCAAGCTGGCGGAGATGGCCACCAAGGTCGAGGCCGCGCATGCGATGATGGTCAACGCGGCCCGCAAAAAGGACTCCGGGGAACGAAACGACCTGGAGGCCGGCATGGCGAAGTACCTGGCCTCCGAGTACTGCAAGGAGGTCGTGGAGGACGCCTTCCGGATCCACGGCGGCTACGGCTTCTCCAAGGAGTACGAGATCGAGCGCCTCTACCGCGAGGCCCCGATGCTGCTCATCGGTGAAGGTACCGCCGAGATCCAGAAAATGATCATCGGCCGCCGACTGCTCGAAGAGTATCGGTTCCAGGGCTGATTGTCCGGTTACGGGGTATTTTCTTCGAGAAGAAGATCACACCCCGTAGACGTTCTTCGGCCGCCGACTCGGCTTCCTGGCTTGCCCAGTTGTGGTCCGCGCCCGGTACGATCCGGGAAAGCCGCCGTCCCCCGTCAGAGCGCGGCATCATCCGCTACGAAGGTCATCCATGCCCCACACCTCTGCACACCGTGACCGCCTGGCAGGCGCACGCCTCGCGCGCGGAGCATCGCCGTGGCTTCTGCCGACCGTCGCCACCGCGGCCGTCAGCCTGGTCCGGGCCCGCCGTTCCGGCGCGGCCAGGGCCGTCGCCGTGCCCGCCACCGCGCTCGCGGCGGGCATGCTGTGGTTCTTCCGCGACCCCGAGCGCGAGATCGCCCCCGGCCGGGTCATCTCGCCCGCGGACGGTGTGGTGCAGAGCATCATGCCGTGGAAGGACGGCCGCACCCGTGTCGCGATCTTCATGAGCCCGCTCAACGTCCACGTCAACCGGGCGCCCCTCACGGGCACGGTGACGTCCGTCGAGCACATCCCCGGCGGCTTTGTTCCGGCTTTCAACAAGGAGAGCGAGAACAACGAGCGCGTAGTCTGGCATTTCGACACCGAACTCGGCGACATCGAGATGATCCAGATCGCCGGCGCGGTGGCCCGCCGCATCGTGCCCTACCTCCCGGAGGGCACGAAGGTCGAGCAGGGCGACCGTATCGGTCTGATCCGCTTCGGCTCGCGTGTCGACCTCTACCTGCCCGAGGGTGTGGAGGTCGCGGTCGAGGTCGGACAGAAGACCGTGGCTGGGGTGACTCGCATTGACCGTGATTGATCCGGAGACCCAGGCGGGCTGGGTGCCCGAGGCCGACGAGGTGGACGAAGAGGAGGAGATGCCCCTCTCTCTGCGTCTGTCGATAGCGGACACCCTCACGCTGGGCAACGCCACGTGCGGGTTCATGGCGGTGTACTTCACCACCACCGGCATCCTGATCCCGCACCTGACCGGCAGCCAGGAGTCCGGCATGGCCCGCCACAGCGCGGCCACGGCGGTCATCCTGATGCTCTGCGCGGCGGTCTTCGACCTGTTCGACGGCCTGGTGGCGCGCAAGCTGCGCTCGTCGCCGATGGGCGCGGAGCTGGACAACCTGTCGGACCTGATCAGCTTCGGCCTCGCGCCCGCGTACTTCGTGCTCGTCTACGGCATGGTCGCCGACGACGCGCACCAGCGGGTGGCGGCGGTGGGCGCGATCGTGGTGCTGCTGGCCGTGGTGCTCAGACTGGCGCGGTTCAGCTGCGTGACGCTGAAGGACGGCACGTTCCAGGGCATGCCCTCGCCGTTCGGCGCGCTGACGGTGGTCTCGATCGTGCTGCTGGAGCTGCCGTTCGTGGCGACGCTGCTGGCGATCCTGGGGACGGCGTGGCTGATGGTGAGCCGGGTGGAGTACCCGAAGCCGCGCGGCCGGCTGGCCGGGGCGATGCTCGGCTGGATCGTGCTGTCGATGGGGCTGCTGGCCGCGTGGGCCTTCGACGCGCCGAGCGGTCAGCTGCTGCTCCAGACGGGTTGCGCGCTCCAGCTGGTGATGGGCGCGGTGATTCCGCTGTTCGCCACGGCCCGGCGGGTGAACAACTTCCGCGGCAACCGCCGCGAGGCGCGTGCCGCGCAACTGCCGTAGCGACGCTTCGACGAGGGGCCCCCTACCCGACCCGGGTAGCGGGCCCCTCGCTCGTGTCCGGACCCCCGCTCCGCGCACCCGCCCACCCGTCCCGGTAGACCGAAAGCGTCCCGGCAGGCCGAAAGGCCGCCGCACGGCCACGCCCGTCGCCGGCTCCCGCCGCGGGCAGTGCGAGGGCACGGGCCGGGGGCCGGCCGGCACCTCTCGGCCTGCCGAGTCGGATGGTGGACGGGCGGGGCCGGGGGTCCGGGGGCGGAGCCCCCGGGGGGTCAGCCCAAGTGGGTCTCGGCCAGGCGGACGGCGACCCGCTCCAGGATCGGCCCGGCATCGGCGATGCACTTGGCGACGTCCGGCTCGACCGACGTGAGGGGATACGCCTCCGAGATCCCGGCCCGCCGCAGCGCCTCCTCGGGCAGGGCGAGCCGTCCGCACACCGCCACCACCGGCTTGCCCGCGGCGCGCGCCGCCGAGGCCACCCCCGCCGGCGCCTTCCCGTGCAGCGTCTGCTCGTCCAGCGAGCCCTCGCCGGTGATCACCAGGGACGCCCGTTCCAGGGCGGGCGCGAAGCCCAGGACGTCCAGCATGACCTCGATGCCGGGGCGGAACCGGGCGCCGAGGAGCAGCGCGCCGTAGCCGATGCCGCCGGCCGCGCCCGCGCCCGGGGACGCCGCGTACTCGGCGGCGCGCGGGCCCGCCTCGGCCTCCAGCACCTTCGCGAAGTGCGCCAGCGCCGCGTCCAGCGTCGCCACGTCGTCCGGCGAGGCCCCCTTCTGCGGGCCGTACACGGCGGGCGCGCCCTTCGGCCCGGTCAGCGGGTTGTCGACGTCGCTGGCCAGCACCAGCTCGACCGAGGACAGCCGCGGGTCCAGGCCGGAGAGGTCGGCGCGGGCGAGGCCGGCCAGGCCGCCGCCGCCCGGGGAGACCGGCTCGCCCGCCCCGGTGAGGAACCGGGCGCCCAGCGCGGCCAGCATGCCCGCGCCGCCGTCCGTGGTGGCGCTGCCGCCGACGCCGAAGACGATCGTCCGCGCGCCCGCGTCCAGCGCGGCCCGCAGCAGCTCCCCGGAGCCGTACGTGGAGGCCGTCAGGGGCGCGAAGACCCCGGCCGGCAGCCGCTGGAGGCCGCTCGCCTCGGCCATCTCCACGACCGCGGTGCCGTCGCGCAGCGCGAACGCGGCCGTCACCTCCTCGCCGAGCGGCCCGGTCACCCGGACCTCGCGCCGTTCGAAGCCGGCCGCGACCGCCGCGTCCACGGTCCCGTCGCCGCCGTCGGCCACGGGCAGTGCCTCCACCGCCAGGTCCGGCACGACCCGGCGCAGCCCGGCCGTCACCCGCTCGGCGACCTGCACGGCCGTCAGCGAGCCCTTGAACTTGTCCGCGGCGATGAGCACCCGACGGGTCTCGTTCACTGCAGCGTCCGCCACCTTGTCTTCCCCTTGCTCTCCGGGCCCCGCGCACGGCGGGGCCAGTCGCGCCGCTGTGACGATAACCGCAGGACACCCCCGCCGTCATGCCCCGCCCGAACCCTGGAAGGGCGCGAGGAGCCGGGCCGAGTGGGTACTCCGCTGCCATGAGCACCCAGCGCACCGCACCGGACCTCGCCGACCGGCTGCACGGCGGCTGGCTCGGCCGGATCGCGGGCAACATGCTCGGCAAGCCCGTCGAGCAGGGCGAGGTGTGGACCCGCGACCGGATCGACCGGTATCTGCGCCGGGCCGCCGCCCTGCCGCTGACCGACTATCTGCCCGAGCCCGCCGACCCGGCCGAGGCCGCCGCGCTGCGCCCGGAGTGGCGGTGCTGTGTGCGCGGCCGGATCGACGGCAGCTGCCGGGACGACGACGTGGACTACGCGATCCTCGGCCTGCACCTGCTGGAGACCCACGGCTTCGGCTTCAGCACCGAGCAGGTCGGCGACCTGTGGCTGCTGAGACTGCCGTACCTGCAGACGTTCACGGCGGAACGGGCCGCGTACCGGAACCTGGCCAACGGCCTGAAGCCGCCCCTGACGGCGACGTACGACAATCCGTACCAGGAGTGGATCGGCGCGCTGATCCGCGCCGACGTCTTCGGCTGGACCTGCCCCGGTGATCCCGCCCGGGCCGCCGGCCTGGCCCGCCGGGACGCGGTGCTCTCGCACACCGGCAACGGTGTCTACGGCGCCATGTGGGCCGCCGCGCTGATCGCGGCCCCCTTCACCGCCCCGACCGTCCGGGACGCGCTGGAGGCGGCACTCGGGGTCGTACCGGCGGGCAGCCGCCTGGCCCGGACGGTGCGGCGGGTCGCGAGCCTGCACGAGACCCGGCTGCCCTGGGACCAGACCCTGGCCACGGTGGCCGAGGAGACCGCCGGGCTCGGCTGGATCCACACCGTGCCGAACGCCGCCGTCCTGACCGCCGGCCTGCTGTACGGCGAGGACGACTTCACCCGGACCCTCGCGCTGACCGTGCGCGGCGGCCTGGACACCGACTCCAACGGGGCCACGGCCGGTTCGGTGGCCGGGGTGCGCACCGGGGCGCGGGCCATTCCGGCCCAGTGGCGGGAGCCGCTGCGGGACACGGTGCGCAGCGCGGTGTTCGGTTTCGACGGCGTACGGATCAGTGCGCTGGCCGAGCGCACCCTGCGCCTGGCGACGGCGGGTTCGCCGGACGGGCGGCTGGTTACCCTGTCCGGATGACCACCACTCCTGACTTCGCCGCGTACATCGCGAGCCTGCCGCGCGTCCTCGCCGGGGCCGCCGCGCTCTTCCGGGACGCCGAGGGCCGTGTGCTGCTCGTGGAACCCAACTACCGCGAGGGCTGGGCCCTGCCGGGCGGGACCATCGAGTCCGACACCGGGGAGACACCGCGCGAGGGCGCCCGCCGGGAGACGCTGGAGGAGATCGGGCTGGACCGTCCGCTGGGCCGGCTGCTCGCGGTGGACTGGGTGCACGGCACGGACCGGCCGCCGGTGGTGGCGTACCTGTACGACGGCGGTGTGCTCACCGAGACCGAGCTGAAGGCCATCCGGCTCCAGGAGGAGGAGCTGCTGTCCTGGCGCCTGGTCGCCCGCGAGGACCTGGCCGCCCATCTGCCGGGCGCGCTGGGCCGCCGGGTGCTGACCGGGCTGGACGTGCTGGCGGAGGGCGGCGGCACGGCGGAGCTGGAGAACGGCCACCGGGTGGCCTGACCGCTCAGCGCTCCGGGTCCGGGGGCCGCGCGTCCACCTCGCGCAGCGCCTCGTCCCGGGCGGCGATCCGGGCCTCGGTGCGGTGCCCGCGCCCGATGTAGTCCCGGACCGCCGCTTCCACGGCGTCCTGCGGGCTGCCCACCCCCGCGAGCACCATGACCTCCACGACGAGTTCGGCGTCGAGCGAGACAGTCACCTTGGCCATGTGGGGACGCTGCACCGGAGGGCTCCCCTCCGGGACTGTTCCGCGGCGGCCGCCCCGGGTTAACCGCTCGCGGTGGCCGCCGCGCCCGCCCTACCCTCGGTGCCATGGCCAAGCCCCTCGTCGCCCTGCTGAGCGGGGCCGGTATCTCCACCGACTCCGGGATCCCCGACTACCGCGGGCCCGACGGGCTGTGGCGGCGCGATCCGGAGGCCGAGAAGCTCGTGACGTACGAGTACTACATGGCGGATCCGGAGATCCGGCGCCGGTCCTGGCTGATGCGGCGCGAGAGCGGCACGCTCGGGGCCCGGCCGAACGCGGCGCACCGGGCCGTCGCCGAGCTGGAGCGGTCCGGCGTCCCGGTGCGGGTCCTCACCCAGAACGTGGACGGGCTGCACCAGCTGGCCGGCCTGCCCGCCCGCAAGGTCCTCGAACTGCACGGCAGCGCCCGCGGCGTGGTCTGCACCCGGTGTCACGCCCGGGGGCCGATGGAGGACGCGCTCGCCCGGGTGGAGGCCGGCGAGGCGGACCCGCCGTGCCTGGAGTGCGGCGGCGTCCTGAAGCCGGCGACGGTGATGTTCGGCGAGCGGCTGGATCCCGTGGTCCTCGGCGAGGCCGCGGCCATCGCCAAGGCCTGCCAGGTGTTCGTCGCCGTCGGCAGCAGCCTCCAGGTGCACCCCGCCGCCGGGCTGGCCGGGGTCGCCGCCGACCACGGCGCCCGGCTCGTCGTCGTCAACGCCGAGCCGACGCCGTACGACGACCGGGCCGACGAGGTGATCCGCGAACCGATCGGCACCGCGCTGCCCGCCCTGCTCGCCCGGCTGGCCGCGGAGGGCGGCGCGTAGCGGCCGGGGCCCGTCGGCCGTGGTGGTCAGAACAGGGCCGCGCCGCCGCCCCGTTCGAAGTCCAGCAGCCGGCGCTTGCGGTCCAGGCCGCCGCCGTAGCCGGTGAGGCCGCCGCCCGCGCCGATCACCCGGTGGCAGGGCACGATGATGCCGACCGGGTTCTTGCCGTTGGCGAGGCCGACCGCGCGGGAGGCCTTGGGGTTGCCGAGGTCGTCGGCGAGCTGGCCGTAGGAGCGGGTCTCGCCGTACGGGATGCGGGTCAGCCGTTCCCAGACCCGGCGCTGGAACGGGGTGCCGTGCAGGCGGAGTTCCACCGTGAACTCCTTCAGCTCGCCCGCGAAATAGGCCGCGAGCTGTTCCTCGGCCTCCGCGAACGGAGCATCGTCGGGGGTGCCGAAGCTCTCCTCCGGCGGGCGGTGGCGCTGGCCGGCCATGTACAGGCCGCACAGGACGCCGTCGTCGGCGACGAGCGTGAGCGGGCCGTAGGGGCTGTCGATGACGGTGTGCTGCTTCATGGCGGGGTCCTCGTACGGGTGCTCAGGCGTAGGTGTCCTTGTATCAGGATCCTTACGCGGGAAGGAAGTTGATGGGGTGGCTGTCGGTCGCCCACAGGTACTGGACGGCGTACGCCCGCCAGGGCCGCCAGCCCTCCGCGCGGGCGGTGAGCGCGGCCGGGGTGGACGGCAGGCCCAGTTCCCCGGCGGCGCGCCGGATGCCGAGGTCGGTGGGGAGGAACGCGTCGGGGTCGCCGAGGGCGCGCATGGCGATGACGTCCGCCGTCCATGGCCCGAAGCCGGGCAGCGCGAGCAGCCGGGCGCGGGCCCCGGCCCAGTCGGTGTCCACTCCCAGGCGCACATCGCCGTCGGCGAGCAGCCGGACCAGGGTGGTGAGGGTGGCCCGCCGGGTGCGGGGCATGGCCAGGGTCTCGGGGTCGACGGCGGCCAGCGCCTCGGGCGAGGGGAAGAGGTGGGTGAGGCCGCCCTCGGGGTCGTCGAGGGGTTTGCCGTGCGCGGTGACCAGGCGGGCCGCGTGGGTGCGGGCGGCGGCCGTGGACACCTGCTGTCCGAGCACGGCCCGGACGGCGAACTCGGCCTCGTCGACCGTGCGCGGCACCCGGCGGCCCGGGCCCCGGTCGACCAGCGGGGCGAGCAGCGGGTCGGTGCGCAGCCGCTCGTCGACGGCGACGGGGTCGGCGTCCAGGTCGAGCAGGCGGCGGCAGCGGCTGATGGCCACGGTCAGGTCGCGCAGGTCGCTCAGCGTGAGCCGGCAGGAGATGTGGTCGGGGCGCGGGGCGAGGGCGACGATGCCGTGGCCGTAGGGCAGCCGCAGCGTGCGCCGGTAGGCGCCGTCCCGCCACTCCTCCACGCCGGGTACGGCGGTGGCGGCGAGGTGGCCGAAGAGGTTGGACGGGTTGAGCGGGGCGCGGAACGGCAGCCGCAGGGTGAGCACACTGGGGGTGCCGGCGCCGCTCGCGGGCACGCGGGCGCGCAGCTCGCTCGGGGACAGGGCGAAGATCTCGCGGACGGTGTCGTTGAAGGCGCGCACGGAGGAGAAGCCGGCCGCGAACGCGATCTGGGCCATGGGCAGCGCGGTGGTCTCGATGAGCAGCCGGGCGGTCTGGGCGCGCTGGGCGCGGGCGAGCGCGAGCGGTCCGGCGCCCAGTTCGGCGAGGAGTTGCCGCTCGACCTGCCGGGCGCTGTAGCCGAGCCGGGCGGCGAGTCCGGGGACGCCCTCGCGGTCCACGACGCCGTCGGCGATCAGCCGCATGGCGCGGGCGACCAGGTCGGCGCGCTGGTTCCACTCCGGGGAGCCGGGGCTGGTGTCGGGGCGGCAGCGCTTGCAGGCGCGGAACCCGGCCTGCTGGCAGGCGGCGGCGCTCGGGTAGAACGTCATGTTCTCCGGCTTGGGCGGCACCACCGGGCAGCTCGGGCGGCAGTAGATCCCGGTGGTCAGGACGGCCGTGAAGAACCATCCGTCGAACCGCGCGTCCTTGGACCGCACGGCGCGCACGCAGTGCTCCCGGTCGAGGTGAGTCCCTGTCTGCATGCCTCCAGCATCGGCCACGGGCCGGCTCGTCGCTGGCGGAAATCCGACATGAACCCGGTCTGGCCCGGCCCTTCACCGTTTCAGGGTGTGGGCGCGGGGGTGTGCTGCCGCCGGAACCCGTCGATCCACTCGGTGGTGGCGCGCAGTCCGCCGAAGGTGTAGAAGTGCACCTTCACCACGCCGTGCCGAGCGGGATCGTAGCGGTCGGCCAGCGCGTGCAGGAAGCGGTCCGGGCCGGTGGTGCCCATGAGATGGGTCAGCGAGAAGCCGTACTTGCGGGCGACGGAGGCGCTGGTGCCGACGCCGAACCGGGTGGCGTAGCCCAGCAGCCGGCGCACGCCGGCCGGGCCGGGGACGCCGACGCGGACGGGCAGGTGCACGCCCCGGGCGCGCAGGGCCTCCAGCCAGGCGAGGACCGGGTCCGCGTCGAAGCCGAACTGGGTGATGACCTCGCCGTCGAACCGGTCGGCGCCGATGACGGCCGCCTTGTCCGTGAGCGCCGACCACAAGGCCCGGTCGGTGATGCCGGGATGGCCTTCCGGGTAGCCGGCGATGCCGATGTGCCGGACGCCGTGGTGGCGCAGCACCCCGGTGCGCAGGACGGCGAGGGCGTCGGCGTAGGGGCCCTCGGGACGGGCGGGGTCGCCGCCGACGACGAACACGTTCCCGGCGGTGCCGTCGGCGGCCAGCCCGGCGAGGAACTCCTCCAGGGCGGCCCGGGAGGGCAGCCGGCGGGCGGAGACGTGCGGTACGGGGACGAAGCCGAGCCGCTTGACCGCGCGGGCCGCCGTCAGCCGGGTGGCGGTGTCCTCGCCGGCCAGGAAGGTGATGTTGATCCGGGTGCCGGGCGGGATGCCGTCGCGCGCCTCCTCCAGCCGGGGCACGTCCTTGCCGGTCATCTCCAGGGAGAAGTCGTCCAGCAGAGCGGGGTTCATGGGGCTTCTCGGCTTTCGTACGGCTGGTCCCGGACGCGGCCGATGATGTCACGCGGGGTGCCGGAACCGGCGGGCAGGGCTCCTCCCCACCGGTTTATGGACCTGTGCACCGCTCCTTGTTTGGCCCTGTTCGCCGGGCCAACGGCGGGGCAGGGTGGGGTTTCCGATCACCCGAGGAGGTCCCGTTGAGTGTTCCGTCCGATCCCGGCGCGCGAGCGGTGGTGGCGTGACCGTGTTCTTCCGGCATACCGACGCGGTCCGGGCCGCGTTTCCCGAACTGTCCGCCGGCGCGCTGTACGCCGCCGGTGTCGGCGCCCCGGCCGACACCGGTCCGCGCGCCGCCGTGTACACCGCGCGGGCCCTGGCGCGGCTGGCGCGGGCGGCCGAGGGCGAGTTTCCCGAGGTGCTGGCCTGGCGGCGGGCCTTCAGCCGGATGGGGGTGAAGCCGACGCAGGTCCGGTCGGCCTCGGAGTCGCTGCTGCGGCGGCTGCGCAAGGAGGGCGGGCTGCCGCGCATCCATCCGCTGGTGGACCTGTGCAACGCCGTCTCGGTGGCGTACGCGGTGCCGGTCGCCGTCCTCGACGTGGACCGCGTCACCGGGCCGGTGCTGGAGGTCCGGCCGGCGCGGGGGGACGAGACGTACACGCGGTTCGGCGGCGGCGACGAGTCACCCGTGCCCGGCGAGGTGACGTTCGTGGACTCGGCCGGCCGGGCGCACGCGCGGCGCTGGACCCACCGGCAGAGCGGGTATTCGGCGGTCGGCACGGGGACCGGGCGGGTGCTGGTGGTGACGGAGGCGATGCACGACGGCGGCGCGGACACCGTGGCGGAGGTGCTGAAGACCATCGAGGAGCAGGTGGCCGCGCACTGGCCGGCCACCACGGCGACGGCCGTCCTCACCGCCGGCGCCCCGGAGTTCGGCTTCGGGTCCTGAGCGGACGCTGGGGCGGGCGCGTGACAGCATGAGCGGCGTGGACGAGGGGCGGGACACGGTGGAGGCGCCGGCGCGCGGATCCGACTTCCTCCAGCTGGCCGTCGCCGACGTGCCCGCCGGCGGCAAGGCGGAGTGGCTGGCCGGACGGCTGCGGGAGGCGATAGCGGACGGCCGGCTCCCGGTGGGCGGCCGGCTGCCGCCCACCCGCGTTCTCGCGGCCGAGCTGCGGGTCTCCCGGGGCGTGGTGACGGAGGCCTACCGTCGCCTCGCCGAAGACGGCCACGTAACGGGCCGCCGCCGCGCCGGCACCACCGTGGTCGCCTCCCCGCTCGTCCCGCCACCCCCTGCGGGTTCCGGCAGCGGGCGGACGGCGGGGCCGGACCCGGCCAGGGGCGACGGCGTCGGGCGGGGCACGGGGGGCGCCTCCGGGCACGGCGACGGCTTGCGCCTGGGCGCCACGGACGGGCACGGGCCCACCGGCACGGACGGCACCGACGGCCCGGGCACCGGCAGCACCCGCGGACACGCCGACGGGCCCGGACACACCGGGGCCGGTGGCACGAACGCCGACGGCACGGACGCGGGCGGCACCCGCGGACACGCCGGCGCACCGGGCACGGGCGGCGCCGACGAGCCCGGACACACCGGGGCCGGTGACACGGGCCCGGAGGACGCCCGCGGGCACGCCGCCGGCATCGGCGCGGGGACAACCCGCCGGCAGACCGACGGCCGCGGACCGGGCAAGACCGACGGACACGGGCCCACCGGCACGAATCGCACCGACGGCCCGGGCACCGGCAGCACCTGCGGACACGCCGGCGCACCGAGCACGGGTGGCGCCGACGAGCCCGGACACACCGGGGCCGGTGACACGGGCCCGGAGGACGCCCGCGGGCACGCCGACGGGCTCGGGGCCACCGGCGTCGGCGGTGGGGGAAGCGGCAGGGCCGGGGGCCGAGGTCCCGCCGGGTGGTCCGGAGGCCGGCTCCCGGGCCGAAGCCCCGCCGGGCTGCCCGGCCGCCAGCCCGTGCACCGGGGCTCCGCCGGGCCCTTCGGCGGTGGGCCCGCGGACCGCGGCCCCGTCAACCTCTTCCGCGGGGTGCCCGGCGTCGATGTGTTCGACGTGTTGCGGGAGGTGCCCGCCGACGTCGACTTCACGCCGGGGCGGCCCGATCTCACCGCCTTTCCGCGGGCGGCCTGGCTGCGGGCCGAGCGGGAGGTGCTCGCCGAGGCGGCCGCGGGGCATCTGGGCTACGGCGACCCGCGCGGCGCGCCCCCGCTGCGGCGGGCCGTCGCCGACTGGCTGGCGCGGATGCGGGGCGTACGGGTGGACCCGGACGCCGTACTGATCGTCGCGGGCACCGCGCAGGCGCTCACCCTGCTGCACCCGGTGCTGCGGGCGGACGGCGTCGACGCGGTCGCCGTGGAGGACCCCGGCTCGCTGGGGGCCCGCCAGCATCTGGCGAACGGGGGCCTCGCGACCCCGCCGGTGCCGGTCGACGAGAACGGCGTACGGGTCGACGCGCTGCGGGCGACCGGCGCCCGGGCCGTCCTGCTCACCCCCGCGCACCAGTTCCCGACCGGCGTCGTCACCAGCGGCGAACGGCGGCGGGAGCTGCTGGAGTGGGCCCGGGCGGGCGGGCTGATCCTGGAGGACGACTACGACGCCGAGCACCGCTACGACCGGCCCCCGGTCGCCGCGCTGCGCGCCCTGCTCGCCGACCGGGTCTGCTATCTGGGCAGCGCCTCCAAGCTGCTCGCGCCGGCGTTGCGGATCGGCTGGCTGGTGGCACCGGCCCGGTACCGTACCGCGCTGGTCGACGCCAAGCGCTTCAACGACCTGGGCAACGCGGTGCTGCCCCAGCTGGTGCTCGCCCGGCTGATGGCGTCGGGGGAGCTGGAGCGGCACCTCAGGCTGGTGCGCGGGCGCCACCGCGGACGGCGGGACGCGATGATCGCCGCGCTGGCCGGGCAGCTGCCGGGCGCGGTGGTGCACGGCGCGGCGGCGGGCCTGCACCTGACGGTCACGTACGCCGGGGACGTGCCCGACACGGAGTTCGCGGCGGCGGCGCTGGCGCACGGCGTGAAGTGCCATCCGCTGTCCTGGCACCGCCAGTCCCCCGGGCCGCCCGGCCTGGTCCTCGGCTACGCCGCCGGTTCGCCCGGTGTCATCGCCGACGGCGTGGCACGGCTGGGCAGGGCCCTGCGCGCCCTGCGCTGACAGCCGCCGGGAACCGTCCGGGTCAGGTGTCCTCGGCGACGTCGGACGCGGTGGCGTTGTAGCGGGCCAGCAGCGTGCGCAGGGTCCTGACCTCGTCCGGGGCCCAGCCTGCTGTGCGGGCGCCGGTCTCGCGGTGCATCCGGGCGTCGGCGCGGGCGAGGAGTTCCCGGCCGCGGTCGCTGGGCCGCAGCAGCTGGACGCGGCGGTTGCCGGGGACGCTCTCGCGGACCAGCAGGCCGGCCCGCTCCAGGGCGGTGACCTGGCGGCTGATCGTGGACTTGTTGAGGCCGTAGAGCCCGACCAGGTCGCCGGCCCGGGCACCGCCGCGTTCGGCCATCTCGGACAGCAGGGAGTAGTCGACGAAGCTCAGGTCGGGGTGGAGCCGTTCGGCGTTGACCCGGAAGCGCCGGGAGAGGGTCACCAGCTCCCGCACGAGCCCCGGGACCTCCGTGTCGTCGTCGGTCACGCGTCCGTCCTTCCCCGTAGTCCCTGTACGCATGATCACACAGGGGCCGTACGTTGTGTTTTGCAACATGTCGCCTCGGGGGTCACGGTGAGGTCAGTTGCATGACAACTCACCGATCCCGCGGCCCCGTCCGGGCACCCCATGGCGGCCGGACGAGATGTTTGCCGCGCTTCGCCCCCTTATGCTCCGGATAGTCCGGAGGGGCCAGGAGAGGCAGGCGAGAGTCATGCGAGCCGAGGACGTCGTCCGTGCACTGTCGACACCGCTGGATGCCCCGGCCTTCCCGGCGGGCCCGTACCGGTTCACCGACCGGGAGTACCTGAACATCACCTACCGGACGGACCCCGAGGCCCTGTGCCGGGTGGTGCCGGAACCCCTGCGGGTGACGGAGCCGCTGGTCCGCTTCGAGGTCATGCGGATGCCGGACGTCACCGGTCTGGGCGACTACACGGAGGCCGGTCAGCTGGCCGTCGTGGAGCACGAGGGCGAGACGGGCGCGTACAGCCTCTCGATGCACGTGGACAACTTCCCCGCCATCGCGAGCGGACGGGAGATCGGCGCCTACCCGAAGAAGGCCGGCCGCCCCCGGCTCTACGTCGACCAGGACACCCTCGTCGGCACCCTCGACCACGGCACGCTGCCCGTCGCCCGCGCCACGATGGGCTACAAGCACCGGCGGCTGAACACCGAGCAGGCCCGCGAGGAACTGACCCGGCCGGTGTTCATGCTGAAGAAGCTGCCGCACTACGACGGTTCGCCGCGCATCTGCGAACTGGTCCGGACACAGATCGCCGACATCGTGGTCAAGGGCGCCTGGAGCGGTCCCGCCCGGCTCCAGCTCTTCGCCCACGCGCTGGCCCCGCTCGCGGACCTGCCGGTGCTGGAGGTCGTCTCCGCCGCCCACGTCGTCACCGACCTGACCCTGGGCGGCGCCCACGTCGTCCACGACTACCTCGCCTGACCGCCTCGATCCGCGCTCCCCGCACGCCTGTCTCGACCCGGACACCTTCACCGCCGAGACCCCCTGCGGCCGCTACCAGGGCGTCACCGACCAGGTGGTCATGTCCCGGACCCCGGGACGGTTCCGTACCGTCCTGGTCCCGCGCGGCAGCGGCGCACCGGTCTGGCTCCCCCGGCACGGCTGACCGCGACCGGGCCGCGTGTCCCGGTGGCGGACGCCGCCCTCCGGGTCAGCCGAGGTCGCCGAGTTCGCGGGCGAAGGTCTCGTACGCCCGGGTGTCGAAGAGGACGAAGCGGATCTCCTCGACGGCGGTGGGGGTGGCGCGTACGGCCCGGGCCGCGATGCGGGCCGCGTCCTCCATCGGCCAGCGGTAGACGCCGGTGGAGAGGGCGGGGAACGCGACCGTGCGGGCGCCGAGTTCGTCGGCGACGCGCAGGGACTGCCGGTAGCAGGAGGCGAGGAGGTCCGAGCGGTCCTCCGTCGGCGACCAGACCGGGCCCACCGTGTGGATCACCCAGCGGGCGTCCAGGTCGCCCGCCGTGGTGGCGACCGCCTGACCGGTGGGCAGGCCCCCGCCGTACCGGGAGGCGCGCAGCGCACGGCACTGCGCCAGGATGGCCGGGCCGCCGCGGCGGTGGATCGCGCCGTCCACTCCCCCGCCGCCCAGGAGCGAGGAGTTGGCCGCGTTGACGAGGGCATCGGCGTGCTGCCGGGTGATGTCGCCCTGGACGAGGGTGATGCCGGTCATGTCGGTTTCGCCTCCCGGTCGGCCGCCGCCTCGGTTCGTGTCGGTTCAGCCCTGTCTCAGTCTCCGCCAGACCGCCTTGGCCGCGTTGTGGCCCGACATGCCGTGCACACCGGGCCCCGGCGGCGTGGCCGAGGAGCAGATGAAGACGGCCGGGTGGGGGGTGTGGTACGGGAACAGGGACGGCCTGGGGCGCAGCAGCAGCTGGAGACCGGCGGCCGCGCCGCAGGCGATGTCGCCGCCGACGTAGTTGGCGTTGCGGGCGGCCATCTCGGCGGGCCCGGCGGTGGCGCGGGCCAGCACACGGTCGCGGAAGCCGGGGGCGAAGCGCTCCAGCTGGCGTTCTATGGCCTCGGTGAGGTCCCCCGACCAGCCGTTCGGCACATGGCCGTACGCCCAGAAGACGTGCTTGCCCTCGGGCGCCCGGGTGGGGTCGGCCACACTCGGCTGCACGGTGATCATGAAGGGCCGCTCGGGCGCGTGTCCCTCGCGGGAGGCGGCGCGCAGGGCGGTGCCGATCTCGGCCCGGCTCGCGCCGATCTGGACGGTGCCGGCGGTACGCGCCTCGGGCGCGGTCCAGGGCACCGGGCCGTCCAGCGCGTAGTCGATCTTGAACACGCCGGGGCCGTAGCGGTAGTGCGCGTAGTGGTCGCCGAAGCCGGCGATGCGGGCGAGCGCGGCGGGCGAGGTGTCGAAGACGTACGCCCGCGCGGGCGGCAGGTCGTCCAGGCGCTTGACCTCGAAGTCGGTGTGCACCTCGCCGCCGAGGTCCCGCAGGTACGCGGCGAGGGCGTCGGAGAGGGACTGGGAGCCGCCGCGGGCCACCGGCCAGCCGCGGGCGTGCGCGGAGAGCGCGAAGACCAGCCCGACGGCGCTGGTGGCCAGGCCGCCCAGCGGTGCCATCACGTGGGCGACGAGGCCGGCGAAGAGGGTCTTGAAGCGCTCGTCCTTGAAGCGGCGCATCAGCCAGGTGGACGGCGGCAGCCCGGTCAGCCCGAAGCGGGCGAGGGTGACCGGGTCGCGGGGCAGCGCGGTCAGCGGCAGGGACATGAAGTCCCGCACGAGGGTGTCCCAGTGGGCGAGCAGCGGCTCGACCAGTCTGCGGTACGGGCCCGCGTCGCGCGGTCCGAAGGAGGCGGCGGTCTCGGCCACCGAGCGGGACAGCACGGCCGCGGTGCCGTCCGGGAACGGGTGGGCCATGGGCAGCGGGGCGTGCAGCCACTCGAGGCCGTACCGGTCGAGCGGGAGGGCGCGGAACGCGGGGGAGTTGACGGCGAGGGGGTGGGCGGCCGAGCACGGGTCGTGCCGGAAGCCGGGCAGGGTCAGCTCCTCCGTGCGGGCGCCGCCGCCCACGGTGGACTTCGCCTCGAACAGGGCCACGGAGAAGCCGCGGCGGGCCAGCTCCACCGCGGCGGTCAGTCCGTTCGGTCCCGCACCCACCACGACCGCATCGAGCATCGACGGCACCTTCGGACCCCTTCGTCAGCCGATGGCCTTCGGGATCAGGATAGGCCGGGGCACCGGCACTCCCCGGTCCGGGTGGTCGCGGCCGGTCAGGAGGCGGTGCGCAGCAGGCCGGCCACCCGGCGGGCGGTGGCGGCGTCCCGGGCGGCGGTGAACGGCAGGGCGTTGCCGCCGGTGACGCGGAACGGCTCGCCGGTCAGGGTGAGGTGCGCGCCGCCGGCCTCCTCGACCAGGAGCAGTCCGGCCGCGTGGTCCCAGGCGGCCTCCCAGGAGAACGCGACGGCGTCCAGTTCGCCCCGGGCGACCGCGAGGTATTCGAGGCCGGCGGAGCCGCACGCGCGCGGGGCGAGGCCGTCGGTCCACAGGGCGCGCAGCGCGCGCTTCTGCCCGTCGGTGGTGTAGTCCGGGTGGGAGGTGGCGACGACGAGGGCCCGGCCGGGCTCGGGCGGGCCGGCGAACAGCCGCTCGCCGTCGAGGAAGGCGCCCCGGCCGCGGACGGCGGTGGCGAACCGGCCGCGCGCGGCGGCGTAGGTCCAGGAGGCGATCACGGTGCCGCGGTGGGCGAGGGCCACGAGGGTGCAGAAGCCGTCGTCGCCGTGGACGAACTGGCGGGTGCCGTCGACCGGGTCGACGATCCAGACCGGGGTGTCGCCCCGGAGCGCCTCGTAGACCGCCGGGTTGGCGTGCACGGCTTCCTCCCCGACCACCACGGAGCCGGGCAGCAGGGCGCCGAGGGCCTCGGTGAGCCGCAGTTCGGCGAGCCGGTCGGCGTCCGTGACCAGGTCGTGCGGGCCGCTCTTCTGGTCCACCTCGTGGGCGGCGAGGCGGCGGAAGCGGGGCAGGATCTCGGCCGCGGCGGCCTCGCGGACCGCCTCCTCCACGTCGGCCGAGCGGCGGGCGAGAAACTCCTCGATGGTTTCCGTCTCTTCGATCATGCCTCCCATCAGACCACGTCCCACTGACAGCCCCCGGCCCGCGGGTGTCCGCGGGGTGGAATCGCCGTGAACAGCGGGGGCTCCGGGAGGGTCCCCCGGGCAGGGCGTCAGCGGCCCACCGCGTAGCCCTGCATCCCCCGCGGGTTCGCCGCCGCCGACAGGATGCCGGTCCGCGGGTCCCGGGCCACCGCGCACAGCCGGCCTTCGGACCAGGGCGGGCCGACGGTGACGTCATGGCCGCGCCGCCGCAGTTCCCCGATCACTCCGGGGTCCATGCGGGACTCCACGGTCACGCTGCCGGGGCGCCGGCGGCGCGGGTGGAAGGAGCCGGGGAAGCTTTCGTTGTGCCAGTTGGGGGCGTCGATGGCGCCCTGGAGGTCGAGGCCGCCGCGGACGGGGGCGCCCAGCACGGCGGCCACGAAGAAGTGCAGCTGCCACTGGTCCTGCTGGTCCCCGCCCGGCGTGCCGAACGCCAGGACCGGCACCCCGTCGCGCAGCGCGAGGGACGGGGTGAGGGTGGTGCGGGGGCGGCGGCCGGGGGTGAGGGTGCCCGGCAGGCCCTCCTCCAGCCAGGTCATCTGCAGCCGGGTGCCGAGCGGGAAGCCGAGTTCGGGCACGACGGGGTTGGACTGGAGCCAGCCGCCGCTGGGCGTGGCCGCGATCATGTTGCCCCAGCGGTCGACCACGTCCAGGTGGCAGGTGTCGCCCCGCATCGAGCCGTCGGCGGCCACCTCGGCCTCACCGGTCGCCTGTGCCTGCCCGGTGGCCTCCGCGAGGGTGGGCGAGCCGGGCAGCGGGGCGACGGTCGGCTCACCGGCGCCCAGCGGGTCGAAGCCGGGCCGCGCGTCCGCCACCGCGTGCGCGTGGGCGGGCAGCCTCGGGGGGCGTCCGCCGGGGCTGCCGGGGCGCAGGTCGTGGGAGGCCTTCGCGCCGATCAGCGCCCGCCGCCCGGCGTTGTAGTCGTCCGACAGCAGCTCGGCGAGCGGGACCTCGGCGGCGTCGCCGTACCAGGCCTCGCGGTCGGCCATGGCGAGCTTGCAGCCCTCGATCAGCAGGTGGACGTGGTCGGCGGAGCCGGGGGCGGGCAGCTCGGGCGGGAGCAGGGCGAGCTGCTGGAGCAGGACCGGGCCCTGGCTCCAGGGGCCGGCCTTGCACACGGTCCAGCCGTTCCAGTCGTAGGTCACCGGGGTCTCGTAGTGGGCGGACCAGCCGGCCAGGTCGGCCTCGGTGAGCGTGCCGGTGTGCCGTTCGCCGCTGGTGTCCAGGGTGGGCCGCCCGGACTGCCGGACCAGCGCCTCGGCGATGAAGCCGGAGCGCCACACCTCGCGCGCGGCGTCGATCCGCGCCTCCCGGCCGCCCGCGTGCGCCGTCTCGGCCAGCAGCCGTTTCCAGGTGGCGGCGAGCGCGGGGTTGCGCAGCAGCGTGCCCGGGCGGGGCGGCCGGCCGCCGGGCAGGTACACCTCGGCCGACGACGTCCACTCGGTCTCGAACAGCCGCCGTACGCTCTCCACGGTCGCGCCGACGTTCTCCACGGGCGCGTGCCCGTGCTCGGCGTAGCCGATGGCGTACTTCAGGACGTCGTCGAGGGACCTGGTGCCGTGGTCGCGCAGCAGGAGCAGCCAGGCGTCGAAGGCGCCGGGCACGGCGGCGGCGAGCGGTCCGGTGCCGGGGACCAGGTCCAGCCCGAGCCCCCGGTAGCGGGCCGGGGTGGCGCCCGCCGGGGCCACGCCCTGTCCGCACAGCACGCGCACGTCGCCGCCCGCCGGGGCGAGCAGGATCGGGACCTCGCCGGCCGGCCCGTTCAGGTGCGGTTCCACGACGTGCAGCACGAACGCGCCGGCCACGGCCGCGTCGAAGGCGTTGCCGCCGTCCTCCAGCACCGCCATCGCCGACTGGGAGGCCAGCCAGTGCGTGGAGGAGACCATGCCGAAGGTGCCTTGCAGGGTGGGTCGGGTCGTGAACCGCATGTCTCACCTCGGTGTGCGCGTCGGCCGGTCCGCACCGGAGCGGCTGCCGGATCAGAAGCTGCCCCGTGGCGCGGCCGGCTACGCCGGCGGGGCCCGGTCTCTGCCGGATCCCTTTACCTGGCTGTCATGTCCCTGTAGCTTCCGCTGCTGCAAGTAGTTGCAGCAAGTTACTGTCTCCAGTTTCATCAACTCCCCAACCGCTGCCCGGGAGACGTCATGAGATCAAGGTCAACAGCCCCTCCGAGCGCACCACCACGACCCCGCCCGCTCCGCCGCGCGCTCGCCGCGGGCGCCGCGGCCGCCGGGGTGATCGCACTGCTCACCGGCCCGTCGCAGTCCCCGCCGGACCCGATGCGGCCGACGGCCGCCGCCTCCGCCACGACGACCGTCTTCTACTACACGAAGACGAAGAACTGGCCGTCCACCTATCTGCACTACGCACCCGACGGCGGGTCGTGGACGGCCGTCCCCGGTGTCGGCATGGAACCCGCCTGCACGGACTGGGTGAAGAAGACCGTCGACCTCGGCTCGGCCACCGGGCTGCGGGCGACCTTCAACAACGGCAGCGGCACCTGGGACAACAACGGCGGCGGCAACTACGCCCTGGGCACCGGAACCGTCACCGTCAAGGACGGGGTGATCGCCCACAGCGACCCGTGCGCGGACACCGGCACGGGCTCCGGCAACGAGGCGACCGTCTACTACGCGACGGCCACGACCGGCTGGACCACCGCCAACATCCACTACGCCCCGGCCGGCGGCGCCTGGACCACCGCACCCGGCGTCGGCATGGAGCCCGCCTGCACCGGCTGGTGGAAGAAGACCCTCGACATCGGCACCGCCACCTCGCTCAAGGCGGCGTTCAACAACGGCAACGGCGTCTGGGACAACAACAACGGCACCGACTACGCGCTCGCCACGGGCACCACCACCGTGCGGGACCGGAAGGTCACCACCGGGGCGAAGAACCCCTGCGCCGCGGCGGACCCCGACACCCAGGCCCCGACGGCGCCCGCCAAGGTCACCGCCACCGCCACCCACACCTCCGTCGTGGTGGGCTGGGACGCGGCCACCGACGACACGGGTGTGGTGAAGTACCAGGTCACCCGCACCGGCGGCACCAAGGGCACGACCGTCACCGACGTCACCTCCACGGTGCTGACCGACACCGGGCTGGAGGAGAGGACGGCCTACACCTACACCGTCAAGGCGGTCGACGCGGCCGGCAACACCTCGCCCGCCTCGGCGGCGGCCACGGTGACCACCGGCGAGAGGGCACCGGAGCCCGCCACCGGCACCCCGCTGGGCACCGACCCGCGGGGGGACCCCATCTACTTCGTCCTCACCGCCCGCTTCTACGACGGTGACAGCGGCAACGACCGCGGCGGCAGCCAGCACGTGAAGTCCGGCAACGCGGCCGGCGACGACCCCATGTTCCGCGGCGACTTCAAGGGTCTGGTCGACAAACTCGACTACATCAAGGCCCTCGGCTTCTCCGCCGTCTGGATCACCCCCGTGGTCCTCAACCGCTCGGACTACGACTACCACGGCTACCACGGCTACGACTTCTACAAGGTCGACCCGCGCCTGGAATCGGCCGGCGCCTCCTACCAGGACCTGATCAACGCGGCCCACGCCAAGGGCATGAAGATCTACCAGGACGTGGTGTACAACCACAGCTCCCGCTGGGGCGCCAAGGGCCTGTTCACCCCGACCGTGTACGGCGTCCGCGACAGCCAGTGGAGCTGGTACTACGACGAGAAGAACGAAGGCTTCGAGTACGACGGCCTGACGGTCGAGCCCAAGTCCGGCAAGTCGTACTACAACGGCGACCTGTGGTCCACCGCCGAACCGGCCGGCAACACCTGCGTCAACTGGGGCAAGCCCACCGGCGGCAGGAGCGCGGAGGGCTACACCGTCTACAACTGCCAGTGGCCCAGCCCCACCTCGGGCATGTTCCCCAAGCAGTACTACCACCAGTGCTGGATCGGCAACTGGGAGGGCGAGGACTCACGCTCCTGCTGGCTGCACGAGGACCTCGCCGACTTCGACACCGAGTCCACCGCGGTGCAGAACTACCTCATCGGCGCCTACGACAAGTACATCGACATGGGCGTCGACGGCTTCCGCCTGGACACGGCCGTCCACGTCCCCCGGGTCACCTGGAACCGCCGCTTCCTGCCCGCCATCCAGGAACGGGTCACCCAGAAGTTCGGTGCTCAGAAGGCGGCCAACTTCTTCGTCTTCGCCGAGGTCGGGGCCTTCGTCAACGACAAGTGGAACCGCGGGTCGGTGAACCACTCCGCCCAGTTCTTCACCTGGAAGGAACGCAAGGAGTACAGCGCCGACGACACCCGGGCGGCCCTCGAACAGTACGACTACGAGGAACAGCTCGGCACCGGCAACCAGCCCACCTCCACCAACGCCTTCCTCGACGGCAACACCTACCACGCCCCGGACCACTCGCGGGCCTCCGGCATGAACATCATCGACATGCGCATGCACATGAACTTCGGTGACGCGCAGAACGCCTACGGCAACGGCAAGGACTCCGACGACAGCGTCAACGACGCCACCTACAACGTCGTCTACGTCGACAGCCACGACTACGGCCCGAACAAGTCGTCCACCCGCTACAGCGGCGGCACCGACGCCTGGGCCGAGAACATGTCCCTGATGTGGACCTTCCGCGGCATCCCGACGCTGTACTACGGCTCGGAGATCGAGTTCCAGAAGGGCAAGCAGATCGACTGCGGTCCCACCTGCCCGCTCGCCTCCACCGGACGCGCCTACTACGGCGACCACCTGGCCGGCACCGTCACCGCCGCGGACTTCGGCAAGGCCGGCTCCGCCACCGGCGCGGTCGCCGACACCCTCGCCCAGCCCCTGGTCAAGCACCTCCAGCGGCTCAACCAGATCCGCCGGGCCGTGCCGGCCCTGCAGAGGGGCCAGTACTCCACCGACGGCATCTCGGGGGGCATGGCGTTCAAGCGCCGCTACACCAGCGGCGGCACGGACAGCTTCGCCCTGGTCACGGTCACCGGCGGCGCCACCTACACCGGCATCCCGAACGGCACCTACACCGACGCCGTCACCGGAGACGTCAAGACCGTCTCCAACGGCACGCTGTCCGTCGCCGCTCCGGGCAAGGGCAACCTGCGGGTGTACGTGCTCGGCGGCCCCGGCAAGATCGGCACCGACGGCCCCTACCTGAAGTGACGCCCGCAAGGCCCCGGCCGGCGTCCCGAGTCCCGGGTACGCCGGCCGGGTGATCGCACGGAGCCGTCCGGCCCGCCGGGAACACCCCGGGCGGGCCGGACGTTGATCCGTGCGGCGGGAACGGAGGTCAAGGCAGTGCACGGTGAGTACAAGGTGCCCGGCGGCAAGCTCGTCGTCGTGGACGTGGAGGTCGAGGAGGGCGCGCTGCGGCACGTGCGCGTGGCGGGCGACTTCTTCCTGGAGCCCGACGAGGCCCTGGACGCGGTGAACGGCGCCCTGGAGGGCGCACCCGCGGACACCGACGCGGCGGGGCTGGCCGCGCGCATCGACGCGGCACTGCCGGCGGGCACGGTGATGTACGGCCTGACCTCGGAGGGTGTCGGCATCGCGGTGCGCCGGGCACTCGCACACGCCACGGACTGGACCGACTACGACTGGCAGCTCGTCCACGAGGCCCCGCAGCCGCCGGCCCTGCACATGGCGCTGGACGAGGTGCTGACCGCCGAGGTGGCCGCGGGCCGGCGCCCGCCGACGCTGCGGGTGTGGGAGTGGGGCGCCCCGGCGGTGATCATCGGCAGCTTCCAGTCGCTGCGCAACGAGGTCGACCCGGAGGGCGCCGCCCGGCACGGCATCGAGGTGGTGCGGCGGATCTCCGGCGGCGGCGCGATGTTCGTGGAGCCCGGCAACACGATCACCTACTCGCTGTCGGTGCCCGAGTCCCTCGTCCAGGGCCTGTCCTTCCAGGACAGCTACGCCTATCTGGACGACTGGGTCCTCGGTGCCCTCGGCGACCTGGGCATCCGGGCCTGGTACCAGCCGCTGAACGACATCGCCACCGACCAGGGCAAGATCGCGGGCGCGGCGCAGAAGCGGATGGTCGGGCCCGGCGGCGGCCCGGGTGCCGTGCTCCACCACGTGACGATGTCGTACGACATCGACGCCGACAAGATGGTCGAGGTGCTGCGGATCGGGCGGGAGAAGCTGTCCGACAAGGGGACGCGGAGCGCGAAGAAGCGGGTCGATCCGCTGCGCCGGCAGACGGGACTGCCGCGCGAGGCCGTCATCGACCGCATGATCGAGTCCTTCCGCGCACGCTACGGCCTGGCCGAGGGCAAGGTCACCGACGAGGAGCTGACCCGGGCGGAGGAACTGGCCCGCACGAAGTTCGGCTCCCCTCAGTGGACGGGGCGCGTGCCGTAGCCTCCCGTGGTCCGGGGCGCGCTCGGAGGGGCGCATGAGGGACGAAGGGACACATCGTGACCGGGGCCGGTGACCGGCCCGGTACGGAGTGCGTCGGCACTTCCGCCGCACAGGCAGTCGTGTGACACTGTCGTACCCCGTCCGCCCCGCGGACCCCTCCACCCCCATTCCCACGAGAAGTGCGTCGTGCGTTCCCTTCCCCTGCCGCTCGCTCTCACCGCGCGTCTGTCGCCGGTCGCGGTGCTGGCCTGCACCGGCTGGGCGCTGTCCTGCGGACCGGCCGCGCCGCCCGCCGCCGGGCACCAGCCGCCCCGGAACCCGGCCGCCGGAGCCTCTTTTGCCGCCCCGTCCGCCACCACGGCCGCACCGGCGTACACCACCGCGCCCCCGCCCTGCGCCGGCGTGCCCGCGGCCGTCCTCGCGTCCCTGGTGCCGGGCGCGAAGCCGGCCGGCAAGGAGATTCCGTCGACGGACACCAGGTTGCGCCGCACCTGCTCCTGGAACGCGCTCCACGGCTACGACTACCGCTGGCTGGACGTGTCGTTCGAGATCGGCGAGTCGGACCGGGAGGCGACGGGGGAGTACGAGCAGCGGGTCGCGGAGAAGAGCGGCGGCGGGGCCGTGCCGGGGCTCGGCGACACCGCGTACTCCGTCGTCGGCCTGACCACGGAGGACGGCCAGCAGACCCGCGAGGGCGTGGTGCTGGTCCGCGTCGCCAACGCCCTCGTCGTCGTCACCTACAGCGGCAGCGACTTCGAGTCCCGCACGGCCCCGACGACGGGCGAGATCAACAAGGGCGCCATCAAGGCCGCGAAGTCCGCGGTGGCCGCGCTGCGCGGCGGCCGGGACTGACCCGCGACGGGTCCGGGCCGGGCCCGGGCCCGCCGCCTCCGCTCAGTCCCCCTCGGCCGGCTCGTCCTCGACGCCGCGGACCTGGAAAGAGACCTTGGGGCCGAGTTCGAGCCGGTCGTCGTTGCGCAGGCGGACGTCCTGGCCGGGCACCAGGACACGGTCGTTGACCCGGGTGCCGTTGGTGGCGCCCCGCGCGACCTCGCTCACCCAGGCCCTCCCCTCCGCGGTGTGCACGACGACCGCGTGCCGCGCCGACACGGTCTCCTCGTCCGCCAGCAGCACCGACGCCTCGGGGGCCCAGCTGCTGCTCCGCCCGAGCCGCAGTTCCCCGCCGCGCGGCACGTCGAGATGGCCGCCGCCGGCCCGGAACACCAGCCGCAGCACGCCGCCGGCCAGCCGCTGCGGACGCGGGCCCGCGCCGACCGGGGTCAGACAGCCGGGGCAGGCGGGCGTGCCGGCCGGGACGACCGTGGCACAGCGCGGGCACCGTTCGCCGAGGGACGGGGGCGCGGGTGCCGGCCGGGGCCGGTGGCGCAGGGCGGTGACACCCCCCACGGGCTGCCAGTCTTCGACGTCGTCCCCTCCCCCGGCACCGTCCCGCCCGTCGGCGGCCGGTCCGCCGGCAGCCGGTTCGGCATCCGTCCCGGCCCCGGGCCCGGTGCCGGTGCCGGTGCCGGTGCCGGGGCCGGGCTCGTCGCCGTCGTCGAACCAGTCGTGGTCATCCCAGTTCCGTACCCCCGCCACCGGTGTCTCCCTTCCTCACGACGACCTTGGTGTCCACCCGGCCGCTCTCCGCCTCGCGCACCTCCGTCACCACCACCGTGCTGCCGGGGCCGAGGTCGGGCGCGGTGAACAGTTCCCGGGCGAGCGGGTTGACCAGATGGGTCTCCAGCACCATGCCGATGCCCCGGCCGCCGTTCCACTTGTCCCGGGTGCAGTGCTCCAGCAGCTCACGGCGGGCCTTGTCCTCGATCCGCAGGACCAGCCGGTGTCCCTGGGCCAGCTGCCGCTGGATGTTGCGGACCTGGAGGTCGAAGATCCGCTCGGCGACGTCGTCGGAGATGAAGTCGAAGACGACGACGTTGCCGCCGATCCGGTTCATCAGCTCCGGCCGGCCGATGACCTGCTCGAAGTGCTTCTTGACGTTGTCCCGGACGGTGGCCTCCAGCTCCTTGTACGGCGTGCCGGGCGCCACGATCCACTCGCGTTCCCCGGTCTCCGGGTCCGTGCGCTGCACACCGAGGTTGGAGGTGAAGATGAGCACGCACTCGCTGAAGTAGGTGGTGACGCCCTGCCCGTCGGTGAGCCGGCCGTCCTCCAGCACCTGGAGGAACTTGTCCAGGATGCCCTTGTCGGCCTTCTCGATCTCGTCGAAGAGGATGACCCGGAAGGGGTTCTCCCGTACCGCGGAGGTCAGTTCGCCGCCCGCCTCGTATCCGACATAGCCCGGGGGCGCGCCGACGAGCCGGTCGGCGGAGTGCGCGGCCGAGAACTCGCTCATGTCGAACCGGAGGTACGCCTGGTCGCTGTCGAACAGCACGGAGGCCACGGCCTTGGCCAGTTCGGTCTTGCCGGTGCCGGTCGGTCCGGCGAAGAACAGCACACCGCGCGGCCGGTGCCCGGGGCTGGTGGCCTGGGCGCCGGACAGCCCCAGCGCGGCCCGCTTGAGGATGTCCAGGGTCCGCGCCACGGCCGCGTCCTGGCCCAGCACCCGGCGGGGGATGGACCGTTCGTTCGCGGGGTCCTCGCCGCGCAGGATGCGCCGGCGGATCTCGTCGCGGCCCCAGGGGTTCTTCTCCACGCCCAGCCGGTAGATCCGTACGGCGTCGGGCATGGCGGCGAACGGCAGGCCGCGGGAACGGGCCAGCTTCACGCTCTCCTCCATGGCCCGCAGGCTCAGTCCGGAGGCCGCGCGGGCGAAGGCGCCGACCGCGCGGGAGGTCTCCTCGGCGTCCGTGCCGCCGGGCGCGGCGGCGCCGTCGCGGGTGCCGTGGCCGGGGTACCGCTCGTAGACCTGGTGCAGGAGGCGGGCCATCGTGGAGCGTTCGTCCGCGTCCGGTTCCGGTACGGCGATGGCACGGATCCGCTCGCTGCCGGAGATCAGCCACGCGGGGATGTCCCGCTCCCCGTCGGCGAGCCAGATCACCGGGTTGAACAGGCCGGGGCCCTGCGGGACGGCGCCGGTGCCGGGACGGGGCGGCAACGGCTCGGCCTCGTGGGCGAGTTTGAGGCAGGCGAGGAAGAAGTCCCGTTCGTCGGCGCTCGGCCGGGACGGGTCGGTGAGCAGCCGGGAGGCGTGGTCGATCACCAGGGCCACCCTGAGCGGCGGCAGCCGGCGGCCGTCGCGCGGCGCCTCGGTCCGCTGCCGTGCCCACCCGCTCGTGAGGTTGCGCATCTGGTCCAGCACCGCCTGGCGGCGGGCCGCCGTGTGGCCGGGGAACTCGTCGGTGCCCCGCAGCAGTTCGGCCACGGCCGCCTCGGCGTCGCCCTGTCCGGACTGGGCCACGCCGAAGCCGTTGACCTGGTCGCAGACCACCAGTACCTCGTAGCCCTTCTGCCGCAGGGGGTTCCACAGCACGTCGAGCAGCGGGTAGAACCGCTCCCGGCCGCGCCGGGACACCAGGTGCAGATCGCGGATGTTGCCGTGCAGGACGTACTGCGCGTGCACGCCGAGCGTTCCGGTCAGCTCCTCCACGAAGGGCGGCAGCCGGTCTTCCTTGGACAGGTCCATCGTTCCTCCCCGGTGCGCGCTGTCGCGGGCCGCGCGCGGGCCATGGCCGCAGCGGTGTGCTCGCGGCCCCGCCGTGTCGCCTCGGTCTAGCCTCGGCGGTGGTCCTCGCCGCCCGCCTGCCGCTGCTTGAGCGGCAGGTGACGGACGTCCTCGCGCGTGCCCGCGGGGCTCTCCTTCCCGTCGAGCAGCTCGTCGAGCACCAGGGCGTCCTCGCCCAGCACCCCGGGCAGCGCCCCTTCGGTGTGTTGGACCTCGAACTCGAGCGCGAGGCCCAGTGCTTCGGTGATCTCCTCCAGTTCGGCGAACCGCGTCCGGGCCTCGGCGCAGCGCTCGTCGTCCAGGGCGCGCTGTCCGGGGGTCCGCTCCCCCGGTCCGCCCCGGTACATGGTCGCCACGTTCAGCCGGCCGTCGAGCAGGGTGGCCCGGAGCCAGTGGCCGGGGTCCCAGCCCGGCGGGGTCCAGTCGAGCCGGATCTCCTGCCCGGCGCCCTGGCCCAGCCCGGCCGGACCGCCGGACCTCCGGGCCAGTTCCGCGACGGCGTCGGCGCACCGCTCGCGGACGTAGAGGGCCTCCAGGGCGTGCACCCGTTCCTCGACCCGGCGTTCGACCAGGTCCCGTTCGGCCCGGCTGAGCGGGACGCCCTCGTCCAGGGTGCGCCGCAGCAGGGCCACGGCGTCCGGCGCCGGGGTGAGGTCCTCGGCGCCGTCCGGGGTCTCGTACACGAGGAAGTCGTGGTGGAGGGCGGCGCGTTCCTGTTCCGCGCGGGTCTCCCGCGCCTGCCGGTTGGCGTCGCGGACGAACTTGCGGGCCTCGGTGAGGTGGATGCGGGCCCGGCGCGGGTCCTCGGCGGCGCGGCGTACGGCGTCCCGGACGGCCTGCGCGGCGAGGCCGGCCGCCTCCGGGGCGGCGTACGGGTCCAGTTCGCCGAGGATCCCGGCTCCGGTACGGCGTACCTCCCGGGCGTCGAGCGGCGCGGGAGCCGGCGGGCGGGCGGGCGCGCGGGGCGCCCGGGCCTCGGCCTCGGCGGTGCGCTCGGCGGTGAAGCGGCGCAGCGCGTCTTCCCGGCTCTCGCGCAGGGCGCGCTGCCAGTCGTCGTCCCGGTCCTCGTCCAGCCGCACCAGGGCGGAGATCCGCCGCTGTTCCCACGCGGCCTGCCGTTGTTCCGCGCGGTGCAGGGCCTCCTCGGTGCGGGCCAGTTCGCGGCGCAGGTCGGCGAGCCGGGCGCCGACGGGGGTCAGCGGGGGCGGTACGTCGGGGCGTGGCGGGGGCCCGGGCGGGCCGTCGGAGGACTGGGCGCGCGTCACCCGGGCCAGCAGGGCGTGGCGGCGGGCGTTGGCCCGGGCGGCGGCGAACGCGGCGGCCTGCCACTGCTCGGCCGCCGTGGCCGCGAGCCGCTGCTGCCGTTCCAGGCACCGCTGTTCCTCGGCGGCGCGGACCGCTCCGGCGGCCAGCAGCCGGGTGCCGAGCAGGGCGGCCCGTCCGACGAGCAGGACGCCGCTGAGCGAGCCGAGCACCTGGAGCGCGGCGTCGGCGGCCTGGTGGGCGGCCTGCCCGGCCGCGTCGGCGAGGTGGCCGGAGGCCTGTCCGGCCGCGTCGTGCAGGTGCAGCATGCCGGTGTGCGGCAGCGCCTGCGGGTCCAGGGGCGGCGGGGGCGGCGCGAAGTGCACGGCGGGTGCCACCGTCTGGATGCTGGGGATGGCGAAACCCGAACTCATGCCTGTTCTCCTGTCGTGTCGTTCGTCGTCCCCGGCCGCTCGCGGGCCGCGCCTCGCGCCCGGACGGCGTCCCACGGCCGCCACGCGCCCCGGCCCGGCCGGTGCGCGCCCGGCGGGGCCGGGCGCGCGGGACGCCGGGGCCGCCACCAGGGAGCACGGCCGGTCCCCGGCGGGGCCGGCCGCGCACGGCGCCGGGGCCGCCATGCCAGGGCCCGGCGGCCGGGTCCCGGGCGGGTTCCGGGGCGCCGGGTGCCGTGGCGCGCCCGGGCCCGGCGCCGCTGTCGTCCCCACGCCCGGCAGCGGCGGACGCTGAAGGCGGTGACGGCGACGGCCGTGGCGAGCGGCCACAGCCAGGGGGCGGCGGCGACGGCGTAGAACCCGAGGAAGGCGGCGAGGACGAGCAGCGCCGCCCCGGCCCAGCGGCCGGCCCGGGTGCGGGCCAGCCGGCCGGGGCGGTCCGCGCCCCGGATCAGGAGGCCGGCCACCGACCGGTGGGGGTGGTAGAGGGGCGGGCCGATGTAGACGGCGGTCCACAGCTCCGCCACGAAGACGACCGCGGCGGCGGGCAGCGCCTCCAGCCAGGCCGTGACCACCGCCTCCTGGGGGGCGCGGCCGAGGACGTCGGCGAGGCCGATGACGAAGGTCCAGGGGGCCGTGACGACGACGGCGCCGAACAGCGCCCAGCCGAGGGTGGGCAGCCGGTCCAGGCGGCGCAGTACGGCGTACATCCCGTCCTGGTCGGCCGCGAGCCGCCGCACGTCCTCCTCCTGGACGCGCCGCCTCCTGCGTTCCACCGCCTCCTGCCGGGCCCGGGCGGCGAGCAGGACGGCGACGACGAGACGCGGGTCGTCGTCCTGGGCGGAGAGCAGCGCGTCGAACCAGGGCACGCGTTCGGGCAGTTCCGCGCGCACGCTGCGCAGCGCGGCGGTGAGCCGGCGCCTGGTGGCCTCCGGCTCGCGGGCCAGTTGCAGCAGCCAGGCGTCCACCTCGGCGGTGCGCCGCAGGGCCGTCCGCTCCTGCCGGTCCCGCGCGACCTCCCGGACGGTGGGCTCCCATCGGTTGCGCAGGGCCGCCCACGCGGTGGCCGTCCCGTCCAGTCCGTGGCCGCCCGGCCGCCGGGCGAGTTCGGTCAGCACCCCGGGGTGCCGCGCCAGGTGCCCGAGCAGCGCGACCGCGTCGGCGTGCCCGTCCCGGGCGCCCTGGCACAGCAGGCGCATGCCGGGCGCGTCCAGGCGGACCCCGTGCCAGGCGACGTCGAGGCCGGGGCCGAGCCAGTCCAGCAGCCGGGCGACGCCCTCGGGGGCCGGCGGCCGGGACAGTTCCTCGCACAGCTTGTCGAGCCGCCCCCGTTCCTCCTCGCCGCGGTCCCCGACGGTCCGGAACTGACCGAGCCACTCCACGAGCCGGGCCCGGTCGGCGTCGTCGGCCAGCATGCGCGCGGCCGAGACGTGGTTCTGGTCCAGGTGGAGGGCGAGCGACTCGGTGCCGGTGAACTCCCGGCCCATGAAGGGGAACGGCCGGAGCACGGGGCGCGTGGGGTCGTCGGCGAAGAGCCGGCCGTCGGTGCGCGGGGCGGCGTAGGGTGCCTTGCCGTCCAGCCAGTCCCGTACCTGGGCGGCCCCCCAGCGGTGTTCGGGCGCCCGGGTGAGCAGCCCCTCGCAGAGCAGGCGGGTCCGGCCGTCGGCGATGCCGGAGACGTCGGGGTCGTGGGTGGCGATCTCCGCGAGCACGTCCTCGTCCCGGCGGAACTCGATCGGGTGCCGGCCGAGGGCGAGTTGGGCGAGGACCATGCCGAGCGACCACCAGTCGCCGCCCTCGGAGACGGTCTGCCGGAGCAGTCCCGCCTCGGGCGCGAGGTAGAGGGGCTTGCCGCGCCAGTCCGTGCGGGGCTCCAGGGCCTCGTCGGGCCGGTGGACGGCGGCGCCGAAGTCGACGAGGACGAGGTCGGCCGTGGCGCCGCGCCGGGTCTGCACCATGATGTTGTCCGGGGTGATGTCCCGGTGGACGACGCCGCGTCCGTGCAGGGCGGTGACGGCCTCGTGGAGCTGGCTCGCCAGGGACCGGACGGCGTCGGCGGGCAGGCCGTCGGGGTGGTCCTCGTGGTACTTCTCCAGGGTCTCCTCGCCGTGCGACCAGTACAGGTGCCAGGGGTGGCCGTGCGCCTCGCCGGTCTCCAGGAGCCGTTCCAGGTGGGGTGCCGGGAGCGCGCCGAGTTCGCGCAGCTCGTGTTCCACGGCCGGGTCCGGGGCGTGCAGCCGGTGGTACCACTTGAGGACCAGGGGTATCTCCGCCGGTCCGTGCCGGGCCGTCAGGTCGCGGACGCGCAGGACGACCGCCTCGGCGGGCCGCCGCGCCTCGGAGAGCACGGCGACGAGCGGGAAGCGGTCGGCCAGTTCGCGGGGCACCTCGGCGAGGACCGGGCGGGTCTCGGTGAACCGGGCGTCGGTGAAGCCCCCTTCGGCGGGGTCGACGAATCGGGTGGGCGGCGTGGTCGTCATCTTCCGGCCTTCCGGGAAACGCGCTGGGCGCGCCGGGGGGCCGCGCGGTGGGGCGCGGCGGTGCGGTGCGGGGGCCGCGGGGGGAGGCGGACATCCCGGTTCCCGGCGGGCGACAGGGGGTTTCCCGGATCTTCAGCGGGCCTCCGGGCGGGACTACGATGCGCAGCATGCACCCCCTGCCCTCGCACGAGAGCCTCGTGGCGGAACTCCGGGAACTGAGGCGTCGCGGTCTGCCCGGGCTGCGGCACTGCACCAGGGACGCGCTGCGTCAGGCGGCGGTCGCGGCCGGGCTGTGCGCCGGGCCGGAGGACGAGCAGACCGGCATCGAGGAACTGCTGGGCGCGGCGGTACGGCGGCTGGCCGGCGGGCGTCCGGTGCGGGACGACGACTCCAGTGATCCGCTGGCCCGCGCCGCCGCCCACTCGTTCGGGATCTTCCCCGCGCGCCGGGGGGTGCCCGGCACCGACCGGCGCAAGTCCGCGGCGGCCGTCTACGGCGTGACGACGGAGCGGTTCCGCAAGAGCCAGGAGCACGATGTCATCGCCGAGCTGGCGGCGGCGGTGCTGGCCGTGGCCCGGCAGCCGGCCGGCCGGCCGGCCGAGGTGGTCCGGGAGCCCGCGGCGGCCGGGCGGGACGCTCCCGGGGTGCGCACGGCCCCGGCCGTCGCCGGTCCGGTGCGCGCGGCCACCGGGGCGGGCCGGATCACCGTGCGGGTGTGCCCGATCGAGGACGTGCGGGACGTGGACATCCTGGTGTCCTCGGAGAACACGTACCTGGAGATGTCCAAGACCTTCCGGCCCACGGTCTCCGGCGCGCTGCGCCGGGCCGCCGCCGTGCGGGACGCCCAGGGCGAGATCGTGGACGACGTGCTGTCCCGGGAACTGGGCGTGTGGCTGCGGACACACGGCAGGACGGGCATGCAGGTGCGGCCGGGCACGGTCGTCGCCACCTCGTCCGGTGCCCTGGCCGCCCAGGGGGTACGGCGCATCCACCACGCGGCGATCGCCACCCCGGTCGGGGACGGCGACCGCTATCACGTGTCCCCCGCCGTACTGGGCGAGGCGGTGCGCAGGTCCTTCGAACTTGCCCGCCACGAGAGCGAGTTCCTCTCTCTGCCGATGTCCTCGATCTGTTTTCCGCTGCTGGGCTCCGGCCGGGGCGGGCTGCCCGTGGAGACGGTGGCCCGGCGGCTGCTCGGCGCGGTCCGCGAGGAGCTGCGCCGGGACCCGTCCTGGTCGGTGCTGCTGGTCACGCCGGAGGAGAGCCACGCCCGGCTGCTCACGGCCGCCAGCTCCGCTCCGTGAGGGCCACCCCGTCCCCGCTCAGCCGGCGTTCCAGCGCGGTGAGTTCGCCGCGCAGCGGGACGCCGTACAGGCGCAGCGCCCCGTCCGGGCCGGACGCGGGCTGCAGCCGGGGGCCGGGTGACTCCCGGGTGAGGTGAGGGGCGTAACGGGCGGCGCCGAGCGGGGTCAGCGGGACGATCCGCTGGTTGGCCGAGCCGCGCCAGGCCAGCCGGGTGGGTTCCGCCACCCGGAACCGGCCGGTGATCACGGCGTCCGCACCGTCGAGGGCACGGCTCCGCCCGGGTGTCAGCTCCCCGGAGTCGTACCCGGTGTACACCAGCAGGTCGACCGTGCGGGGCCCGGCGTTCCCCTCGTGCCGCCGGGCCCTGTCGCGCAGCCGTGCCGCGCCGGCGAGGAGGCGGGCGAGCGCCCCGGCCTGCTGGAGGGGCTCGCCGCCGCTGACCGTGAGGCCGTCCGCGCCGTCGGCGAGGGCCCGCCGCCACAGCCCGAGCACCTCCGGGACCGTGGCGGGAACGCCCCCGTCCGGGTCCCAGGTGTGCCGGGACATGCATCCGGCGCAGGCCAGCGTGCAGCCCTGGAACCAGACGCCGAGCCGTTTTCCCGGGCCCAGCGTTTCCAACGGGTAGTGCGTCCCGTCGAGACGTAATTCCACGGCTTCTCCTCCTCGCACCGGCTTGGAGTATCCAGCGCGCCGGCGGACGCCCGCAATTGCCTCGGCGCCTTCGTCCGGCTCCGCGCCGGGCGGGATCCGGTTGTTTTCCGGAACACCCCCGAGAATGATCTGTTTTCCCGCGAACTACCGGTCCCGTCAAGGGTTTTGCTCCGCTAGCCTCTCCCCATCGCGGCGCCTTCCCACCCGGACCGCCCGCGACGAATGGGGGACTTTCGAAAATGATCAACAAAGCTCGAATAAATGTCCGGGTCCGACGCCTGAATGCCGGATTCCTGGCGTCGGCACGCGCCCGGTCGCACGGGCGCGGGGACGCGGCGGAACTTCTCCAATTCCTCACGGAACCGGAGGGCGGGGAACCGGCCGACACCACCGCCGGCCTCCCGCCGTACATCCTGGGCCTGCACGCCCGGGTGCGGCGCGGCACCGCACGGCTGCGCTCCCGCATGCTCCGGGCCCACCGCGAGCTGCACATCCGGATCCAGGCCGAGTCGGTGCGGGTGGTGACCCAGTACACGGTGCGAAGGAAGCCGGCGCCGGCCGCGCTCGCCCGGTACGGGCGGATGGTCGGCGAGTGGCGCTCGGCCGCCGCCGACTACCGCCAGCAGGCCCAGCAACTCGCCGACGCGGCGAACCAGTTGATCGCCTGCTACTGGGACGGCGTGTGGGCCGGTGCCCGGGCGGCCGGCCTGGTCGAGGACTCCCGGCCGACGGGCCGGCTGCCCGGGCGGATCACCCTGGACCACACCTGGGCCCGCGTCGACGACACCCTGCTCACCGACCGCTGGTACGCCGCGGAACGGGCCGGGGACCCGGCCGCCGCGTCGGCCGTCGCCCAGGCCCTGCGCATCATCGACCACCAGGCGGCGCCCGGCGCCGCCCGCCGGGGATGACCTCCCGTCCCACTCCCGTCCACCGCTTCACCGCTCCCCGTCTCCCAGGAAGGCCAGGGAACGTCATCGTGCATCACTCGGCCCGGACCGCCCGCCGGTCCACCGCCCGCACCACCCGCCGGCTCGCCGTCGTCGTCCCGCTGGTGTGCGCACTGTCCGCCCTCGTGTCCTGCACCAAACAGGAGGAAGCCCTCACCACCCCCTGCGGAGTGGTGGTCGACGGCTCCGGATCCGCCGCCGCGGCGAAGGAGGGATTCGACTCGGAGGCCAAACTCAAGGACAGCCTCGTGGAGTTCCTCACCGACCAGAAGTGCGGGACCGTCGACTTCGCCCCCGTCACCCGGTCCTCGCGCAGTTCCTCCTGCCGGCAGGGCCGGGTCGATCTGGACCCGCCGCACGACGCGAACACCGACCAGAAGGCACAGCGGGCCGGCGCCCGGCGGAACGCGGCCGTCGCCGCGCTCGCCGAGCTGAAGTGCGCCCGCACCCAGAACGGTTCGGACGTGTGGGGCGCGCTGGCCCGGATCGGGGAGACCGTGGCCGGCGACGGCCCGGCGGCCAAGCTGCTCGTCGTCAGCGACTTCGGGCAGTCGGACCCGGAGTTCGTGCTCTCCCGCCAGGACCTCACCACCGAGGGCCGGCGGGCCGGGGTCATCGACTCCCTCGTCAAGAAGCGGGGACTGCCCGGCATCAAGGGAATGGACGTCTTCCCGGTCGGGCTCGGCATGCAGTACAAGACGAAACCCAGCGAGGCCGACGACTTCGAGTCCTTCTGGGTCGAAGCACTCGAAGGGAGGGCCAAGGCACATGTCGACTCCCGTTACCGGCGCTGACGGGCCGCGCCCGCGCCGCCTGCGGACGCCGTTCTCCGGACGTACCGCGCCGGACACCGCCCGGACCGGGCGGACACGCGACGGGCGCACCGGCCCCCGGCCCCTGGTCCTCGACCCCGCCGACCACGGCACCCTGCTCAAGGAGGCCCGCAGGAACGGGCAGCAGGCCGGCAGGAAGAAGACACTGGACCCGTGGCTGCTGTACAGCGACGGCCTGCTGCCCTACTTCGCCGAACTGGCCGCGCAGCGCGACACCATGGTCCACCGCATCGAGGAGGACCTGCGCAGGCGGGACGAGGAGGCACGGCTCCAGGACGCCCGCTCGGCCGCCGACGTCACCACGAGCGAGGACCGGACCCGGCTGCTGGACCGGCGGCTGCGGGAGGCCGACCGGGACATCGGGGCGGCCCTGAACCAGCTCGACCTGCTCGCGCTGCGCTCCTCGCGCTGGCTGCGCTTCCGCGACCGGCTGCGCGAGCGGGTGGAGGAACGCTGGCTGCGCGCCCGCTTCGGGGACACGGCCGGAGAACCGGCCGGACCCGTCCCGGCCCCGGCGGCACTCCCCCCGGAGGACGACGGCGCACCGGCGGCCGGCACGGGCGAGGGCGCGGATCCGGACGCGGGCGCGGACCCGGGCGACGACTGGCAGCCGGTGGCCACGCCGGACGGCACCGCGTCCGGCGGGCTCGCGGACGACTACCGCGCCGCCCTGCGGGAGACCGGTACCCGGGCGTCGGCCACGCAGTGGGAGGGGCTGATGACCCGGCCCGGCCTGCCCCGGTGGCTGACGCTGGCGCTGCTGGGCGTCATCATGGCCGTCGAGGTCCCGGTCTACTGGGTCGCCTACCAGCCCTTCCACGGGGTCGGCAGCACCAGCGGGGACGCGCTGTCCGGCACCCTCGCCGTCTCGTCCGCCGTCGTCATGCTGATCGTGCCGCACCTGGCGGGGCACATGCTGCGGTGGCGCTCGGCGACCGGGGCGGCGCGCGGCGGCTGGCTGCCGTCCCTCACCCTGCTCGGCGTGTGGGGCGGACTGACCTGGCTGCTCGGCACGCTGCGGGCGAAGTTCGTGATGCAACGGGACACCCCGGCCGCGGACGCGGGGGACAGCGCCGGCTTCCGCGGGCTCGGCGGCTCGGGCGCCGACACCACCACCCTGGTGGACCGGCTGCACCTGACCACCCAGACGGTGACCTGGCTGTTCTGCGCGCTGCTGCTGCTGTCGGGCGGAGTCGGGTTCCTGCTCGGCCTGTTCCGGGAACACCCGTACCTCGACGCCTTCCGCACGGCGGTCGAACGGCGGGCGGACCTGGAGCGGCAGCGTGCGCGGAGCGTGGCGGACACCGAACGGGCACGGGCCGCGCGGGAGACGGCCGAGTCCCGGCGGGAGGACCGCCAGGAGGCCGCGCGGGAGTGGATCGCCGCGACCCGCGCGCTGTACGAGTCCGCCGCGGGCGCGTATCTGCGCGGAGTGATGACGGCCTCGAAGGACCCCGCCGTCAGCGAGGCGGCGATGCACCGGTCCGAGCACCGGCCGCTGCTGCCCGCCCCGGCGCGGCACGACTGAACCGCCCCGCCGGCACCGGCACACGGCCGCCCCGGCCTCCCTCGTCAGGAGGCCGGGGCGGTCGCACGCGGTGAACCGCTCACTCCTCCGGGACGGAGATGCCCGCGCGCAGCGGTGCCAGCAGCCGGTTGACCTCGCACACGTCCTGGAGGGACGCGAGCCGCAGGCACTCCAGGGGCTCCGGGTCGAGCGGCCGGGCCGGGCAGCGGTCCTCGAACAGCAACAGCGCCGTGCGCGGCCGGCACCGCTTGGACGTCCACCACAGCCCCCGCACGTCGGCGCACCGTTCGCGGATCAGCCGCACCCAGTACCGGGTGCCGGCGTACTCCTCGGTGTCGACCAGCCAGTGGTCCTGCCAGACCGCGGCCAGCCCCTCGGCCGTCGTCAGGTCCACCAGACAGAGGTCGGCCGTGGTGCGCACCGCGGACAGGACGTACCGGGACGCCTGGGCCCAGGGGATCAGCCGCACCCCGTCGTCGCCGAATTCCACCGAGCGCAGCAGGACCTCGCACAGCGCGGTGACCGGGTCGAGGGCGGCGTAGAGATAGGGGTAGGCGTCCTTCTCGGTGGGGTCGAAGCGGCTTCCCTTGAAGAACTCGTGCGCGACGCTGGTGTTGAAGTCGGCGGCCTGGTACTTCTCCTCGTGGCACCGCCACAGCACCGTGCCCGTCGGCAGGAGGTGCCGCAGCGGCTCCATGGCAACGCCCTCGGGCGGTATCTGGCGGCCCATCAGACAGCCCCCACCAGTTCGGCGGCGGCGCGTTCCAGCGCGTCGTCCGGCACCACGCCGAGCAGTTCCGCGGGAACACCGCCCAGCCACCGGTTGCCGCCCAGCCACCAGTCGGCGGCGCCCCACGGGTCGCGGTCCGCGCACAGCAGTACGTTGATCCGGCGGACGACCGGCAGCGGTTCGGCCGTACCGGGCCTGAACTGGAAGCGGGGGTAGCGGACGCCGTCGTCCGGGTCGCGCAGCCGGATCAGGCCCGCCGCGGGGTCCGGTCCGCCGGGCGGCGGGGCGGGTTCGGGTCCGGGCCCGCCGGGTGCGGGGGGCTCCGACGCGGCGGGTGCCGTCGCCCCGGTCCCGGCCTCCGGGGGCGGGGGCCCGGCCTCGGTCAGGGCCGCGTGCTCGGCTTCGGTCAGGGCGGGTGCGGCGAGGAGGCGGCGGCGGGCCGCGCGGAGCAGTTCGCCCGGGCTGGGCGGCGGGGTGCCGAGGACGCTGATCACCGCGTCGATCGTGGCGAGGCGGGGCAGTTCGTGGACCGCGCCTGCGTAGCGGTGGCCGCCCAGCGCCTCGGCCACCGGGTGACGGGGCGGCAGCTCGGACAGCGTGCGCTTGAGCCGGCGTACGGTACGGGCCGCGGCGGCCGGGTTGCCGGCGACCGTCTCCTCGCGCAACTCGGCCAGCGCCTCGGACAGTTGGCGGTTGCCTTTCGCGTCGAGACCGCCGGCGACGGTGGTCCAGTGGTCCTCCAGGAGCCTCAGCAGTTCCTCCGAGGTCATACGGGCTCTCCTTCCCGCTGCGGGGCGGCGGGTGCCGCCGGTGCCGGGTTGCCGTGGTGGACGAAGGCGGCCCAGGTGTCGGGCCGGTCCCGGAAGTCCTCCGCGAGCCGCGCGTCCGAGATGTCCGCCAGCGCCGGGACGGGCGGGCGCTCGTCCGGCGGGGTGAGCATCCAGCGCTGGGCGGCGCGCAGCGCGTCCGGTGGCGCGAGGCCCCGGTTGAGGGCGTCGTGCAGGACGAGCATGACCAGCTCCGACCGTTTGTCGTCGACCTTCCACCGGGAGCCGATGGCGTCGGCGGCCAGCCGGTGCACCATGACCGAGGTGACGGTCAGGGCCTCGTCGTGGTCGCGGGTGGTCAGGTCGGTCTCGCAGCCGCCGCACACCACCAGGGGGCCGGCCGACCGGAAGGCGTCGCCCTCGGCGGGCGTCTCCAGCAGGGTGCTCAGGGTGAGACCGGCGCTCCGGGACGGCTCGCCGGCCCGGCCGGGGCCGGCCAGGAGCAGGGCCGACCGGGTGGGGTCCGGGCCGGCGAGCCCGTGACAGGCGAGATGCACCAGGGAGGCGGGGGCGGCGGCCCGGCCGCCGAGCAGCGCCAGGACGGTCTCCGGGGTGGCGGGGTCCTCGTGCGGGCGGTGCACCACGGCGTCCGGGTAGTGGACGGCGGCCAGGGTGTCGATCTCCTCCTCGGCCCACTCCAGGTCGTCCCCGCCGTGGAACACCAGGGCGGGCCGGCCGGCGAGCGGCATGCGCCGCCGGGCCGCGGCCCGCAGGAACTCCCGGCCGGAGGCCGCGTGGGTGAGCACGGTCACCTCACAGGCCCGGACCGGACGCGCTCCCCCGGGCCCGGCGGCCGGCCGGACCAGGGCCGCCTGCCAGGGCACCACCCCGAGTTCCCCACAGGGCACCAGAACGAGCCGCACGGCCCGGCCCTCGTCGGTTCCGGCGACCGGCGCGGGGCGCACGCCGTCAGCGGCGACCGGGGCGGGATCCGCGTCGGCGGCGGCGGCCGCGGCAGGACACGCGTCGACGCCCCCGGCCAAGGCAGGGCGCGGGCCGTCCCCGGCGGACGGTGCGGGGCGCCCCTCTCCACCCCCGGCCGGTGCCGGGCACCCGCCCGCACCCGCGGCCGGTGCCGAGCGCGCGTCGGTCTCGGTGCGGGTGGGATGCCCCGGGCCGATGTGGTCCAGGGCGGGGCCCAGCACGTCGCCGGCCCAGGCGCACAGGTCGTCCAGGGCGCGCAGCCAGCGCCGTTCGGCGTGCTTCTTCTCCTCCTTGTGCTTCTCCCCCTGGCCGACGGTGGTCTCCAGCCGCTGCCGGTCCGCGCCGGCCGCCAGGTACGCGGCGACGGGCCCGCGTCCCCGGGGGGTCAGGCCGGGCAGCGCCAGCGTCTCGACGGGACCGTCGCGGGGGACGACCAGCACCGCGCCGTCCGGGTCGTCGACGCCGGGGACCAGGTACAGCAGCGCGTCCGCCTCCGTCGCCCGCAGCCCGGCCCGCAGGTCGTCCACGGAGGGCAGCACCGGCTCCAGCTCGGCCCCGCCCTGCCCACGCAGCAGCTCCAGCGAGCGGCGCCGCAGGTCACCGGGCAGCCCGGGGGTGCCCGGGCCGACCGCGGCCAGCACCTCCATCGGGGAGCCGCCCGACGGGCCGCCGGGGCTGCCGGAGGCCACGTCGGCGGACAGCTCCCACAGGGAGCGGTCGTCACCGCGGTCCTGGTCGGCGGCGGCCCGCCAGCGCTCGGCCAGTTCGCTCTCGCCGAGGGCGGCCAGCCGGTCGGCGACGCCCGCGGAGACCGCCGCCGCCCCGAGCACCAGGGACCGGCCTGCCTCCAGACAGGCGATCGCCTCCTCGGTGCGCCCGGCCCGCAGCGCCCAGAACGCCGCGGCGCGGCCCCGGTCGGCCGCCGCGCGGGCGATCCGCAGGCCGCGCCCGACGCCCTGCTGGAGCAGGACCTCGTCGGCGGAGTGCCGCAGCGAGGTGCGGGCGAGTCCGACGGCGGCCGTCAGGTCCTCGTCGGTGCCCGGGGCGCCCGCCCGCAGCCCGGCGCGCTTGGCGTGCAGCGCGGCCAGGTCCCAGGTGACGCCGGCGCCGCCCGGCAGCCCTTCGGGCAGAGCCTCGAGCCCTTCGGTCAGCTCGCCGATCGCCTCGTCCAGCGCCCCGGCGTCCCCCGTGAACGCGTGCAGGGTGTCCAGGGCGAGCGCGATGGCGCCGTGCGACCTGGGCCGCAGCGCCCCGGCGAACTCGGTGCTCGCCAGCGCGGCCCGGGCACGCCGTACGCCCTCGGCGATGCGGCTCGGGTCGGACTCGACGATCGCCGTGAGGGTGAGCAGCGGGGCCCAGGTCATGTCGAGGAGGCTGCGCAGGACGGGCATGTCCACCGCCGTCTCCACGGCCCGCTGCATGTGGTGCACGGCAGCCCGCAGGCGGGCGGTCCGGTCGGCGCCCGGTGCGTCGAGCACGACGAGGCCGAGGTAGGCGACCCCGAGCGCCAGGCCGATGTGGGCGCCGGTCCATTCCTCGGCGCCGGCGTGGGTCTCGTCCAGCTCCAGTTCGCACAGCGCGTCGATGACGTCCTCGACGGTCTCGGCCTCGCCCCGGTCCAGGGCGGCGGTCAGCCGGGCCATCAGCCGCATCGTCTCCCCGCACAGGCGCAAGGTGGTCGCGGCCTCGCCGGCGGGGTCGCCGTCCCACCGCTGGGTCTCGAACAGCTCCAGGGCCAGGTCCTCGTCCTCCAGGCTGCCGCCGTTCATGGCGGCCCCGAAGAGCAGGACGGGTACGACGTTGGTGAGCCACTCGCCGTTGGGGTTGTCGTCCAGTTCCCCGTCGGCCCACGCCTCGTGCATCAGCCGGAGCGCCTCCCGGAAGCCCGCCATGTGGCCGGAGTACATGGCGCGGGCGAAGTGGAGGAAGGCGCCGAGCATCCTGGAGGTCAGGGGCGCGCGGCCGTCCGCCGGGGCGGTGGCGGGGTGTTCCCCCATCAGTTCGGCGAGGAGTCCGGAGACGTTCCGCGGCCCGACGATGCCGGGGGACATCACCTCGGCCAGGGCCAGGAACTCGGTCAGGACGTTCCGGGTCTCCACGGCCGCGTCGGCGTGCCCGGCCGGCCCGTCCCCCGCCGGCCCCTCGCCCGCCGGCATCTCCCCGGTCTGCCCGGGCCGCGCCGGGGACGTGGCGAGGGACCGCTCCAGCTCGCCGAGCATCAGGTGCATCAGGGTGCCCGTCGACGCCGCCACCGGCCCGTCCGTCATGGCCTCGACCAGGGGCCGGGCCTCGCGGACGAGCGCGTCGGTGTCGCCGGTCCGCAACGCGTCGGTCATCGCGACGAGCCCCCGCAGCCGGTCGCGGAATGCGGGGGTCATCCGCTGCTGCTCGTGTTCCAGCAGCAGCCCCGCGAGCAGCCCGGTGTCCTCCACGATGCCGGATCCGCCCTGGGCGAGGGGCCTGCCCAGCTCGGAGAGGGCCACGAGCCGGTCGACGTCCCAGTGCGGGGCGGAGATGACGGAGGTGTCCCGGCTCAGTCCCACCAGCCGGAATCCGGTCAGCGCCACCAGCCCCCGGTAGGCCGCCTCCCGCTCCTCGGCGCCGAGCAGGGGGGACGTACGGGCCTGGTCCAGCAGGGGCAGCGCACGCTCCCGGTCGGCCGGGGCGCCCTGGAGGACGAACCGTACGGCCCGGCACCGGCCGAGTCGTGCCGCCACCACGGCCGCCGTCGCGCCGCTCTCCCCCGCCCCCGCCGGATCGGCGAGCAGTTCCTCCAACTCCTCGATCAAGGCGTCGAGTTCCGGCCCCCGTATGCCGGTGTAGGTATCCGTCTCAACCGGTACGGACAGCTGGTCGGTGCGGGCGAGCGCGGCGGCGGCGCGGTCGGCCGCGGACACGGCTGCGGCATCACTCATGTGTCATCCCCTCCGCCGCCATGGTGCCCGCCGCCGTGGTCCGGCGGCCGGGTCCGGGCGTGCCCCACCGGCATCCTGCCGGACAACGCCCGGCTACCGGCCGGTTTCCGCCCGGTCCGCCCCGGGCCGCGCGTTCGGCGCGAGGCGGGGACACCACCCGCCGGTGAGCCGGGCCCCTCCCCGGGGCGGCGGGGAGGGGAGAACCGGGGTGAGGAGGTCAGGAGTTGACGGCCGGGATGATCCGGCTGCCGTAGACGTCGATCGTCGCCTCCTGGGCGTCGTGCATGTCGTACAGCGCGAACTGGTCGACGCCGAGGTCGCGCAGGGCGGTCAGTTTCCCGATGTGCCGCTCGGCGGGACCGATGACGCAGAACCGGTCCACGATCTCGTCGGGCACGAACGCGGTGTCCGGGTTGCCGCTGCGGCCGTGGTGGGCGTAGTCGTAGCCCTGCCGGGCCTTGATGTAGTCGGTGAGTTCCGCGGGGACGCCGGCGGAGTGCTCGCCGTAACGGGCGACGAGGTCGGCGACGTGGTTGCCGACCATGCCGCCGAACCAGCGGCACTGGTCGCGGGCGTGGGCGAGGGCCTCGGGCGAGTCGTCGGCGGTGACATAGGCCGGGGCGGCGACGCAGACCGTCACCTCGGACGGGTCGCGGCCGGCGGCGGCCGCCGCGTCCTTGACGGCCTTCACCATGTACTCGGTCAGGGACAGGTCGGCGAGCTGGAGGATGAACCCGTCGGCCTCCGCGCCGGCCGTCTTCAGGGCCTTCGGGCCGTACGCGGCCATCCAGACGGGGAGTTCGGCGCCCTCCTTGACCCACGGGATGCGGATCCTGGTGCCGCCGAGGTCGGCCTCCTCGCCGCGGCCGAGGGCGCGGATGACCTTCATGGCCTCGCTGATGTGGGCCAGGGTCTGGGGTCTGCGGCCGGCGACGCGCATCGCGGAGTCGCCGCGGCCGATGCCGCAGACGGTGCGGTTGCCGAACATGTCGTTGAGGGTGGCGAAGGTGGAGGCGGTGACCTCCCAGGTGCGGGTGCCGGGGTTGGTGACCATCGGCCCGACCGTCAGCCGCTCGGTGTGCGCCAGGATCTGGCTGTAGATCACGAACGGCTCCTGCCAGAGCACGGCGGAGTCGAAGGTCCAGCCGTAGCGGAAGCCGTTGCGCTCGGCCCGTCGCATCAGGCCGACGACGCGGGAGGCGGGCGGATCGGTCTGCAGGACGAGTCCGAAGTCCATGGTCGCCACTCCTAGTCCAGGTACTGACAGGTGGAGCGCGGGGTGAAGACGCCGTGCCCGGCCCGGCCGGTGAACTCCCGCCGGTCGATGACGACTTCGCCGCGCGAGAGGACCGTCTCGACGCGGCCGGTGACCCGCTTGCCCTCGTACGCCGAGTAGTCGACGTTCATGTGGTGGGTCGCGGCGGACATGACCTGCTCGGCGTGCGGGTCGTAGAGGACGATGTCGGCGTCGGCGCCCGGGGCGATGGTGCCCTTCTTCGGGTACAGGCCGAACATGCGGGCCGGGGTGGCGCAGGCGATCTCGATCCAGCGGCGGCGCGAGAGGTGGCCGTCCACGACGGCCTGGTGGAGCAGGTCCATGCGGTTCTCGACGCCCGGAAGGCCGTTGGGGATCCGGGAGAAGTCGCCCCGGCCCAGTTCCTTCTGGCCGGTGAAGCAGAAGGGGCAGTGGTCGGTGGAAACGACCTGGAGGTCGTTCGTCCTCAGGCCCCGCCACAGCCTGGCCTGGTGTTCGCGGGGCCTGAGCGGGGTGCTGCACACGTACTTGGCGCCCTCGAAGTCCGGCTCCGCGAGGTTGTCGGCGGACAGGAACAGATACTGCGGGCAGGTCTCGCCGAAGACGTCCAGTCCCTCGTCACGGGCCCTGACCAGCTCCGCGACCGCCTCCGCCGCCGAGACGTGGACGACGTACAGCGGGGCCCCGGCGACCTGGGCGAGCCGGATCGCGCGATGGGTGGCCTCGGCCTCCAGCAGCGCCTTGCGGACCTCGCCGTGGTGGCGCGGGCCGGTCTCGCCCCGGGCCAGCGCCTGCCGGACCAGCACGTCGATGGCGATGCCGTTCTCGGCGTGCATCATGATCAGCCCGCCGTTCCCGGCGGAGCGCTGCATGGCGCGCAGGATCTGGCCGTCGTCCGAGTAGAAGACGCCCGGATAGGCCATGAACTGCTTGAACGAGGTCACGCCCTCCTCGATCAGGAGGTCCATCTCCTTGAGCGTGTCGTCGTTCACATCGGAGACGATCATGTGGAAGGCGTAGTCGATCGCGCAGTTGCCCTCGGCCTTGGCGTGCCAGGCGTCCAGGCCCTCGCGCAGGGTGCGGCCGACGCTCTGCACCGCGAAGTCCACGATGGTGGTCGTACCGCCCCAGGCGGCGGCCCGGGTGCCGGTCTCGAACGTGTCGGAGGCGTGGGTGCCGCCGAACGGCAGCTCCATGTGGGTGTGCACGTCGACGCCGCCCGGGATGACGTACCGGCCGGTGGCGTCGATCTCGCGGTCCGCGGTCCAGTTCTGCGAGCGGGGTGTGGCCAGGGCGGCGACGCGGCCGTCCTCGATGAGGACGTCGGCGTGGATCTCGTCCGACGCGGTGATGACGAGGCCGTGGCGGATGACGGTACGGCTGCTCATGCTGCTCCTCGGTCACTCGGGGCGGGTCGGGGTGCCGTCGGCGGCTCGTGCGCTCCCGTCCCTAGTGGAGGCTCCTGAGCGCGCTCTCCAGGATCGCCGCGCCCTCCTCGGCCTCGGCGGCGGTCAGGGAGAGCGGCGGGGCGATCCGCAGGGCGCTGCTGTCGTGGCCGCCGCCCTTGCCGATGAGCAGGCCGTCCCGGCGGGCCGCCTCCAGCGCGGCGGCGGCGGCCCGCGGGTCGGCCTCGTCCGTGCCCGGCTTCACCAGCTCGATGCCGATCATCAGTCCGCGTCCGCGCACCTCGCGCACTCCGGGCAGCCCGGCGGTGGCCGCCCGCAGCCGTTCGGCGAGCAGTCCGCCGACGCGCCGGGCGTTGCCCTGGAGGTCGTGTTCGAGGAGGTAGGTGAGGTTGGCGAGGCCCGCGGCCATGGTGATCTGGGTGCCGCCGAAGGTGGAGATGCTGTTCGCGTCCAGGCAGTTCATGATCTCGGCGCGGGCGACGACCCCTCCGATGGACATGCCGTTGCCGATGCCCTTGGCGAAGGTGACGATGTCCGGCGGGCCGCCGCGGGCGTGTGCCTGCCAGCCCCAGAAGTGGTCGCCGGTGCGGCCCCAGCCGGTCTGCACCTCGTCGGAGATCCACAGGATGCCCTGGGCGCTCAGCACCTCGCGGAAGGCCGCGAACAGGCCGTCGGGCGGCGAGGTGAACCCGCCGACGCCCTGGACGGGTTCGGCGATCAGCGCGGCCGGGGGCCGGGTGTGGCCGAGGACGTCCGACAGGTCGGCGACGCAGGCGTCGATGAACGCGCGGTCGTCCAGGTGGGCGAAGGGGCCGCGGGTGCGCACGGCGCCGTGCACGTACAGGGTCTGCACCGGGGACAGGGAGGTCGGGGACCAGCCGCGGTTGCCGGTGATGCCGACCGCGCCGAAGGAGCGCCCGTGATAGCTGTTGCGCATGGCCAGGACGGTGTTGCTGCGCCGGTAGGCGGTGGCGAGCAGCAGGGCGGTGTCGTTGGCCTCGGTGCCGGAGGCGGTGAAGAACACCCGGGGGTCCGGGATGCCGCTCACCTGGGCGATGCGCTCGGCGAGTTCGACCATCGGCCGGTTGAGGTAGAGGGTCGAGGAGTGCAGCAGCCGGCCGGCCTGCTCGGCGACCGCCTTGGTGACCTCGGGCAGGGCGTGCGCGGTCAGCGTGGTGAGGATGCCGCCGAAGAAGTCCAGGTATCTGCGGCCCGAGGAGTCCCAGACGTGGCGGCCCTCGCCGTGGGTGATCTCGATCGGGTCGTCGTAGTAGAGGGCGAGCCAGTCGGGCATGACCCCGCGGTGGCGGGAGTGGAGGCCGGTCACGGCCGCACCAGCCCTTCGTAGGCGTCGGGGCGCCGGTCGCGGTAGAAGGCCCACTGCCGCCGCACGTCGTCGACGAGGCCGAGGTCCAGGTCCCGCACGAGGAGTTCCTCGCTCGTGTCGCTCGCGACCGGGCCGACGAACTGTCCGCGCGGGTCGACGAAGTACGACGTGCCGTAGAAGTCGTTGTCGCCGTACTCCTCCTGTCCGACGCGGTTGATGGCGGCGACGAAGTACTCGTTGGCGACGGCGGCGGCGGGCTGTTCCAGCCGCCACAGGTGGGCGGACAGGCCCCGGTGGGTGGCGGAGGGGTTGTAGACGATCTGGGCGCCGTTCAGGCCGAGTTGCCGCCAGCCCTCCGGGAAGTGGCGGTCGTAGCAGATGTAGACGCCGACCTTGCCGACGGCGGTGTCGAAGACGGGCCAGCCCAGGTTGCCGGGTTTGAAGTAGTACTTCTCCCAGAAGCCCCTCACCTGCGGGATGTGGTGCTTGCGGTACTTGCCGAGGTAGCCGCCGTCGGCGTCGATCACGGCCGCGGTGTTGTAGTAGAAGCCGGACTGCTCGACCTCGAAGACCGGGACGACGAGCACCATGCCGGTCTCCCGGGCGAGGTCCCGCATCCGGCGCACGGTCGGGCCGTCGGGCACGGGTTCCGCCCAGCGGTAGTGCCCGGGCTCCTGGACCTGGCAGAAGTAGGGGGCGTTGAAGACTTCCTGGAATCCGATGATCCGCGCGCCGCGGCGGGCCGCCTCGCGGGCGTGCTCCTCGTGCTTCGCGATCATGGACCCGGTGTCTCCGGTCCAGGTGGCCTGGACCAGAGCGGCGCGGACGACGTTGGCCATGAGCTGCTCCTTCGACGCGACGTCAGAGCCTCTACGCCCGTAGAGCAGGCGGTAGAGGGACGAACGTAAGCCCCCGGGCGGCCCTTGCCAAGACCACCCGTCGTCAACCCGCGGGGCCGATCATGTTTCACACCCCCGTGGAGGAACGGGCCCGGCGAGGCGCGCCGTGCGGGCGGCTCAGAGGGGCACCAGGGCGCACCGGGTCACCAGCTCGTCCATGGACAGCCCGAGCGCGCCCGCCAGCGCGGCGACGGTGAAGAACGCCGGCGTCGGCGCCCGTCCCGTCTCGATCTTGCGGAGCGTCTCGGCGGAGACGCCCGCCGCCGCGGCGACGTCCGCCATGCTCCGGTCGCCGCGCGCCTCGCGCAGCAGCTGCCCGAGCCGCTCGCCGCGTTCGCGCTCTTCGGGAGTGAGTGGGGTGCGCACCATGCCCCCATTCTGCCCCTCCCCCGCGCCGGCCCCTCCGTTCACCCAATTAAAATACCGGTATAGTAATTGGCATGGTGGAACTGAAGACCGAAACATCGATCGACGCGATGCACGCGGCGGGCCAGGTCGTCGGGCGTGCCCTGACGGCCGTGCGGAAGGCCGCGCGCGTCGGCGTCTCGCTGCTGGAGCTGGACGAGGTGGCCCGGGAGGTGCTGCGCGAGGCGGGCGCGTCCTCGCCGTTCCTCGGCTACCGCCCCTCCTTCGCCCCGACCCCCTTCCCCGCGGTGATCTGCGCCTCGGTGAACGACGCGATCGTGCACGGCATCCCCACCGGCTACCGGCTCCGCGACGGCGACCTGCTCTCCGTCGACTGCGGCGCCGTGCTGGACGGCTGGGCGAGCGACTCCGCGATCAGCTTCGTGGTGGGCCGCGCCCGCCCGGCGGACCTGCGGCTGGTGGAGACCGCCGAGCGGGCGCTGGCCGCGGGCATCGAGGCGGCCGTGGCGGGAGGCCGCATCGGGGACATCGCGCACGCCGTCGGCCGGGTCTGCCGCACGGCCGGCTACGGCATCCCGCAGGGCTTCGGCGGCCATGGCGTGGGCCGCCGCATGCACGAGGACCCCGAGGTCCCGAACGAGGGCCGCCCCGGCCGCGGTCTGCCGCTGCGCCCCGGCATGGTCCTCGCCATCGAGCCCATGCTGATCGCGAGCGGCAAGGACGGCTACCACGAGGCCCCGGACGGCTGGACCCTGCGCACCGACGACGGCTCCCGCGCGGCCCACGTCGAGCACACGGTGGCCGTCACGGAGGCGGGCCCCCGGATCCTCACGGCCCGGCAGACACCCTGACGGGCCGCGGAGCCCAGCGGCGGCGCGGCCCGGGAGACCCGCGGCCACCGCCGCCCGGACGGGCCCCCTCACCGCCCGTGGGCGAACATGCCCGCCCCCACGGATCGTGCCATCGTGGGCATGAGCAACCCGCCCCCGGGTTACCCGGCCGCTCCGCATGTCGTCAGTGAAGGAACCCCACGCCATGACCAACGGCTACCCTCCTGACCCCTTCGGTGACTTCCTGGCCCGCTTCTTCGGCGGAGCCGCCGGCGGCGGGGCGCCACGCCACATCGACATCGGCCGCCTGCTCAGCCAGCCGGCCCGGGAGATGGTCAGAGGAGCCGCCCAGTACGCCGCCGACCACGGCAGCCGCGACCTGGACACCCAGCACCTGCTGCGCGCGGCCGTGTCGACGGAGCCCACCCGGAGCCTGCTGAGCCGGGCGGGCGCGGACCCGGACTCGCTCGCCTCGGAGATCGACGACCGGGCGGGCCCGGTGCAGCACCCGCCGGGCGAGGCCCCGCCGCCGACCTCGCTGTCCCTGACCCCGGCCGTCAAGCGGGCCCTGCTGGACGCGCACGACATGGCGCGGGCCAGCGGCGCCGGGTACATCGGCCCCGAGCACGTGCTCAGCGCGCTCGCCTCGAACCCGGACTCGGCGGCCGGGCACATCCTGCACGCGGCCCGGTTCCAGCCGCGCTCCCTGCCGCCGGAGGCCCCGGAGAGCACGCAGCCGCGCCCGGAGCGGCAGCGGCCCACCGGCACGCCCACCCTGGACAAGTACGGCCGTGATCTGACCGAGCTGGCCCGGCAGGGCCGGGTCGACCCGGTGATCGGCCGGGACACCGAGATCGAGCAGACCATCGAGGTGCTGTCCCGGCGCGGCAAGAACAACCCGGTGCTGATCGGTGACGCGGGCGTCGGCAAGACGGCCGTCGTCGAGGGGCTCGCGCAGCGCATCGCCGACGGCGACGTGCCCGACGTGCTGGCCGGACGGCGGGTGGTCGCCCTGGACCTGACCGGGGTGGTGGCCGGCACCCGCTACCGGGGCGACTTCGAGGAGCGCCTGAACACCATCGTGGAGGAGATCCGCGCCCACTCCGACCGGCTGGTCGTCTTCATCGACGAGCTGCACACCGTCGTCGGCGCCGGTTCCGGCGGCGAGGGCGGCGGCATGGACGCCGGGAACATCCTCAAGCCCGCCCTGGCCCGGGGAGAGCTGCACATCGTGGGCGCGACCACGCTGGAGGAGTTCCGCCGGATCGAGAAGGACGCGGCGCTGGCCCGCCGCTTCCAGCCGATCCTGGTGCCCGAGCCGACGGCCGGGGACACGATCGGGATCCTGCGCGGGCTGCGCGACCGCTACGAGGCCCACCACCAGGTCCGCTACACCGACGAGGCGCTGGTCGCCGCCGTGGAGCTGTCGGACCGGTATCTCACCGACCGGCGGCTGCCCGACAAGGCGATCGACCTGATCGACCAGGCCGGCGCCCGGGTGCGGCTCGGCGCCCGGACGAAGGGCACGGACGTACGCGCCATGGAGCGCGAGGTGGAGCAGCTGGTCCGGGACAAGGACCAGGCGGTCGCGGACGAGGACTACGAGCAGGCCAAGCAGCTGCGCGACCGGATCACCGAGCTGAAGCAGCGGATCACGGCGGCCAGCGAGGAGGGGAAGGCCGACGAGGGGCAGCTGGAGGTGACGGCGGAGGCCATCGCCGAGGTGGTGTCCCGGCAGACCGGCATCCCGGTCAGCCGGCTGACCGAGGAGGAGAAGGAGCGGCTGCTCGGCCTGGAGGAACACCTGCACCAGCGGGTGATCGGCCAGGAGGAGGCGGTCGCCGTGGTCTCGGAGGCGGTGCTGCGCTCCCGCGCCGGGCTCGCGAGCCCCCACCGGCCCATCGGCAGCTTCCTCTTCCTCGGCCCGACCGGCGTCGGCAAGACCGAGCTGGCCCGGGCGCTCGCGGAGGCGCTGTTCGGCAGCGAGGAACGGATGGTCCGGCTGGACATGAGCGAGTACCAGGAGCGGCACACCGTCTCCCGGCTGGTGGGCGCCCCGCCCGGGTACGTCGGCCACGAGGAGGCCGGGCAGCTCACCGAGGTGGTGCGCCGGCACCCGTACTCGCTGCTCCTGCTGGACGAGGTGGAGAAGGCGCACCCGGACGTCTTCAACATCCTGCTCCAGGTGCTGGACGACGGCCGGCTCACCGACTCGCAGGGCCGCACGGTGGACTTCACCCACACCGTCATCGTGATGACCAGCAACCTGGGCTCGGAGGCGATCACCCGGCGCGGTGCCGGGATCGGGTTCGGGCCGGGCGGCGCGGACGCCGACGAGGAGGCCCGGCGCGAGCGGATCCTCAGGCCGCTGCGCGAGCACTTCCGGCCGGAGTTCCTCAACCGGATCGACGAGATCGTGGTCTTCCGGCAGCTGACGGGCGACCAGTTGCGGCGGATCACCGAGCTGCTGCTGGAGAACACCCGCCGGCTGGTGGAGGGACAGGGCGTGTCGGTGGAGTTCACGCGCGCGGCCGTGGACTGGCTGGCCGAGCGCGGCTACCAGCCGGAGTACGGCGCCCGGCCGCTGCGCCGCACCATCCAGCGCGAGGTGGACAACCAGCTCTCCCGGCTGCTGCTGAACGGCACGGTCTCCGAGGGCGGCCGGGTCACGGTGGACGTCCGGGACGGGCGGCTGGACTTCCGCGCCGACCGGCGGGCCGGCCAGGCGGCGGCCCCGCCCGCGTCGGAGACCGGCACTGAGCCGCCCGCACCGGAGCGGTGAATCCGGCCGCCGGGGGGCGTCACGCCGCCCGGCGGCCGGGGGGCTACCGCGCCGGGCGCACCACCATCGCCGAGCCGCCGCCGCGCCGTACCTTCTCGGCGGCGGCCAGCCACCTGCCGTCCGGCAGGCGCTGCACGCCGGTGGCGGCGCCGATCTCGGGGTTCGGGCTGAAGACGTGCCCGATGGCCTCCAGGCGGCTCCTCAGCTCGCTGTCGTAGAGTCCCGGTTCCAGCTCGGTCTTCGCCGTGTTGCGCTGGCTGGCGCGCGGTGCGGCGATGGCGTCGACCAGCGGCAGGTGCCGGTCGAGGAAGCCGGTCAGGGTCTGGAGCACGGTGGTGACGATGGTCGCGCCGCCGGGCGAACCGAGCGCCACCACGGGCTTGCCGTGCCGGTCCAGCACGATGGTCGGGGAGACCGAGGAGCGCGGGCGCTTGCCCGGGCCGGGCAGGTTGGGGTCGTGGACGGCCGGGTTGGCGGGGGCGAAGGAGAAGTCGGTCAGCTCGTTGTTGAGCAGGAAGCCCCGGCCGGGAACGGTGATGCCGCTGCCGCCGGTCTGCTCGATGGTGAGCGTGTAGGCGACGACGTTGCCCCACTTGTCGGCCACGGTCAGATGGGTGGTGTTCTCGCCCTCGTACGTCGTCGGGGCCGCGGTGCCGCCCTTGCCGCAGGGCGCGGGGTGGCGCGGGTCGCCCGGGGCGAGCGGGCTGGTGAGGACCGCGTCGTCCTTGATGAGGCAGGCGCGCGAGTCGGCGTACCGCTGCGACAGCAGCTGCCTGGCCGGAACGTCCTCGAAGGCGGGGTCGCCGACCCAGCGGCCGCGGTCGGCGAAGGCGACACGGCTGGCTTCGATGAGGCGGTGCAGATAGCGGACCCGGCTCGCCTTCGACAGGTTCGTCCGCTCCAGGATGTTCAGGGCCTCGCCGACCGTGGTGCCGCCGGAGGAGGACGGGGCGATGGAGTAGACGTCCAGGCCGCGGTACGACGTCCTGGTCGGGGCCTGGAGCTTGGCGCGGTAGACCGCGAAGTCCTTCTCGGCGAGCTTGCCGGGGCGGGCGTTCCAGCCGGAGGCGGGGTCCACGGGCGGGTGTTCGACGGTCTTGACGATGTCGTCGCCGATGTCCCCGCGGTAGACGGCGGCGGTGCCCTCGCGGCCCAGCTGCTCGTAGGTGCGGGCCAGTTCGGGGTTCTTCAGGGTGGAGCCGACGACGGGCAGCTCGCCGTTCGGCAGGAACAGCTTCACCGTGTCGGGGAAGTAGCGGAACCGGGTCTCGTTGGCCGCGGTCTGCGCCCGGAAGGTCTCGTCCACCGTGAAGCCGGCGCGGGCTATGCGCTCGGCCGGTTCGAGCACGGTGCGCAGGTTCTCGCTGCCCCATTCCTCCAGGGCCTTCTGCCAGGTGGCGGGCGTGCCCGGGGTGCCGACGCTCAGACCGCTGCTGACGGCGTCGGCGAAGGGCAGCGGCTTGCCGTGCTCGGTGAACAGGCCGGAGTCCGCGGCGAGCGGCGCGGTCTCCCGGCCGTCGATGGTGTGGACCGTGCGCGTCCGCGCGTCGTAGTAGACGAAGTAGCCGCCTCCGCCGATGCCGGCGGAGTAGGGCTCGGTGACGCCGAGCGCGGCGGCCGTGGCGACGGCCGCGTCCACCGCGTTGCCGCCGCGCTCGAGGACCTCGATCCCCGCGGCGGAGGCGTCCGCGTCGACGCTGGCCACGGCACCGCCGTAACCGACGGCGACGGGCGTCTTGGCGGCCTTCCCGCTCGCCGGCGCGGCGGGCGGCGCCGCCGCGCCCACCGACACCACGGCGGCCGAGACCACCAGAACCGCAAGTTTCCGCTTGTCTGGGCGACCCATGCGTACCTCCCGTCGGGACAGTCCGCGCAGCGTAACCAGAACGATGCTGTACCGACAGTACGCGACGGGATCCCGGCCCACCATGCCGGGGCTCGAACACGCGTACGGCACGGGGTGGTCGGGCCGGTGGCGGAAGTCACACCGCCGAGCACAACCCGTCCGGCGCGCAGCTGACCTTCTGCTCGCCCGGGGACGGCCCGTCACAGGTGTCCGTCCCGCTCCGCGAGCAGTGATCTCCGGCTGCCGCCGGACGAGCCTGGCCCGTTGAACTGCCGCCCCCCTCAGGGTTTCGGGGCCATGGGGGGCTCCCCACCGGGCAGCAGCGCCCCAGGGCCGGCCGGGGCGTGAGCCACCGCCTCGGTCTTGGGGCTGCGCTGCTCACGGCGGGACACCCAGCCGGCGAACCACGAGAGCAGCATGCACATCCCGATGTAGATCGGCGAGATCACCATCACCACGGGGATGAACGGCAAATCGTAGTCGAGGTTGGAGGCGATGAGTTTCCCGGCATGGAGAAACTCCTCGTAGGTGATGAGGAAGCCGAGGGAGGTGTCCTTCAGGGCGACCACCAACTGGCTGATGATGGCGGGCAGCATGGCGCGCACCGCCTGCGGCACGAGGACGTGCGCCATGACCTGCGTCTTGCGCATGCCGAGCGCGAACGCGGCCTCCCGCTGACCGCGTTCGACGGCGTGCACACCGGAGCGGAAGACCTCGGCGAGCACCGAGCCGTTGTAGAGGGTGAGCCCGGCGACCAGCGCGGGCAGCGGCTGCACCTTCAGCGCGACGAAGACGAAGAAGATCATCACCAGGACGGGCATGGCCCGGAAGAACTCCACGAGGAGCGTGGCGAGCGTGCGCACCGGCCGGTGGTCCGACAGCCGGCCCGAGGCCAGCACCCCGCCGAGGACGAGGGAGAGGACGGCCGCGGTCGCGAACGCCTTCAGGGTGTTGCCGAGGCCGCGCAGCAACAGGCGCTGGATGCCCTGGTACTCGAAGGGCGCCCACTTGGTGGCGGTGAACTGGCCGGTGTGGAACAGCAGGTACAGGATCCAGGCGAGCAGCGCGAGGAGGATGACGGCGGACAGCAGTCCGTAGACCGCGTGCCGTCGCCGGGTGCGCGGGCCCGGGATGTCGTAGAGCGCCGAGGCCCCGGTCATCGGGCGACCCCCCACTTCCGCTCCAGCGCGTGGAACAGGGCGCTGATGGCGAGCGTGATGATCAGGTAGCCGGCGGCGATCCAGACGAACGTCCACACGATGTCGTACCCGAGTTCGTTGAGCGTCTTGTACGTGCCGAGGAGTTCGGTCACGCTGAAGGCGCCCGCGATCGCGGAGTTCTTGGCGAGCGCGATGAGGGTGGAGCCGATGGGCGGGATCACGGACCGGAACGCCTGGGGCAGCACGACCACCGACAGGGTCTGCCCGAAGGTCATGCCGAGGCTGCGGGCCGCCTCCCCCTGTCCCGTGGGCACGGTGTTGATGCCGGAGCGCAGCGCCTCGCAGACGAAGGCGGAGGTGTAGCAGCCGAGGGCGAGGACCGCGAACACCTCGAAGGGGAGCACGAGCCCGAACCGGGGCAGTCCGAGCAGCACCGCGAAGAACAGCAGGGTGAGCGGGGTGTTGCGGAGCACGGCGACCCACACGGTGCCGAAGGTCCGCAGGGAGCCGACGGGCGCGACCCGGAAGGACGCCATCAGGAAGCCCAGGGCGAGGGCCAGCAGGGAGGCGTAGACGGTCAGTTCGAGGGTGCCGAGGAAACCGGCGCCGTAGGCCGAGAAGTTGTCTGTCAGTACGTTCATGGCGTCCTCGCTCAGCCCGCCCGGTAGCGGTCGACGGCGGGCGGGTGGGGGGCGGGCACGCCGGACAGGCCGAGCGTGGCGTCGTACGCCTTCTTCCAGTCGCCGTTCTTCTCGCGGGCCGCCAGGGCGTCGTCGAGGGCGAGGCGCAGGGCGTTGTCGCCGTGCGGGACGCCGATGCCGTAGGGCTCCTTCGAGAACGGCTTGCCGGCGAGCTTCAGTTCGCTCGGGACCTTGGCCGCGTAGCCGATCAGGATGGCGTCGTCGGTGGTGACCGCGTCGACCTGGTAGGTGAGGAGGTTGTCGACGCAGACCGAGTAGGTGTCGTAGGCGACCAGGACCGCCTTCGGGTAGTCGGCCTTGACGCGCTGGTACGGCGTGGAGCCCGCCGCCGAGCAGACGCGTCTGCCGGCGAGGTCCCGCGGGCCGTGGATGGTGTCCTCGTCCTCGCGGACCAGGAGCGACTGGCCGGCCATGTAGTAGGGGCCCGCGAAGCCGACCAGCTTCTTGCGGTTGGGGTTGATGGTGTAGGTGCCCACGTAGTAGTCGATCTGGCCGTTCTGCAGGGCGGTCTCGCGGTTGGCGGAGGCGATGGTGCGGAACCGGATGGTCTTCGGCGCCAGGCCCAGGGAGGCGGACATCATCTTGGCGATCTCGATGTCGAAGCCGGAGTAGGTGCCGGTGGCGGGGTCCTTCTCGCCCAGGTAGGGCTGGTCCTCCTTGACGCCGACGACGAAGTGGCCGCGCCGCTTCGCCCGCATCCAGGTCCGGGAGGCGGGCAGGCGGACGTCCCGGGCCACCTGGTAGTGCGGGAGCCTTCCGGCGGCCGGTCCCTTGCCGGGCGGGCTGCCCTCCTTGCCGCAGGCGGCGGCCAGCAGCACGAGGAGCGCGCACAGGGCGCGGGGCACACGGGCGGTACGGCACATGGGTCGCGGTCCCCCGGTCAGTGCTTGAGGATCTTGGAGAGGAAGTCCCTGGCGCGGTCGCTGCGCGGGTCCGTGAAGAACTCGTCCGGGCTGCGGTCCTCCACGATCCGGCCGTCGGCCATGAAGACGACCCGGTTGGCGGAGGCGCGGGCGAAGCCCATCTCGTGGGTGACGACGACCATCGTCATGCCGTCCCGGGCGAGCTGCCGCATGACCTCCAGCACCTCGTTGATCATCTCGGGGTCGAGGGCGGAGGTGGGCTCGTCGAAGAGCATCGCCTTGGGTTCCATGGCGAGCGCGCGGGCGATGGCGACGCGCTGCTGCTGGCCGCCGGAGAGCTGGGCGGGGTACTTGTCGGCCTGGTTCAGCAGGCCGACCCGGTCCAGGAGTTCACGGGAGCGCCGGTCGGCCTCCGCCTGCCCCCGCCGGCGCACCTTCACCTGGGCGAGGGAGACGTTCTGCAGGACGGTCTTGTGGGCGAAGAGGTTGAAGGACTGGAAGACCATGCCGACCTCGGCGCGCAGCCGGGCGAGGGCCTTGCCCTCCGCGGGCAGCGGCTGCCCGTCGAGGGTGATGGTGCCGGACTCGATGGCCTCCAGCCGGTTGATCGTCCTGCACAGCGTCGACTTGCCCGATCCCGACGGGCCGATGACCACGACCACCTCGCCCTTGCCGACCGTGAGGTCGATGTCCCTCAGGACATGCAGCTCCCCGTAGTACTTGTTGACGTTCCGCAGTTCGATCAACGGATCGACGGCCATCCGCAGCCCCACTCGCTCTCGGCTGTGTCGTGGTTGCCGCAACCTATCCAGCGGGCGGTGCGGTGGAGGGACGACACGCACCCCCAGGGCATTAGCCGTATTTACGCCGCCGGGCGGCCGGGGCGGGCTCAGTCCCCGGCGATCCCGGCGTACCACTGGGACAGCTCGGGGACGCCGCTCGCGGCCCACTCCTGCCCGGCCGGCACCACCTCCACCGTCCGGCCGGAGGCGAGCCGTACGACGGGTTCGCCGTCGGAGCGGATCAGCCAGGCGGCGCCGGGCACCGTGCGCACCACGACCGTGCCCAGGTACAGCCCCGCGTCGTGGCCCAGCCAGGGCAGGATCTCGTGGTCGTCGCGCCAGCGCGGGACCATCTGGTCCAGGGCCTCCAGGGAGGCCGGGGTGTCGTCGAGGCGGACGCCGCCCCGGGCCGCCTGCGCACGCAGCAGATCGCACTCGGACAGCAGCGCGGCGACCGCCTCGGGATCGGCGGGCGGCGCCGCCGCGCCAATCTTCTTGTGCCGGGGGCCCAGGAACGGAAGACGCATGCCCCCAGCGTGGCATCACACGTCCAGGTCGACCACCACGGGCGCGTGATCGGAGGCGCCCTTGCCCTTGCGCTCCTCGCGGTCGACGTAGGCGTCCTTGACGGCCCGGGCGAAGGGTTCGTTGCCGTACACCAGGTCGATGCGCATGCCGCGGTTCTTCGGGAAGCACAGCTGGCGGTAGTCCCAGTACGTGAACGGCCGGTCGTACTTGAGCGGGCGCGGCACGATGTCGTCGAGGCCCGCCTCGCGCAGGGAGGCGAGCGCGGCGCGCTCGGCCGGGGTGACGTGGGTGGAGCCCTCGAAGGCCGCCACGTCGTGGACGTCGTCGTCGGTGGGCGCCACGTTGTAGTCCCCCATGACGGCGAACGGGCGGCCGCCCCGCGCGTCGCCGTACACGGCCGCCTTCAGGGCCTCGAACCACTGGAGCTTGTAGGCGTAGTGCGGGTGCCCGACCTCGCGGCCGTTGGGCAGGTACACCGACCAGACGCGGACCGGGCCGCAGGTCGCCGAGAGGGCGCGCGGCTCGGTCACGCCGTCGTAGCCGGGGTCGCCGGGCAGGCCCTTGACCACGTCCTCGAGGCCCACGCGGGAGAGCACCGCCACGCCGTTCCACCGGCCGGTCGCGTTCACCGCCGACTCGTAGCCCAGCTCGCGCAGCTGGTCGAACGGGAACTGCTCCTCGGCGACCTTGGCCTCCTGGAGGCACAGCACGTCGGTGCCGCTGCTCTCCAGCCAGGCCAGCAGCCGTGGCAGGCGGGCGGTGATCGAGTTCACGTTCCAGGTAGCGATGCGCATGTCCCACAACCTACCCGGAGCCTGTGACACCGGGCTCAGAGCTGCGCGGCCGCCCCGGGTGCCAGCCGCTGGTGGTCGGTGCCGCCGAGCCGGCCGAGGTGGCCGTCGTAGAGGGGGCGGGCCAGGTCGGTGAGCAGGGCGTCGTGGACGTCGAAGGCGCGCCGCGGGCGGACCTCGCGGACGTAGTCGATCACCTCGGAGATCTTGTTCCAGGGGGCCATCACCGGGAGCAGCAGCGTCTCCACCGGCCGGCCGGGGACGGTGAGGGCGTCGCCGGGGTGGAAGACCGCGCCGCCGTCGATCAGATAGCCGACGTTGGTGACGCGCGGCAGGTCGGGGTGGATGACCGCGTGCAGCTCGCCGTGCACCTGGACGTCGAATCCGGCGGCGGTGAAGGTGTCGCCGTGGCCGACGGTGTGCACCCGGCCGGGGAAGGCCGCGGTGATCCGCTCGGCGACCGACCCGAGGGTCCAGATCTCGGCGGCCGGGTTGTCCTCCATGGCGGCCCGCAGCCGGGACTCGTCGAAGTGGTCCGGGTGCTCGTGCGTGACCAGGATGGCGTCCGCGCCGAGGGCCGCGTCCTGTTCGGAGAAACCGCCCGGGTCGATGACGAGCGTCCGGCCCTCCTTGTCGAGGCGGACGCAGGCGTGGGACTTCTTCGTGAGCTTCATGTCACCCATCTTCACGCCCGCGTCCGCCGCGCGTGCCGCTACCCGGCGGGTGTGGTCTCCTCGCGGATGACCCGCTGGGCCACCCGGAACGCGCTGTTCGCGGCCGGCACCCCGCAGTAGACGGCGGTCTGCAGCAGCACCTCGCCGATCTCGGCCGGGGTCAGCCCGTTGCGCAGGGCCGCGCGGGTGTGGGCGGCCAGCTCCTCCAGGTGACCGCCCGCGACCAGCGCGCCGAGCGTGACGCAGCTGCGGGTGCGGCGGTCCAGGCCCGGGCGGTCCCAGATCTCGCCCCAGGCGTAGCGGGTGATGAACTCCTGGAAGTCCCCGGCGAACGCGTCGGACTCCGCCAGCGTGCGGTCCACGTGCGCGTCGCCGAGCACCTCGCGGCGGATCTTCAGCCCGGTCTCGTACCGGTCGGGCGGGCCGTCGGCCCGGTCCGGTACGGCCGCCGGGGCGATCTCGGCGACCGGCGCGGCCTGCGCCGGCACGGCCGGGGCGGCCGCCGGGACGGCGGTGGCGGCGGGGGTGGCCGGCAGGGCGGTCTGCCCGGTGTCGAAGGGCTGCTGCCAGGCGGTGGAGAAGTGGTGGACGAGCAGGTCGGTGACGGCGGCGGGCTGCTCGACCGGCACCAGGTGGGAGGCGCCGGGGACGACCGCGAGCCGGGCGTCGGGGATGCCGGCGACCAGGGTACGGGCCTCGGCGGGACCGGTGACCTGGTCGTCGGAGCCGACCAGGACCAGCGTGGGTACGCCGACCCGGCCCAGCTCGGGCCGTACGTCGAAGGAGGCGAGGGCCTCGCAGGCGGCGATGTAGCAGCCCGGGTCGGTGGTGCGGACCATCTGCACGGCCCACTCGGTGATCGCGGGCTGGGCGGCGGCGAACCCGCCGGTGAACCAGCGGTCGGGGGCGGTCCGGGCGATCGGGTCCAGGCCGTTGGTGCGGACCACGACCCCGCGCTGGCGGAACTCGTCCGGGGTGCCGAACCGGGGGGAGGCCGCGACCAGCGCGAGCGAGGCGAGCCGCTCGGGGTGGCGCAGGGCCAGTTCGATGCCTACGGCGCCGCCCAGCGCGCAGCCCGCGTAGCCGAAGCGCTGCACGCCGAGCGCGTCCAGGGTGGCCAGCAGCCGGCCGACGAGGTCGGCGACGGAACCGGCCTGGTGCGCGGGGGCGCCGCCGTGCCCCGGCAGATCGAACCGGAAGACCCGCCACTGCTTGGCCAGCTCCGGCACCTGACGGTCCCACATGTGCCAGGTGGTACCCAGTGAGGGACCCAGGATCAGGACGGGAGCCTCTTCCGGCCCGTCGAAGCGGTATTGCAGGGTGTTCGGTGGTGTCTCGCTCACCCGTCAGACCCTCTCACGTATCACGACGTCGCACACGGCCGGGGGAACCCGGTGACAGGGCCCTGAAGCGATGCCGGGCGCTCCGGCCGTCTCGTGCCGATTGTCGCTCAGGCAGCGGGTCCCGCTCACCCGAACGGGCACATCCGCCGGGCGACCGGCCGGACCGGGCCGGTTCCCGGGCAGCCCCGTCGGGATGGTGCCGACGGGGCTGTCCGCGGATCGCGGGAGGGTGGCCGGGGCGGGTGGGGGGTGTCAGGGCCGGGGCAGTTCCACGACCGGCTGGCCGTCGATGAGTCCGGCGCGGGCCGCGACGACGCCCGCCTGGAACCGGGTGGTGGCGCCCAGGCCGTCCATGATGTTGGAGATGTGCCGGCGGAACGTCCTCGACCCCACACCGATGCGGCGGGCGACGACCTCGTCCTTGAGCCCCCGGGCCATCAGGCTGAGGATGCCGGCGTTGAGATCGGTCAGTGTCTCGCCGTAGGAGACCGCGTCGGCGTCGAAGTCCGTGCCGGCCTGCCAGGCGAACTCGTAGACCCGGCGCAGCAGGGAGACGACGACCGGTTCGTAGACGGCGATGACGGCGGGGATGTCCTCGTCCGTCGACTGGTCGGTCACGAACGCCACGTCGTCGCCGACCAGGACCATGTTGTCGAAGATGTGGTTGGCGGTACGGACCTGGGCACCGGAGTCGGCCAGCTGGCGCAGCCGGGCCCGGGTGGTCGTCCTGGCCCGGGCCGAATGCGGGCCGACCAGCCGGACCGGCACCCCGTTCGACGGCAGGGGCAGTTCCGGCGGGGGGAAACTCCGGTTCGGCGCGCGGTCGAACAGCTGCATCACCAGGACCTCGGTGGTGCACTGGCGCAGGGAGTCGGCCAGATGCGCCCACGCCTGCTGCGGATCGAGCAGGCGGACCACCTTCTCCTGTGGTCTCGATCGGCGCAAGCCGTTGAAGATGCCCGAGAGTGTCTGCAACCGCTCGTGGATTCCGGCGAGTTCGCGTCTCTTGTCGTTCACCGCCCGCTGGAGCGGGAGGATCAGCTCGTTCTGCGCCGATTCGGGGCACATGGCGCTGAAACTCTCCAGGGCCTCGCAGTACCGCAAAAGCCCCAGGCCGTGCAGCAGATCCATGATCTGCGTGGCCTCCGATGCCGAAAGGCGCAGTCCGGCCGCCACCTGGTGGGCGGTGACCGGCTGGTTCGCCAGGGTGTATTCGTAGACACGGACGGCCAGTTCTTCGTCCAGCTCCGCACCCACGCTCTGGAACACAAGCTGTCCGACCGTGTCCGATATGCTGCCGAGAACGTAATCGTTTTTCAAAACCCGCACCTTCCGAGAACTAGTACGTGCGCATTCCTTTCTTGCTCAGCCTGGTTTCAGTGCACGCACCGAGGCGAATGCGCGGACGCCTTCTCAGAATTGGCCAGGAAGCGGGTGGCCGACTTGCGGCTCCGGCCACCGGCACGGCGTCGCGGCGCCTGTGCCTTTCCTGACGGTCGAGGCGACTCCCGGGCCGGTGTTCCCCTGCCCGGCCAGGCTGACGGAGACGTGAAAAACCGATCGATAGACAGTCTGACAGGAGCGTCGGTGAAGACGCCACGGCTCTACTTTGAAAACTACATGACATCATCGGGCCACGACCCGCTCTGTTTCGGCCAGCAGGACACGGGGCGGCGGCCTTCACGGGGAAGGGCCGCCGCCCGTGTCCGGGCCGGATGACGCGGCCGCGCCGGTCAGGCCGGCGCCGCGGCGCGCCTCACTCGGTCGTCTGCGCCTGCGGGCGGGGCTCCGGGACGGCGGCCGCCGCGGGCGTGGACTTCACCAGCCACAGGCCGGTGACGATCGCGGTGACCCAGGTGGCGATGCCGGCGGTGATGAAGGCGCTGTCGAGGCCGGCCTCGAAGGAGGCGCCCCCGGACTGCCGGCTGAGCACGATGGCGCCGAGCACGGCCACGCCGAGCACCGCGCCGATCTGCCGGGCCGTGCTGCTGATGCCCGAGGCGAGACCGCCCTCCTGCGGGCTGACGCCCTGGATGGCGGCGCCGGTCAGCGGCGACATGGCCAGGGCGAAGCCGACACCGCTGACCGCCAGGCGCCACCACAGGTTCCAGTACGGCGTGTCCGCGTGGACGAAGCCGAGCGCCAGCAGCCCGGCCCCGGCCACCACCAGGCCGGTGGTGACCACGATCCGGAAGCCGTATCTGGCGGCCAGCCGGCCCGCGAACGGGCTGACCAGGGCCATGCCGAGCGAGATGGGCAGGGTCTTCAGGCCGGAGCTGAGGATCGAGTCGCCCTGCACGGCGACGAAGAACTGGGAGAAGAAGAACACCGAGCCCATGAGCGAGAAACCGACCATGAGCATGGCCGTGTTGGCCGTCGTGAACAGGCGGTTCCCGAACAGCCGCAGCGGCATCATGGGAGCGCGCCTGCGGGCCTCCACGACGATGAACGCGGCGATGATCACCGCCGCGGCGGCGAAGCTGCCGAGGATGGCGGGCGAGGTCCAGCCCTTGGCGCCGCCCTCGATCAGCCCGTAGGTCAGCGCGCCGACGCCCAGGATGGACAGGACCGTGCCCGGGACGTCGATGGCCGGCGCGTTGGGGTTGCGGGACTCGGCCAGCGTCGGCAGCGCGGCCAGCAGCAGGGCCGCCCCGATGGGCAGGTTGACCAGGAAGATGGCGCGCCAGTCGAAGGCCTCCACCAGGATGCCGCCGGCCAGCGGGCCCGCGGCCAGGCCGATGCCGCTGATGCCGGCCCACAGGCCGATCGCCTTCACCCGCTCCTGCGGAACGGGGTAGGCGGCGGCCAGCAGGGCCAGCGAGCCGGGGCTCATCGCCGCGGCGCCGATGCCCTGGAGCACCCGGCCGAAGATCAGCCAGCCGAGCGAGGGCGCGACGGCGCACGCCAGGGAGGCGAGGGTGAACACCACGGTGCCGGACAGGTACACCCGCTTGCGGCCGAAGCGGTCGGCGAAGACGCCACCGGTCAGCAACAGCATGGCGACCAGCAGGACGTACGCGTCCACGATCCACTGCAGACCGGATAATTCGGTGTGCAGGCGCTTCTGCATGTCGGGGAGCGCCACCCCCACGATGGTGCTGTCGAGCAGCACCATGAACTGTCCCACGCAGCTCATGGCGAGCACCACTGCTCGATTCGATCGGACTTCTACGGACACAGGACGACCCCTTTTACCACTGCTGATCTCGATGAATGCGCACGACGCCGGGAGACGGCGGCCGGGCGCTAGCGGGACGACATCGCCACTTCCAGCCACGGGCTGAAGTCGCGGTGCCGCGCCAGCAGATCCCCCACCACCTGGGCCAGATACAGGGTCTGTTCCGGATTCAGTCGGGGATCGCAGGCACTGCGGTAGTTTGTGGCGAGATACGTGTCGTCGACACGGGTGACGACGCATTCGCTGACGTAGTCACCGCTCACCTCCAGGTGAATTCCGCCCGGAGGCACTCCCGTGTCGTTGCAGGCGCCGAAGAACGCGCGCACTTCCTCTTCGATCTGGGTGACCACGCGCGTTTTGACTCCGGCCGGACTGGTGACCGTGTTGCCGTGCATCGGGTCGCACAGGACGCGGTCCGTCCAGCCCTCGGCGACGATGCGGCTCAGCATGGCGTAGGCGAGGTCGTAGGCCCGGTGCCGGCCCAGGCGGAAGATGAAGGCCAGCCGCCCCGGGACATTGGCCGGATTCAGCGCGTTGTGCAGGGCCACGAGGTCGGCCGCCGTGGCGCCGGGCCCTATCTTCACCGCGACGGGATTGGCGATGCGCGCGGCGAAGGCCAGGTGGGGTCCGGCCGGGGAGCGGGTGCGCTCGCCGATCCAGAGCAGGTGCGCGGAGTGGTCGTAGAGCATGCCGTCGTCCGCGCTGCGGCGGGTCAGGGGCTGTTCGTAGTCGAGCAGCAGCGCCTCGTGCGAGGTGTACAGGCCCGAGTTCTCCAGATAGGAGAGGGTTCTACCGGAGTGTTCGTAGGCCCGGACCATGTTCCAGGGATCGGGGGTCCGCCGGGCGGCCGTGAACTCGGCGTCGTTCACCGCGTCGCCGAAGTAGGACGGCAGGGTGGTTCCGGCCCGGCGCTCCACCGGTGCCGAGCGGGGCTTGGCGTACTGCCCGGCGATCCGCCCTACGGTCACCACCGGACGGCCGCACTGCGCCTCGATCGCACCGGAGATACCGCGTAACAGCGACACCCTGTTCGCCACCGAGGGCCGGGTGTTGTCACGGAAGGTCTCGGCACAGTCCCCCGCGTGCAGCAGGAACGCCGGCTCGGCCAGCCGGGCGCGCAGCCGGCGGATCTCCGCGGCCGGCACCAGCGGCGCGGCCCGGGTGAGTGCGGCGCGGGCCCGGAGCAGCTCGGCCGGCGCCGGCCAGTCCGGCTGGTGGCTGCGCTGGCGGGCGGCGGACACTTCGAAACGGTCCATCAGCAATCCCCCGTCGGAGACCTACCGGAAAACGGAAACGAGCGCGATCTTGCTCTACGGCAGCGTGCTGTACGGCGATTCCTCGGCACACAGCCGCAGAATCACGTCCATCAGCTCCGGGAAACGGTCCCGCAGTTCATCGGCCCGCAGCCAGATGCGCCGGTACCGGCCGTCCACGGCCATCCTGACCACGCCGGCCTCCCGCAGGATCCGCCAGTGACTGGTCAGCGTCGATTTCGGCACACCGAGATCCTCGACGGCACAGGTCCGTCCGGGATGGGCGAAGGTCCGCCGCACCAGTTCGAGACGGACCGGATCGCCGAGCGCGTACAGCACGGAAGCGAGCGTCAGCGACTCTGGTGCGGGCTCGGGCAGCGGTCGCATGTCCATGACCATAACACATAGTTCGACTGTACGGGATTGCCGAACAATGAAACGTCCGTGCGTCTCCGGGGCTCAGCGGGTGGCCGGTTCCCGCCGGATGGCGGTCGCCAGGGCCGCCAGCCGCGCCTGCCAGAGGCCCGCACGCGGCGCCGGGCCGGCCTCGGCACGGCGGCCGGTCCACTCCCGCACCGGCCGGATGCCGTGCAGCGCGTTCACCGCCCAGGTCTCCAGTCCGGCCAGGTCCTCGGGCCGGGCGCGGGCGTAGGCCACGGGGGTCCCGGAGGCGGCGGCGAGGCGCAGCAGGGTCCGCCGGGTGACGCTCGGCAGCAGGGGCAGCCGTTCGGCGTCGGGCGCGTAGAGGGTGTCGCCGCGCCACCAGAGCAGGCTGGTCGTCACGCCCTCGACGAGGAGGCCGTCCTCGGTCAGCAGGACCGCCTCGTCGGCGCCCTGCCGCACGGCCGCCGACCGGGCCTCGGCGAGCCAGGGCAGGTCGGGTCCCTTCACCGTCGGATGCCGGCGCAGGTCGGGGCCGTCGTGCACCCGGAGCCGGACGGACCCGGTCCGGGGCGGCGCCGGCCGGAGCCACAGGTGGAAGACCGGCTCCCCGTCGAGGACGCCCAGTTCCAGGCGGGGGAACCAGCGGCCGGTGTCCGGGAGGCGGCCGACGGCGGCGCGGGCGAAGGCGGCGGTGCGCTCGCGCGGGAGGGAGAACAGCGCGGCGCAGGCTGCGGTGAACCGCTCGATGTGCGCGTCGAGCGCGATCACCGTCCCGTCAAAGACCAGGAAGGAGTCGACGACACCGACCGGGCCGCCCCGCGCCACGGCGACGAACCGACCGGCGGGCTCACACCAGCGCCAGCGCCGGTCGCCCACGTCGTCGGCAGGAGCCGCACCGGTCGCACCGCCGGCCCCGTCGGCCCTGCCCGCCCCACCGGCACCGCCTGTTCCGGCGCCACCGGCACGTGCCCCGGCGCCCTGGGCACCACCGGCACGGGCGGCACCGTCTCCCCCGGCGGCACCGACGCCACCGGCGCCGTGGGCACTCACGGCATCGCCCGCATCGGTCGCGCCGGGCGCACCGCCGGCACCACGGGCACCACCGGCACCACCGGCACCACCGGCACCACGGGCACCACCGGCACCACCGGCACCACCGGCACCACCGGCACCAGCCTTGTCCTCCGCCTCCCCGCCGGTCACCGCGCGTGTCCCGCGGGCCGGGACGGCAGGGGTGGCAGGGCCCGCAGGGCGGCGCTGGCCTTGAGCAGCATCTCGTCCACCTCGCCGGCGGGGCTGGAGTCGAGGACGATGGCCCCGCCCGCGCCGATGCTCAGTTCGTCGCGGTGCCGGACGGCGGTGCGGATGACGATGTTGAGGTCGGCCGTGCCGGTCAGCCCCAGATAGCCGAGCGCGCCCGAGTAGATGCCCCGGGCCTCCGTCTCCAGCCCATCGATGATCTCCATGGTGCGCAGCTTCGGCGCCCCGGTCATCGAACCGCCCGGGAAGCAGTGCCGTACGCACTCCACCGCGCCGACGTCCGGCCGCAGCACCCCCCTGACGGTGGAGACCAGTTGGTGCACGGTGGCGTAGGACTCCACCGCCATGAAGCGGGGCACGCCGACGCTGCCGATCTCGCAGACGCGGCCCAGGTCGTTGCGGAGCAGGTCGACGATCATCAGGTTCTCGGCCCGGGTCTTGGCGCTGTCGGCGAGTTCGGCGGCCAGCGCCGCGTCGCGGGCGGGGTCGGCGCTGCGGGGCGCCGTTCCCTTGATGGGCTTGGTCTCCACCACGCGCTCGGCGTCGATCTTGAGGAATCGTTCCGGCGAGGAGCTGAAGACCGTGACGTCACCGAGGCGCAGCAGTGCGGCGTAGGGGGCCGGGTTGGAGGCGCGCAGTCTGCGGTAGTAGGCGAGGTCGCCGCCGTCGAAGGGGACCTTCACCTTGTTCGTCAGGCATATCTCGTAGCTCTCGCCGGCGACGAGCTGGCGTTGGCACTCCTCGATGTCCCGGGCGTAGCCGTCGGTGTCCCGGACCAGCCACGGGCGCGGGTCCGCGGTGTCGTCGGCCGGCTCGGTCCCGTCGTCGGCCTTCTCGTCGGCGTCGGCCCGGCCGAGCAGCGCGACCAGGGCGCCCGCGGTGTCGTCGATCCACTGCTTGGCCGACGCGTGGGTCTCCGCGTCGCCGCGGTGCAGCGCGACGACATGGGTGAGTCCGCGCTCGTGGTCGACGGCGATCAGACGGTCGGCGAAGATCCAGGCGGCGTCGGGGGTCTCGGCGGTGTGCCGGTTCCGGGAGCCGAGGTCGCCCTTCAGCTCGTAGCCGAAGTAGCCGACGTAGCCGCTGGTGAAGTCGAACGGGAGCCCCGGGTCGGCGATCCGGCGTTCGGCGAGGCGGCGCTCCAGGACGTCGAAGATGGTGCCGTCCTGCGTGGACACCTCCCCGGCGCCGCGCACCAGGACGGCGCGGTCGGCGAGCCGGTAGGTCAGCACCTCGCTGAGCGGGCCGGAGGCGTCGCCGAGGAAGGAGAACCGGGACAGTCCCGGTTCGACCCGGCTGCTGTCGAGCCAGAACGCGTACGGCGACTGGCCGTAGAGTTCGGTGAACGCCGTCTCGGTGTCCACCGCGCCGGGGACCGTGAGGTCGAGCAACTGGTAGGCGCTGTCCGCCGGTTCGGCGGTGGTGGCGTGCGCCGGCTCGCCGGGCGGGCGGGCGGGGGCCGCGGGGGCGGTGTACCGGGCGCCGGCGGCGGTGAGCGCCTTGAAGTTGGCGATGATCTCGCGGCCGTACTCGGAGGCGATGGACTCCGGGTGGAACTGCACGCCCCACTGGGGGCGGGTGCGGTGCCGGATGCCCATGACCACGCCGTCCTCCGACCAGGCCGTGGCCTCGATGGCGGCGGGCAGCGGCTCGTCGGCGCACAGCGAGTGGTAGCGGACGGCGGTGAAGTCCTGCGGGATGCCGGCGAACACGCCCTCCCCCGTGTGCCGCACCCGGGTGAGATGGCCGTGCCGCGGCCGCGGGGCGCGGCCGACCGTCGCCCCGGCGGCGTGGGCGATCGCCTGATGACCGAGGCAGACCCCGAGCACCGGCAGGTCCGCCCGGGCCAGCACGTCCCCGACGTGGCCCAGATCGCGCGGGATCGTCGGACTGCCGGGACCCGGCGAGATCACGATGTTGTCGAACTCCGCGAGGTCCAGCGTGGTCAGCGCCGGATCGTCGTTCCGCACGACGACCGGCTCGCGTCCGTTCACCTCCGCGATCAACTGGAAGAGGTTGAAGGTGTACGAGTCGTAATTGTCGATGATCAGGCTACGCATCGGCATACTCCCAGACGGGACGCCGGGATGCGGCGTCGGCATGGTCACCTAAGCGGTGGTGGGTCTGGCGGCTCGAGCGTCCCAGGCGGCACGGTGGTGTTCGCGGGGGTCGGACTCGACGCGGCAGGAGTTGTCGAAGATCATGACCGATTGCCGCTCGTCGTAGCGCGGCCAGCCGGGGTCGCCCGTCTTGGCGAACCGGATCCAGCCGCGGCGCATGGTGTCGCCGAGTCCGGCGGGGGCGTCGGGTCCGACCTGGGGTGCGAAGGCGGGATCGTCGAGCTGGTCGAAGAGGAAGGGCACTTCGAGGAAGTGCGCGGCGCCGTAGTGACCGTCGAAGGCGGGCGAGTCCTGCCAGGTGAACTCGTAGGCGTAGGTGTTGCCGCCGGCGGCGGCGTGGATCCGCGTGAGTTCGACGACACTGCCGCGGAAGACCCAGTTGGTGACCGCCTCGGCGAGCTGTTCGCCGAGCGGAAGGTGCCCGTACAGGGACCGCGCGGCGGCCCGGCAGGCGTCGGGCAGGTCGTAGGCGTTCTGGGCGTCGCGCAGGTCCTGTTCGGTGGCGGTGCTGAACTGCCCGTTGCGCATCAGGAAGTAGCGCGATTCGTCGCGGTTGGTGCCGATCAGCAGGTCGACGGAGGGCGGGATGCGTTCGGTCAGCGCCGAGTCGGTGAACAGGGTGTCGTCCACGACCGGCATGTAGGGGCTGAACCAGTAGGTGTACGGGTGCCAGACGCTCGCGTCGCGGAAGCGCACGTCCAGGCGGCGCTGGCGGCGGCCGAGGAGTTCCGGGAGCGGGACGTCGGCGAGGCCGGTCTCGGCCCTGAGGTCGGCGAGGACGCGTTTGGCGAGCGCGTGCCCCTCCTCGGCCTCGGCGATCACCGACAGGCACGGGCTCTGCAGGATGGCCCGGTGCATGAGCCCCTCGCCGGCCACGGTCTTGGCGATGGCCGAGATGATGGCGCTGCCGGAGGAGTTGCCGAAGAGGGTGACGGCGTCCGGGTCGCCGCCGAACGCCTCGATGTTCTCCCGCACCCAGCGCAGGGCGGCGACGACGTCGCGCATGCCCGCGTTGGTGGTGCCGCCGGGCACGTTGAGGAAACCGTCCACGCCCAGGCGGTAGTTCATCGCCACCATGACGACGCCCTCGCGCGCGAAGACCGACCCGTCCGCCCAGGGGGTCGCGGCGCTGCCGGAGATGTAGCCGCCGGCGTGCACCCACACCATGACCGGCAGCCGGGCCGCCGCCCCCAGTTCGGGGGTGTAGACATTGAGGGTGAGGCAGTCGGTCCCCCAGGGATACAGCGGTGTGGCGTCCGTGAGCGAGTAGGTGTGGGGCTGCGGCGCGCACGCGCCGAACTCGAACGCCTCCCGCACCCCGTCCCACGGCCGCGGCGGTTTCGGCGGCTGGAACCGGTTCTCGCCGTAGGGCTCGGCCGCGTACGGGATTCCCTTGAAGGAGATGACGCCCTCGTGGACCCGGCCCGCGACGACCCCCGAGGTCGTGGTCGCCAGAGCCGGTTTTTTCGCGTTCTCCTGTGCGGTCAAAGCTGGTCCTTTCCAGAAACGATCTCCCGGCACCGGGGCGTCGCTGCGCAAACCCTAAGGACGGCGCATCGGCGATAGCAATTGCCGGAAGTGGCTGGCCGGACACGGCCACTGGGGCGGTCGCCGAGCCGCGCTGGCCGCATGCGGCCAGCCTCTTTAGGTTGTTGCGGTTTTCCACTCCGGATATCTAGCGTCTCGTGCGTCCGAATGTCGGTGCCTACCGAGACGAGGAATCGCTGATGGGGGAAAGTACCCAGGTACTGGTGATCGGCGGCGGGCCGGCGGGGAGTACGGCCGCCGGACTGCTGGCACGACAGGGCATCCGGGTGACCCTGTTGGAGAGCGCGACCTTCCCGCGGTACCACATCGGCGAGTCGATCCTGCCGTCGGTGCTTCCGATACTCGACCTGCTCGGGGTCCGCGAGAAGGTCGACAAGCACGGCTTCGTGCGCAAGGACGGCGCCTACTTCGAATGGGGCCCGGAGAACTGGGACCTGAACTTCGACCACCTCACCGGCTCCGGCCGGTACAGCTACCAGGTGGTCCGCTCGGAGTTCGACCACATCCTGCTGGACAACGCCGCCGACCTCGGCGTGGACGTGCGGCAGGGGGTGAAGGTCACCGACATCGAGTTCAGCGAGGGCCGGCCGGTCAAGGCCCGCTGGGCCGCCACCGGCGACCGGTCGGTCACCGGCGAGATCTCCTTCGACTTCCTGGTGGACGCCTCCGGGCGGGCCGGCGTGATGGCGACCAAGTACCTGAAGAACCGGCACTACCAGGAAGCCTTCAAGAACATCGCGGTGTGGTCGTATTGGCGTGACGTCAAGCCGCTGGACCGCGGGCCGGCCGGCGCGATCGCGGTGTGCTCGGTGCCGTACGGGTGGTTCTGGTCGATCCCGCTGCACGACGGCACCCACTCGATCGGCCTGGTCGCCAAGAAGACGGTGTTCGACGCCGAACGGGAGCGCCTCGGGGGCATCGAGCAGGTGTACTTCGACGCGCTCGCCCAGGCCCCGCGCATCCTCGGGATGACGGACGGCGCGACCCGGCTGCCCGAACTGAAGGTCGAGCAGGACTACTCGTACAGCTCGCAGCAGTTCACCGGTCCGGGCTATCTGATGATCGGCGACGCGGCCTGTTTCCTGGACCCGCTGCTGTCCACCGGCGTGCACCTGGCCACCTTCAGCGCGCTGCTGGCCGCCGCGGCCATCTCCGCCGTGGTGGACGGCGACCTGACGGAGGAGGAGGCGACCTCCTTCTTCGGCCGGGCGTACCGGCAGGCGTACGAGCGGCTGCTGGTGGTGGTGTCCTTCTTCTACAAGAGCTACAACCGCCAGTCGCAGTTCTTCGAGGCGGACAAGCTGACCCGGCGCGAACGGCACATGCTGAACCTGTACGAATCGTTCCTGCACATCGTGACCGGCGTGGAGGACCTGGACGACACCCAGGACGGCACCAGCGCGCTGGACAAGGTCGCGGAACGCATCCGCGACCAGGGCGACCTGGACACCGAGGGCGGCATCCTGGCCGGCCACAACGAGGCGATGAACTCGATGCCGGCCTCGCCGGAGAAGGCCGTGGGCGGGCTGTACCTCGAACTGGAGCCGAAGCTGCGGATCCGGCGGACCGGGCAGCCGGCCGAGGCCGAGTGACCCCGTGGCGCCGTGAGGCATGGGGCTCCCCTCCGGGTCCGACCACAGCCAGACGCAAAGGGAGTGGCGCACCATGGTCAGTGAACTGATCAATTCCGACGACCGTTTCCTGCAGATCCTCGACCGGCTGACCAACAAATCCATCGAGGACTACTACAATCCCTATCGGCTCTTCGCATGGCCGGACAGCCTGCCGGATTCCATGTGGTGGATGAGTCCCGAACTGACCACCACCCATGGCAGCCCGCTCGGCACGTCCCTGACCGAGGAGCAGTTGTTCGCGCTCTCGAAGTACGAGAGCATCAACTTCTACAGCCTGAACGTGCACGGGATCCGGGAACTGCTCATCGAGGTGACCCGGCGGATCCACACCAGGGGATTCGAGACGCCGTCGGAGTTCTTCCACCATTTCATCGGTGAGGAGAACGAACACATGTGGTTCTTCGCGGAGTTCTGTCTGCGCTACGGCGGGAAGATCTACCGCCAGCCGGCCGGGGCGAACGTGGAGATCCCGAAGTCGGACGTGGAGAGCCTGCTGGTCTTCGCCCGCATCCTGATCTTCGAGGAGCTGGTGGACCACTTCAACTCCCGGATGGCCGCGGACGACCGGCTGCACGAGACCATCCGGGCCATCAACCGGATCCACCACCAGGACGAGTCGCGGCACATCGCCTTCGGCCGCGAGCTGGTGACCGCGCTGTACGCCCAGGTGAAACGCACCTCCACCGAGCACGAACTGGGCGAGATCTCCGGCTATCTGCGCCGGTACCTGACGTACAGCTTCGAGTCGCTGTTCAACCCGCACGTCTACCGGGACGCCGGTCTCGCCGACCCGCTGGACGTGCGCCAGCAACTGCTCGAGTCGCCCGGGCGGGCGGAGTTCGAGCAGGGCATCTTCCGCAAGACCTCGAAGTTCCTCGAGAAGATCGGGATCATTTCATGACCGCGGATGCCGCACCGGTCGCCGCCCGTGCCGACGCGCCGGCCGTTCTCGACCCCGACCAGACCGATCTGCTGCGCGAGCTGGACGGTGTGTTCACCGGCTGGGGCCGGGCCGCCGGCGCCCGGGAGATCCTGCCGCCGCCGCTGTATCCGGTGGCGGACCTGCAGAAGTTCGACGTGTACACCAACTTCCCGCACCTCGCCCTGGTCGCCGCCCCGCTGGACCTGGCGGACGGCCCGGCCGCCCCCGGGGACGGCGCCTTCGCCCCGGCCGCGCTCCACGAGGCCCGGCTCGGCCTGCCGCACGCGACCTGCTTCGGCGCCTACCTCTTCTACGAGGAGGCGGAACTCGACCGGGACACCCTGGTGACCCTGGTGAACCGGTGCTTCCGCAACGAGGACCACTACGTCCCGCTGCGCCGGCTGGCCAGCTTCCAGATGCGGGAGATCGTGGCGCTCGGCTCCTTCGAGCACACCCAGCGCCTCCTCGCCGAGTTCACCGACCGGATCACCGCGTTCGGCGCGGCGGTGGGCGTGGAGCTGGACCGGGTGGCCGCGAGCGACCCGTTCTTCGAGAACGACGGCGCGCGGGCGCTGCTGTCCCGGCTCAGCCCGGTGAAGTACGAGTTCCAGGCCGGTGACCTGGCCATCGCGTCGGTCAACACCCACCGCAACTTCTTCGGCGAGCGCTGTCGCATCCGCCTCGCCGGCGAATCCGGCTACGCCTACACCAGCTGTGTGGCGTTCGGGCTGGAGCGCTGGCTGGCCGTGCTGCTGGACGCCCACGGCTCCGCGCCGAAGGCCCTGGCGGCCGTCCGGGACGCCGCCGCGCGGGACCGGTGACGGTGACCGGCCGGGTCGGCATCGACATGGTTCCGTTCGGCCGCGTACGGGACCTGGCGCGCGACGCGTCCCTGCTGACCCGGATGCTCTCCCCCGAGGAGATCCGGCTCACCCACCGCGACACCGGGCCGGACATCCCGGGGATCGCGGGCCGGCTGGCCGCCAAGGAGGCGGTGTTCAAGCTCTTCCACGCGGCCGGCCAGACCCTGCCGTGGCGCGGCATCGAGATCCTCACCGCCGACGGCGGCCATCCGGTGGTGCGGCTGGCCGGCCGGGCCGCCGAGCTGGCCCGGCAGGCGGGCATCGAGGACATCTCGGTGAGCATCAGCCACGACGAACCCTGTGCCGTGGCCGTGGCGTTCACGGCCTGCAACCCAGAGAACAGGAGTGGAGATGGCAGCGACAGGCATTGACGAGGTCCGCAACTGGATCCTCAAACGCCATCCGGAGCGGCAGACCATCGACGCCGAGGAGAACCTGATCCAGACCCGTCTGGTCGACTCACTGACCTTCGTGGAGCTGGTCTACGTCATCGAGAACGCGACCGGCGTGGAGATCGACTTCGACAACATCGACATCCAGGACTTCCAGACCCTGGCCGCCATCGAGAAGGCGTTCTTCGTCGCGGCCTGACCGGCACCAGGAGAGAGGCAACTGATGGAAGCCGTCTCGTACACCGCCCAATGGACGGCCGCGGCGCGCGCGCTGGAGACCGAACGCGGCGACCGGGCGACCTTGCGCGACCCCTTCGCCCGCGCGCTGGCCGCGCCCCGCGGATTCGAGCTGCTGGAGAAGAACCAGGGCAGTGGACTGGCCACGTTCATCGCCATCCGCACCCGATATCTGGACGAGAGCATCGCGCAGATCCTTGCGGACAACGACATCCGGCAGATCGTGTTCGTCGCCGCCGGCATGGACACCCGCCCCTTCCGGCTCGACTGGCCGGACGAGGCGATCGTGTACGAGGTCGACTTCCCGGCGCTGCTCGAGGAGAAGCGCCGCCGGCTGGCCGCGCTGGACGCCCGGCCGCGGGTGACCCGCCGCGAGGTGGCCGTCGACCTGCGCAAGGACTGGCTGCCGGACCTCGAACGGTCCGGGTTCGACCGGGACGGCGCCACCCTGTGGATCGTCGAGGGGCTGCTGTTCTTCCTCACCGAGGAGCAGGCGACCGGTCTGCTGCGGGCGCTGGGCTCGGCGTCGGCGCCGGGCAGCTGGCTGGGCGTGGACTTCGTCAGCCAGGCGCTGCTGCGCAGCCCGTTCTCCCGGGACTTCCGGCGCAAGCTGGAGGAGGACGGCACGCCGTGGCTGTTCGGCACCGACGAGCCCGAGGAGTATCTGGCCGGCCTCGGCTGGAAGGCGCGCGACGTGAAGGAGCCCGGCGAGCCGAGCACCGCGCACGACGACTGGCCGTTCCAGGTGCAGCCCCGGGACCGCAAGGGTCCCTCGCGCAGCTGGCTGGTGCGCGCCGAGTACGTGGGCGGCTGAGCGCCCACACCTGACGCGGGGGCCCCGTCCGTACCCCCTCGGGTCCACCCGTGAGGACTCCCCCTGTCAGTCAAGGATTCCGGGTCGAAGGGAGAGATCGGTATGGCGACCGACAGCGGGGAATGGTGGGCGGCGGCGGGAGGCTACGTGGCCGAACTGCTCACCGTTCTCGCGATGGAACCGGACAGGCCGGTCCTGCACTACCGCGGTTCCTGGGTGACCGGGGGCGCGCACATCGGCTCGGTGACCGGGATCTACCGGGCGCTGCACGAGGCCGGCGTGGGCCACGGCACGGTCGTCGGGGTGCTGACCTCGTCGAACAGCCCGGAGATCCTCGGGGTGCGGCACGCGGCCCATCTGCACCGGGCCGCGGTCGCGCACCTGCGGTCGACCAACCCGGGGTCGAGCACGGCGATGCTGTCGGTCGACGACCAGCTGGAGATCCTGCGCTCCACCGGCGCGGCCGTGCTGTACGCCGACGCGGACAGCGCCGGACGCGCGGCCGAGCTGGCGGAGCTGGCCGGCGTACCGCTGATCGGGCCCCGGGTGCCCGGTGCCCGGCACGTCGTACCGGGGGACGATCCGGGACCGGCGAAGGTCGTGCCGTGGTCGCCGGAGGATCTCGCGGCCATCGCGTTCACCAGCGGCAGCACCGGGCGGCCGAAGGGCATCAGGAAGTCGCGGCGGTCCTGGGACAGCGTGGCGTACGGCACGATCGCCCTGGGCCGGGAGGCCGAGGAGATCACGGCGGTGGTGGTGACCCCGCTGGGCCAGACGGTCGGGCAGCTCGCCGATGCCGCGCTGATCGACCGGGGCCGGCTGGTGCTGCTGGAGGAGTTCACCCCGGACGCCTTCCTCGGCGCGGTCCGGGAGCACACGGGGACGCGGACCTTCATGGCCACCAGCCATCTGTACCGGCTGCTGGACCGCCTGGAGGAGCTGGGGCTGCGGGACACGGAGGCCGCCGGACTGGCGAGCCTGCGCCGCATCGACTACGCGGGCAGCCCGGCGGCTCCGGCCCGGCTCGCCGAGGCCGTGAAGCTGTTCGGCGCCGGGCTGTTCCAGCAGTACGGCACCTCCGAGAGCGCCCGGATCACCTGTCTGTCGGGGGAGGACCACACCGATCCGGAGCTGCTGGCGACGGTGGGGCGTCCGTTCCCCGGGGTGGAGATCGGCTTCAGCGACCTGGAGACGGGCGCCCCGCTCGACGACGGGCAGGTCGGTGAGGTGCGGGTGCGCTCCCCGCACGTCATGGACGGCTATCTGGACGAGGCGCTGACCAGGCAGGTGCTGCGGGACGGCTGGTACCACACCGGCGACATCGGCTACCGCGACGAGCGCGGCTATCTGCGGCTGCTGGACCGGGTCGCCGACATGGTCAAGATCGACGGGGTCAAGGTGTACCCCACGGTGGTCGAGCGCGCGATGCTGACGATCCCGGGGATCGCGCAGTCGGTCGTGTACGGCTTCCTCGGCGAGGACGGCTTCGAGCATCTGCACGCGGCGATCACCCTGCGCCCGGGCGCCCGTGTGGGTGTCGACGCGGTGCGCGGCCACCTCGGCAACATCCTCTCGCCGGCACATGTCCCCGAACGGGTCCTCGTCCTGGACGAGATCCCCCTGAACGCCGCCGGCAAGCCCGACAAACCACGCCTGCGACTGGAACACGCGTCGCACGCCTGACAGCAGGCAGGACACCGATCCTCACCGACGATTCGGAGCATCATGCCCAGCCATCTGGAATATTTCAGCACCGAGGTCCCTCCGGAGCAGACGCGCACGCGCACGTTCCTCGAGATCGGCAGGCGCGCCGGGCACTTCCCGAGCGCCGTGGCACGGGTCCCCGACGGGGACACCGAGGTGAGCGTGTGGTGCAGCAACGACTATCTCGGCATGGGGCAGCATCCGCTGGTGCTGGCCGCCGTGCACGACGCCGTCGCCAAGTTCGGCGCGGGGTCGGGCGGTTCGCGCAACATCGGCGGCACCAACCACTGCCATGTCGAGCTGGAGCGGGAACTCGCCGACTGGCACGGCAAGGACGCGGCGCTGCTGTTCACCTCCGGGTACACCGCCAACGACGGCGCGCTGACCGTCCTCGCCGGCACGCCGTCGAACACGGTCGTGTTCTCCGACGAGTTGAACCACGCCTCGATCATCGACGGGCTGCGGCACAGCGGCGCCACGAAGCGGATCTTCCGGCACAACGACGTCGGTCACCTCGAGCGGCTGCTCGCCGAGACCGACCCGGCGCTGCCGAAGCTGATCGTGCTGGAGTCCATCTACTCGATGTCGGGTGACGTCGCCCCGCTGGCCGAGGTGGCGGACCTGGCCGAGCGGTACGGGGCCACGACGTTCCTGGACGAGGTGCACGCGATCGGCATGTACGGGCCCGAGGGCGCCGGGGTCGCGGCGCGCGAGGGCATCGCCGACCGGTTCGACGTCATCATGGGGACGCTGGCCAAGGGGATCGGCACGGTGGGCGGTTACATCGCCGGGCCGAACGCGCTGATCGACTACGTCCGGGCCGTCTCCCGGGCGTTCGTCTTCACCACCTCGCTGCCGCCGGCCACGGCGGCGGGCGCGCTCGCCGCGGTGCGGCACCTGCGCGGGTCCGAGGAGGAGCGGCGGCGGCTCGCGGAGAACGCCCGTCTGCTGCACCGGCTGCTGGACGAGGCCGACATCCCGTACAAGTCCTCCGACTCGCACATCGTCTCGGCGCTGGTCGGCGACGACGCGCTGTGCAAGCAGGCGTCCGCGCTGCTGCTCGACCGGCACCGCATCTATGTGCAGGCGATCAACGCCCCCAGTGTGCGGGAGGGCGACGAGCTGCTGCGGATCGCGCCGTCGGCGTCGCACACGACGACCGACGTGAAGAAGTTCGCAGAGGCGCTCGCGGGCATCTGGCTGGAGCTGTCCATCCCGTCCGCCTCGGTGCGGGCGAAGGAGTCCGCGGACGTGAAGGAACCGGTGTGACCCGACCGCTGGCCGCCGTGCTCGCCGACACCGCGGCACGGCGGCCAAACGCGCCGGCGCTGGTCTTCGGGTCCACCACCGTCGGCTACGGGACGCTGTGGGAACGGGCCCGCGGCTGTGCGGCCGAGCTGCGCCGGCACGGGATCGGCCCGGGCGACCGGGTCGCGCTGCTGCTGCCCGACGGCCCGCGGTTCCCGGTGGCCTACTACGGCGTGCTCGCGCTGGGTGCCACCGTGGTCCCGCTGCACGCCCGCTTCCGGGCCGGGGAGATCGAGTTCGTGCTCGCCGACAGCGGCGCGCGGGGGCTGATCTGCGCGGAGACGACGGTGGAGGAGGGCGCGAAGGCGGCGGCGGCCACCGGTGCCACGCTGTTCACGTTCGGCGCCGGGTTCGCCGACGGGGTGCGGCTGGACCCGCCCGACCCCGCTCCCCTCCTCCCGGGCCACGTGCCGGTGGCGCCGGACGCCATCGCGGCGATCCTGTACACCTCGGGCACCACCGGCCGCCCCAAGGGGGCCGTGCTCACGCACCGCAACGTCGTGACCAACATCGAGGTGACGGCCGTCTCCCCGTTCGCCGCCCGGTCCGACGACGTCCTGCTGTGCGCCCTTCCGCTGTCCCACACCTTCGGCCAGACCTGTGTGATGGGCGTGGCGTTCCACACCGGGGCGACGGTCGTGCTGATGCCCCGGTTCGACGCGGGCGCCGCGCTGGAGCTGATGGTCCGGCACGGCTGCACGGTGTTCATGGGGGTGCCGACGATGTACCACGCCCTGTTGGAGGCGGTGGCGAACGGTGTCCCGGCCCCGCGGCTGCGCCGGGTGTACAGCGGGGGTTCGGCGCTGGCGGTGCCGGTGCTGGAGCGGGTCGAGGAGGTCTTCGGCTGCCGGGTGTACGAGGGGTACGGGCTGACCGAGACCTCCCCGTGCGTCGCCTACAACCAGCCGGGCTCGGTCACCCGGCCGGGCACGGTCGGCACGCCGATCGCCGGGGTGGAGGTCGGCATCGCCCGCGCCGGGCTGGAGGGCCGCATCGAGCTGCTGCCCGCGGGCACCGTGGGCGAGGTCGTGATCCGCGGGCACAACGTGATGGCCGGTTACCTGGGGCTGCCCGAGGAGACGGCGGCCGTGCTCGTGGACGGCTGGTTCCGCTCGGGGGACCTCGGCGTGCTGGAGGAGGACGGCCTGCTGCGGCTGGTCGACCGGAAGAAGGACGTCGTGCTGCGCGGCGGCTACAACGTCTATCCCCGGGAGGTCGAGGAGGTGCTGCTGCGCCATCCCGCCGTGGAGCAGGCCGCGGTGATCGGCCTTCCGGACGAGCGGCTGGGCGAGGAGGTGTGCGCGGTGGTGGTGCCCCGTCCCGGGTTCGCGCCCGGTGCCGCGCTGGCCGCCGACCTGGTCGCCTTCGGCCGGGACCGGCTGGCGGGCTACAAGTGTCCGCGCCGGGTGGAGTTCGTGGAGGCGCTGCCCACCGGTCACAGCGGCAAGGTGCTCAAGCGCCGGCTGGTGGAGCGCTACGCGTAGGGCGCCCGGGCCGGGTGCGCGGGGCGCACCCGGCCGTGGACTCACACGGTGCCGACGGCGAGGACGTTGCCCTCGCTGATGTAGGCGTCGGGGTCGTCCAGCGGGTGGCCGGGTCCCGCCGGGTCGGTGAACCGCCGCCAGGCATCGCTCTGCCCGAGGGCGAGGGCCTGGTGGGCGATCCGCGCGCAGGCCGCCGCGTAGAAGTCCCGGGCCGCCTCGGTCAGCGGGGCGTGGTGCTCGATGAGGACGGTGCGCCGGCGCACCTCGGTGAGCCCGGCGCGCTTGAGGTGGCGGTCCAGGTCGCGGGTGCGCAGGAGCTGGCGGGCGTAGCCGGGGCCGGTGCCGGCGGCCCGGAAGAAGTCGGTGAACAGGTAGGGGTCGCCGGGGCGGGCGGTGATCAGGCGGGCGTCCAGGTCCTTGACGGCGACGATCCCGCCGGGGCGTACGACGCGCCGCAACTCAGCCAGGGCAACGGTGAGTTGGTCGTCGTCCAGGTACTGGGTGGTGTTGGCGCACCAGGCGGCGTCGAAGGCGTCGTCGGGGTACGGCAGGGCGAGCAGGTCGGCCTGCCGCACCTCCACCGGGCAGACCAGCCGCCAGGCGGCGGCGCGTTCGGCGGCGAGCCGGGCGTTCTCCCCGGCGAGGTCGACGGCGGTGATCCGGCCGGCCGGTCCGGTGCGGGCGGCGAGGTGCGGCAGGTAGTCGCCGGGGCCGCAGCCCGCGTCCAGGATGTGCCCGCCGGCCGGCAGTCCGGCCTCGGCGAGCAGGCTCAGATAGGTGTCCTCGCAGGCGCGGAAGTGGGCGTCGACGACGGTGTGGTGGGTGAAGCCGAGTCCGGTGGAGGTGGTGTACCCCCACTCCTGGTGGTCGCGGGTCACCATGCCGGGGCTCCGGCCTCGGCGAGGAAGGCGTGCAGGGCGCCGGTGACGGCCTCGGGGGTCTCCAGCGGCGGCAGGTGGCCGGCGCCGGGCACGGTGACGAGGCGCCCCAGCGGGAGGGTGCCGGCGACGTGCCGGGATTCGGCGGCGGTCACCAGCGCGTCCTCCTCCCCCGCGACGACGAGGGCGGGCACCCGGGCGGTGCGCAGCACGTCGGTGGAGTCGGGCCGGTCCGCGATGGCCCGCTGGGCCCAGGCCAGCGCGGCGGGGTCGGCCGCCGCCGCGTCGGCGTGGACGCGGGCGAGGACGTCGGGGCGGGTGGCCCGGGTGGTGGCGCCGACCAGCGCCGGCGTGGTCCGCGCCAGGAGCTCACGACGGGGTCCGTCCTGCTGGACGAGGTCCGCGAACCGGTGGCGCCGGGCGGCGGCCTCCGGGGTGTCGGCGGTGGCCCGGGCGGCGAGCAGGGCGAGGCCGGCGACCCGGCCGGGATGGCGGCGCAGGAACGCCATGGCCGTGTAGCCGCCCATGGAGGAGCCCACCAGGACCGCCCGGCCGGCGCCGTGCGCGTCGAGGGTGCGGGCCAGGTCGTCGGCCAGGACGTCGAGGGAGGGCGGGGCGGTGCCGAGGGGGGCGGTGCCGAAGCCCCGCTGGTCGACGGCGAGCACCGGGTGCCCGTGCGCACGCAGCGCGTCGGCGGTCTCGCGCCACATGCCGGCGTGCAGGGTGAGGGCGTGCAGCAGCACGACGGGGGTGGTGGTCATCGGGTGGCCCGCCGTTCCGCCGTCGCGATGAAGTCCCTTATGTGTGCGGGAAGTTCGCGGGAGCGGGGCCAGGCGAGGGTGACCGGGGCGGGTGGCAGGTCGTGGACCGGGACGACGCGGACGCCGGCCGGGGCGAGGTCGGCGAGGGAGAGCACCGACAGGTGCACGCCCGCGCCGCCGGCCACCAGGCGCATCATCTCGGGGACGGTCGCGACCCGGTGCCGGCGGCGCAGGGGGCGTCCGGCGGGGGTGAGCGGCGGGACCACCTCGTCCCAGATGTAGGCGGGGAAGTCGCCGGGCCGGTCGAAGCAGTCGTAGGCGGCGACGTCCTCCACGGAGACGCGGTCGTGGGCGGCGAGCGGATGGTGGGCCGCGACGACGACGGCGCGGGCGTCCCGGGCGAGGGTGCGGGTGGTGGCCAGATCGGGTTCCCGGACGGCGAACTTGGCGATGATCACGTCCTGCCGGCCGGCGCGCACGGCCCGGAACGGGTCGGCGATGTCGTACTCGCTCAAGTGGACACCGGTCTCGTCGCGGCCGGCGAGCCGGATGATGTCGGACGCCACGGAGGCGGAGCCGTGGTAGCCGAGCCGGACGAGCCGGCTGTCGAGGACGGTCGGGGCTGCTTCGGGCATGGCGGGCTTCCTCGGTCAGTGGTGTGCGGACAGGGCGGCGGCGGCCCGGAGCCGGCCGGGCAGCCAGGGGTCGGGGACGGCGCGCACCCGGGTGAGGGGTCCGGGCAGGGCGGTCAGGCGCGGCACGCGGTGCAGGGTGATCCGGTCGCCGGGGCCGACGAGGCCGTCGAGGACGGCTTCGGCGAGGACGTGGTTGAGGTGGACCAGGGCCTCGGCGACCGCGCAGCCGGCGGTGGCGAGGTACAGGCCGTGCGCGGCGGGGGCGCGTCCCGGTGGCGGGCCACCGGGGACGGTGACGGTCCGGGCGGGGCCGGACGGCACCTCGTCCGGGGCGTCGAACAGCTTCAGCAGCCTGCGCAGGGTCGCGCTGCCGGCGGCGGGTCCGGGCGCGGTCCAGGCCGCGGAGCCGTCGGCGGCGCGGTGCGCGAAGGAGAACCGGTCGCGCAGGTGGTCGGGGTTGCCCGCGAGGAACACGGTGCGGGTGAAGGCGGCCCGCCAGTCGGCCGCCGGTCCGGGCGGCAGGGCGAGGACGAAGGCGCAGGTGTCCCGCGCCCAGCGGGCCAGGTCGACGTCCCGGACCACGACGGCGGCCAGGGTCCGGCCGTCCTCCTCGGCGAGGTGCCGGTGGGCGGCGAGGAGACCGTCGTGGGCGGCGAGGTCGTACCGGGCGGCCAGGCCGGGACGGGCCGCCCGGATGCGGGCGGCGGTGTGCTCGTGCAGCAGCCGCTGGGTCGGGGTCATAGGTACACCGAGGTCAGGAGGTCGAGTCCGGGGGCGGCCCGGCGTCTGCCGAGCAGTCCGGAGGTGAGCCGGTAGGGGTCGACGTGGAGGTGGTCCTTGCGGTGCCGGGCGAGGCGGGCGGGCAGCGGCTCGGTCCGCTCCCGCCCGGCCGCCGCCAGGAGGCGTCCGGCCCGTTTCAGGCTCTGGGCGAGCAGGTCGGGCCGGAACGACTCACCCTGTCCGGGCCCGAGGACGGCGATGAAGTACAGCCGCAGGCCGAGGCGTACGACGGCCGGGTCCTCGTCGGCGGTGGCGGCGAGCAGCGCGCCGGCGTGCACGTCCCGCCAGCCGCCGTGCCGGGCGGAGCGGACGGTGCCGTCGACGGGCACCCGGCCGACGGGAACCCGCCTGACGCCGGGCCCCAGTTCGGTCAGGACGCGCGCCAGCAGCCGGTGGTCGGCGTCGAGTTCGGTGTCGTAGAGGAGCACGATCTCGTCGTAGGCGGGGGCGAGCGGGAGCAGGTCGCGCAGGGCGCAGGCCAGGTAGTTGGGGTGGCCGTCGGCGGTGACCAGGCGGCGCAGCGGCAGCCCGTGGCGGGTGAGGTCCAGGAAGACCGGGCCGCCCACGGCGCGCTGGTCCAGGCACATGCCGAGGGCGGCGAGCCGGTCGAGCGCGCCCTGCAGGCCGAGGCCGGGCGGCTGGTGTTCGAGCAGCCCGGGGTCGTGCAGACCGAGGCGGGCGTAGTGCCCGCTCCACAGGGACAAAACGCGGGTGCTCGCCGGGTGCACCCAGCCGTGTTCGACCGCTTCGGCGTACGGCCGCAGGTGCCGGGCGTCGGGGCGCGGGGCGGCGCGGAAGGCCACGTACAGGGTGCCGATGTCCTCCTCGGTGAGGTCGTCGTAGTCGGTGTCGCCCTCGGTGCGGTCGAGGAACTCCCAGAAACCGAGGGTCTGTTCGGTGGGGTGGTAGGCGGTGTGGCTGTACCGGTAGGTGACGTCGGCCAGGGCGCGGGTGGCCCGGTACATCACGTCCGTCCACAGCAGGCCCTTGAGGTGGCTCGGGGTGAGCGGTTTGGACGGGGTGATGGTGATGGGGGCGAGCAGCACCCGGCGGGTGGTGTCCGGCGGCGCCCAGGGGGCCGCCGGTGCGGTGGTGAGGGCGGTCATACGGGGGCTCCTTCCGCCGCCGCCACGCAGCGCACGAGGCCGGCGCGGTCCGGGCCGGAGGGAGGCGGGGCGGCCGGGGCCCGGCGGGCCCGTTCCAGGAGAGCGGGGTCGCCGTACAGGTCGGCGGGCGGGGTGAGGGACATCAGCATGCGGGTCAGCGCCCGCCACACGGCGCCGTCGGTGCGGGCCGCGGCGGCGATCCGCTCGGCCGTGGCGGGGGCGGCGGGGGGTTCGACGCCTTCCACGGCGGCCCGCCAGCGGGTGACGCGGGCCCGGTCGGCGGCGGTGGCGTGCTCGTACCAGGGCCTGAACAGCCCGTCGGTCAGCGCGGCGGCGGCCCGGTGCTGCTCCACGGTGATGTCGGGCATGCGGGCGAGCAGGGCGGCGAGGCGGAAGGCGTGGTCGAGGGCGAGGGACATGCCCCGCCCGAACAGCGGGTTGGTGACGCAGGCCGCGTCCCCGACGGAGAACAGGCCCGCCACCGGCCGCTGGAGGGGTCCGGCCACGCCGCGCAGCACGTTGGCCGGCATGGTGATCGACCGGACCGGGGAGGCAGGCGTGCTCACGGCGGCGTCCAGCCAGGGGGCGAGGCCCGGGGTGACGCGGGCGGCGGCGGTGAACCCGGCCGGGGTGCGCAGGGCGTCCAGGGCGCGGTCGCCGGGGAGCGTGCCGAGGGCGATGGAGAAGGTGCCGTGGTCGCCGGGGTGGAGGACGCCGGCGTAGTGGGCGAAGATGTCGCCGGCCGCGTTGCCCCGGTTCAGCGGGCCCGGCCGGACGGCGGTGCGCAGCCGGTAGAACCGGGTGTGGCCGGCCAGCCCGGAGGGGCTGGTGAGGTCCGCGGCGACCGGGACGCCGGCCTGCTCCAGCCAGACGCGGGACCGGGCGCGGCGGCCCGTGGCGTCCAGGACGAGGTCGGCCGGGACGCGCTCGCCGTCGGTGGTGACGACGCCGCGGACGCGGGATGCGGCGCGGTCCAGTTCCAGGCCGCCGACGGTGGTGCGGTGCCGGACGGTGACGCCGGGCAGGTCGCGGACCGTGCGGTACAGCAGGAGTTCCAGGGTGGGGCGGCGGCAGCCGAGGCCCACCAGGTCGTCGTCGCCCGGCCGGGGCGCGCGGTCGGCGGCGGGCAGGGCGTCGGTGAGGCGGAGCAGCGGGGCGCCCGCCGCCCGCGCCCCGGCCAGGATGTCGGGGGCGTGGGTGCGCAGCACGCGTACGCCGAGCGAGGTCAGGGTGTGCGAGTGGTGGGCCTGCGGCACGGTGGGCCGGTGCTGCCAGCGCTCCACCGCCTCGCCGAGGGGGCCTTCGGGCGGGGCGGGGGCGCCGTCGAGGACCAGGACGGTCAGGCCGAGGCGGCTGAGCGCGAGGGCGGCGGCCAGTCCGGCGACCCCGCCTCCGGCGACGACTGCGGTCGGCATGTCAGCGCCGCCTGCCGTGCACGAAGAACACCCGCCGTACCTCGCGTGCGGAGCGCGGCGGCACGGGGTCGGGCCAGCGGCCGTAGTCGGCGTCCTCCTCGCCGGGCTGGGCGGCGCGCACGGTGAAGCCGTAGGCGTCGAAGAGCGCCTCGGGTTCGTCGCTGCCGAACAGCCAGGGGCAGCCCCAGCCGGCGAACACGTCGAGCAGGCCGCGCATGCCGGGCAGGGTGAGCGCGGCGGCGTTGACGATGTCGGCGGCGATCCGGCTGCCCGGGGCACAGAGCGCGGCGACCTGCTCCAGGATGCGGTGGGCGTCGGGTTCGGGGATGTAGTAGAGGAGCCCTTCCAGGAGCCAGGTGGAGGGGACGGCGGGGTCGTAGCCGGCCTCGCACAGCCGGTCGGGCCAGTCGTCGTCGGTGAGGTCGACGGCCACCTTGTGGTGGCGGACCCGGGGCTCGGCGCCGGCGAGGCACGCGTCCTTGTGGGCGAGGACGGCCGGCCGGTCCGCCTCGAACCAGCGCACGCGGTCCGGCCAGTCGAGGCGGTAGGCCCGGGAGTCCATGCCGGCGGGGGCCAGCACGATCTGGGTGGTGTCCGGGTCCCGGACGGCCTCCTGGAGGAAGTCGTCGAAGAACCGGGTGCGGATCGCGTTGTAGTCGGGGGTGCTGGGCAGGGTGCGCTCGCGTCCGGGCGGGAAGGTGGCCGCCCGTACCTCGGCGAGCAGGTCCGGCCCGATCTCGCCGGCGAGCCGCTCGGCGTACGGGTCCTCGTACAGCCGGTCCGGGCGCCGGGTCTCGGCGGCCCGCAGGGCGGCGGTCAGCAGCGCGGTCCGTTCCACGGCGTCCAGCTGGGTCGTCATGAGAGTGCCTCTTCCTTGGTGGTGGCGGGGTGCCGGGCGGGCGCGCGGCCGGTCAGCGAGGCCCACTGCTCCGGGTCCTGGCGGAAGATCCGGTCCTTGACCTGGGTGGGCCGGGTGCCGCCGTCGACCCGGGCCTGCCAGTCGCGCTGGAAGGCGTCCCGGTCCAGCGGGTGCAGGGCCGGGGCGGCGAGCAGGCCGCGGGCGCGGGCCGCGCGGTAGCCGGCGGACTCGCGGGCGAGGGCCTGGTCGAGCAGCCCGGTGAAACGGCGCGACTCCTCCGGGGTGACCGGGGTGAGCGGCGCGACGGCGAACTCGTAGCCGGCGGGTCCCGCCCCGGACGCGGTCACCCGGCAGGCTGCGCCGCGCAGTTCGAGGCCGGTGGCGCGCAGGGCGGCGTCCAGCGAGCGGATCACCTGGGCGTCCCTGAGGCGTTCCCCGGCGTGGTCCGAGCGGCCGGCACGCCCGGCGTACTCCAGGCGGGGGACGCCGTCGAGGTGGTCGACGACCCGTACGACATCGCCGACGGCGTACCGGTACAGGCCGCCGACGTGGCTGAAGACCACGTGGTAGTCGCGGCCCGGCTCCAGCTCGTGCGGGCGCAGGGTGACGGAGTCGGGGGCCGGGTCCTCGTCCGCGTCGAGGAACTCGTACACCGAGGCGGTCACCACGAGGCTGCCGGCGGTGGGATGCCGGTCCAGGGCGACGCCGACCGGGCCCTCGGACGCGGCGACCGGGGCGGGCAGCGCGGTGACGTGGACGCCGTACTCCTCGCGCAGCCGGGGCAGGTACAGCGCGGCGGCGGCGGTGGTCCAGCAGAACAGGGCGCGCATCCGGGGCCAGACGTGGGCCGGGCGGATCGTGTCGTGGCGGGCGGCGATCCGCTCCAGTCCGGCGGCGCGCTCCGGGTTCGGCGAGCCGTACGGCGACCCGCCGAGGGTGCCGTCGCGGACCTCCTTGACGATCCTCGGCCACCACAGGCGCAGTTGGTACGGCAGGGCCGCCACCATCGCGGGGTTGATCCCGATGACGCAGCGCACGTCGTGCTCCACGGCCAGCCGCAGCCGCAGGTACATCTTCTCGGTGTGTGCGCCGGCCGCGACCGGCACCGGCAGCATCGCCCAGGGTGCGCCGGTGCCAGGCTCGGCCGACAGCGGCTCGCCGAAGAAGCGGCCGAAGTCGGCCTGGCTGGCGCCGACATGGGGGCGGCCGGAGGCGGTGGTGGGCGGGGCGGAGACCGGATCGTGCTTGAGGTTGAGGACGGCGGCCGGGTGGGCGAGGACGTCCGGGAAGTGTTCGATCAGGGGTGCCCAGGCGGCGTAGTAGAAGGGGAAGAAGGTGGTGCGCATGAAGCGGGGCGTGACCGGGATCTTCTTGTGCGCGCCGGTGCTGCCGCTGCTGGTGAAGAAGAGGGCGGGCCGGTCGGCGGTCAGCACGTCCGGTTCGCCGGCGGCGGCGCGTTCGATGTACGGGGCGAGGTCGTCGTACGTCTGGAGGGGGACGGCCTCACGGTAGTCGTCGAGGGTGCGGACGCGGTCGAAGCCGTGCCGTCTGCCGAACTCGGTGCGGGAGTTGAACTCCAGCAGGTCGGCGAGGACGCGGCGCTGCTCGGCCTCGGGGCCGGCGAAGGCGGCGCGCAGGCGGCGGCGTTCGCCGAGCACGCGGTCGCGGTAGCGGCGCAGGCGGCCGGGGTCGGTCCAGTCCGGGACGGCGGGGGCGGATTCAGCGGAACTCACGGGTGAGCACCTCTCGTATCTCCGCCACGGTGTCCTCGGGGCGGTCGCGTTCGGGCAGCACGGTCACGGGCAGGTGCCGGATCTCGTCGTGCAGGAGCTTGGCCAGGTCGCGCTGGTAGCGGCGGAAGCCGTCCCGGTCCGGCCGTGGTCCGTAGTGCTCCAGGAGGTTCAGGGCGGCGCCGTACCGGGCCCGCCGCCAGGCCGTCTCGGGGCGTACGTCGAGGTAGAGGATCCGGCGGGGCCGGGGGAAGGTGCGCCACCAGGTGAGCGGCGGGCCGTCCGGCGCGCCGGCGAGCCGGCACTTGGCGAGCAGCTTGTAGTAGTACGAGTCCACGATCACCGGGGTGTCCGGGTCGCCCTGGCACAACTGGTCGCGCAGGTGGACGACCCCGGTCTGGACCAGGGTGGCGAAGAACTCCGGGGACCAGGCGGCGGGGTGGGCCGCGACGTCCCGCAGGGCGTGCCGCCGCAGCCGGCCGATCAGCGCGTGCTCCGGGCCGAGGAACGCGTCGTCGAGCGACAGCACCCGCCATCCGGGCGCGTTCCGGCCGAGCCGGTCCAGCGCCGAGGACTTGCCCGCGTAGTCGGGCCCGAGCAGTACGCAGAACGGCGGGTGTCCCCCACTGCCGACGGTCATCGATCCTCCCCCTGCACGGCGTCAGATGATCAGGCGGCTGGGGACCGTGACGACCGGCCAACCGCTTCGATCATGCAAACAGAGGCCGGGAACGGCGGACTCTCCCCACTGCCACCGGCTGGTAACGCGCTTGTCTGCGGGGGTGATTGACCCGGGGTGGGGCGGGGGTGGGGTGTCGATGGGGGGCCGGGCGAGGTGGCCGGGCGCGCAGGACGCGGGCGGGGCCGGGGGCGGGGTGGGTGACGGCGGCACGCGGAAGCCGGCGCCGGCTCGCGTGTCCGGCGACGGCACGGAGCGTCCTTGACCGCCGGTCCGGTCCCGGAGGCTGCCTCGGTGTCGGGTGCCGCGATGTTGCCGTAGGCGAACACCGGTGTTCCGCAATGGCCTTCGCGTCCCCGGCGCCGCCGTGCGACCGGGTCGCTTCCCGCCACCCCGCCGCCGCCCGAGGTGTCGTGCGGCGGCGGTGTACTCCCCTTCGGTGCGGGAGTTCGGGGGCGCGGCTCGCCGGGGCCGGCCTCACACGGACCGCCGGGACCGGCGTACGACGCGCGCCACCCCCTGCGGGGCCCGGCGGACAAGACACAGGAACCGGACCCAGCCAGCGGCCCGGCGGACGACGGCACCGGTGCTCGGGGGCGGTGACCCAGCGGGACCGGTGACGCGTGGGCCGGCGGGATCGACGTACGGCGCGTAGCACCCCTGCGGGGCCCGGCGGACAAGACGCAGGAACCGGACCCAGCCAGCGGCCCGGCGGACGACGGCACCGGTGCTCGGGGGCGGTGACCCAGCGGGACCGCTGACGCGTGGGCCGACGGGATCGACGTACGGCGCGTAGCACCCCTGCGGGGCCCGGCGGACAAGACACAGGAACCGGACCCAGCCAGCGGCCCGGCGGACGACGGCACCGGTGTCCGGGGGCGGTGACCCAGCGGGACCGGTGACCCGTGGGCCGACGGGATCGACGTACGGCGCGTAGCACCCCTGCGGGGCCCGGCGGACAAGACACAGGAACCGGACCCAGCCAGCGGCCCGGCGGACGACG
>NZ_JBVHXT010000003.1:306826-325489 GCF_055569255.1 Streptomyces sp. NPDC029296
CGACGGCACCGGTGTCCGGGGGCGGTGACCCAGCGGGACCGGTGACCCGTGGGCCGGCGGGATCGACGTACGGCGCGTAGCACCCCGCGCGGGGCTGGCGGGCCGGCCTTCTGAGCCGGACCCGGGCGGCGACCGGCTCACGGCACGTACCCACCCCTCGCGGGGCCCGGCGGGACGGGCTGCCGGAACCGGATCGGGGCGGCGCGGCCGAAGAGCGCCAGTGTTCGCGGGCGGCGGCCCGCCGGGACCGGCGGATGGCGCGTACCGCACGGCACGGGCTCCGGCGGACGGCGCCGGGTGGCGGGCGGCAGCCGACGGCGGGTGTTCGGGGGCGGCGGAACACCGAGAGGGGTGTCACGCGGTCGCCGGGACCGGCGTACGGCGCGCACCCGCGGCGCCCCGCGCGGTGCCTGGCGGGCGGGCCGTCGAGCCCGCCCCGGGCGGCGATGAGACGGTCGACGGCGCCGGTGTTCGAGAACGGCGGACCACCGGGGCGGTGACGCGTCGCCGGTGAGATCGGCGTACGGCGCGTAGCGCTCGGCCGTGGCGCCCGGCTCGGGGCGTGGGGGAAAACGGCGGCCGCCGGCCGGCGGGCGACGCAGGGGGCGGGGGAGGAACCCTGCGTGCGCCCGCGCGGCCGGCGGACGTGGGGGGAGGCTCAGGGCCTCACTTGGTGCCGGCGAGCAGGCGGGCCGTGATGGTCGCCAGACGCTCGCCCTGGTAGCGGGCGGCGGCCAGGGTCTCCTCGGAGGGCGCCTCACCACCGTGGTGGGTGGTGCCGTACGGGTTGCCGCCCGCCGGGTAGACGACCGGGTCGGTGAAGCCCGGGGAGACGATGACCGAGCCCCAGTGGTGGAACGTGTTGTAAAGGGCGAGGGTCGTCGACTCGTTGCCGCCGTGGCGGTTGTAGGCGCTGGTGAAGCCGGTGGCCGGCTTGTCGGCCATGACACCCTGCTGCCACAGGCCGCCGGTGGTGTCGATGAACTGCTTCAGCTGCGCGGCGACGTTGCCGAAGCGGGTGGGCGAACCCAGCGCGTAGGCGTCGGCCCAGGACAGGTCGTCGAGCGTGGCGACCTCGATGTCCCGGGTGGCCTCCAGGTGCTGCCGCCACGCCGGGTTGGCGTCGATGGCGGCGTCCGGGGCCAGTTCGGCGACCCGGCGCAGCCGGACCTCGGCGCCGGCCTTCTCCGCGCCCTCGGCCACCGCCTTGGCGAGCTGATGGACGTTGCCCGTGGACGAGTAGTAGATGACCGCGACCTTGGCACTCATGGTGAGAGCCCCTTCCCAGACAGTGAACATAAGACGACGACCACGAACCGGATACTGATCCGCTTCGCGCTTTCGAGTTAACCGGATAAGAATCCGGTTTACAAGCGGTTCGAGGCAAGAACCGGATACGTATCCGCTAACCTCGGACCATGACCACCGAACTCCCCGTCCTCGGCCAGACCCCGCCGGAGCGCGCGGACGCCGCACGCAACCGGCGGAAGATCCTCGACGCCGCGGCCGGACTGATCGCGGAACGGGGCCCGGAAGCCGTCACCATGAACGCGGTGGCACACGCCGCCGGCATGGGTGTCGGCACCGTCTACCGACGCTTCGGTGACGTCGGCCGGCTTCTGTTCGCCCTGCTCGACGACGGCGAGCAGCGCTTCCAGGAAGCCTTCATGACCGGCCCGCCCCCGCTCGGCCCCGGCGCCCCGCCGGCCGAACGCCTGCGTGCATTCCTGCACGCGGTCGCCGACCGGGTCGTGGAGCAGATGACGGTCCTCGGCGCGGCGGAGGCCGCCTCACCGAAGGCCCGCTACGAGAGCGGCGCCTACCTCACCATGCACACGCATGTCTCCATGCTGCTGCGCCAGGTGAGACCCGACGCGGACTCGACCGTCCTGGCACACCTGCTGCTGGCGCCGTTCACGCCGAGTCTGTTCGGGCACCTCACGGCACAGCATGGTCTGACACAGGAGCGGATCAAGGCCGGCATCGATGGCCTGATCGCACTGTAGCCAGCCGCGCGGCACCGTGGGGGCGCCCAAGACGCCCTGGTTCCCGGCCGATTACCGGCCGGTTCCGGGCGCCTTGCGCGGTGCCCGGCGGGTGGCGCCCGATGAGCGGTCCGGTTACCCGGCCGGGGCTAGCGTTCGGTCCGCTTCCTGAAGATCGGCTCGCGCGGGGCGCGGGCACCAGTCAAGGGGGATAGGCGTTGGGACTGGCAGAAAGACATCAGCACATCCGGTCGCTCGACGGGCTGACGTCCGAGGCGGCGAGCGGCCGGGGCCGGGTGGCCGTCCTGCACGGCACGGGCCCCAACGGCAAGACCGAGCTGCTCGGCCACGCCGTCGGCCGCGCCGGGAAACTCGGCTTCCAGGTGCTGCGCGCGGCCGGGGCACGGCCGGAGCGGGCGCTGCCGCTCGGGATCGTCGCGCAGTTGCTGCGCGGTGCCCCGCTGCCCGGCCCGCCGAGCCGGGAGGCGGACGAGCTGCTCGAACAGGCCGCCGGGACCGGCACGGCGGACGAGTTCCCCGGCACGGCGGCGGTGCGCGTCTTCGACCGGCTCTGCCGCATCCTGCTCGAACTCGCCGGCCGGGCACCGCTGCTGGTCGCCGTGGACGACGTGCATCACGCCGACCCGGCGAGCCTGCACTGCCTGCTGCACCTGATCCGCCGCATCGGATCGCTGCCGGTGTGTGTCGTCCTCACCGACGACACCTCGTCCTCGGTTGAACTCCCCCTGTTCCGGTGCGAGTTGCAGCGCCGCCCGGAGGTGACCCGGCTGGCCGTGGAACCACTCGGGCCGGCCGGGGTGCGGGAGCTGGCCGTGGCCCGCCTGGGCGCCGAGCGGGCCGAGCCGCTGGCCGCCGACTTCCACCGGCTGACCGGCGGAAACACCCTGCTGCTCAGCAGCCTCCTGGACGATGTCGCCGCCACCGGCGGCATCAGCCCGCAGGGTTACGGCGCCGCGTTCGCCGGGCAGCTGGAGCGCGGCGACCGGGTCACCCTCGCGGTGGTCCGGGCGCTCGCCGTCCTCGGACCCGAGCGCGGCCCGGCCGAACTCGCCGAGCTGGCCGGGGTGTCCGAGGCGGAGGCGGGGCGGGTGCTGAGCACGCTGAACGGGTCCGGGCTGCTGGCGGACGGCCAGTTCCGCGCCCCGGTCGCGCGGCTCGCCGTACTGGAGGCCCTCAGTCGCACCGAACGGGACCGGCTGCACCTGGCCGCGGCCGGGATGCTGCACCAGCGCGGGGCGCCGGTCACCCGGGTGGCCGCCCATCTGGTCGAGACCCAGTCGGCGCCCGGTGACTGGGCCGTCCAGGCGCTGCGCGAGGCGGCCGAGCGGGCCCTCGTCTCCGACCGGCGTTCCACCGCCGTCGCCTGCCTCGAACTCGCCCATCGCGACTGCCCGGACGAGACGGTCCGCACGGCGGTCCTGGCCCGGCTGCTGCACGCCGAGTGGCTGGACAACCCGTCCCGGGCGGCCCGGCACCTGAGCGCGCTCGGCGCCGCCGCCGCGGCCGGCCGGCTCGATTCGGCCGAGCGGGTCGCGCTGGTGCACCGGCTGCTGTGGCACGGCCGGGGCGAGGAGGCCGCCCGGGTGCTGCACCGGCTGCGCGCCACCGCCCGTGCCCCGCACCCCGGGCACCACACCGACCTGCTCGACCTGGAGCACTGGCTGGCCTGGAACCACCCGGGGCTGGCGAGGGAGAACCGGCCGCAGGCGACCGCCGCTACGGCCCCCTTGCTCGGCGGGCCGTCCCGTTCGGGGCCGCTGCCGCAGGTCACCGGGGTGCTGTCGGACGCCCTGACCCGGGGCCGGCCGGACCGGGTGGCCGACCTCGCCGAGCAGGTCCTCGGGGACCTGCCGCGCGCCCGGACGAGCGAGTGGGGTGCGGAGGCGGCGCTGACCGCGCTGACCGTGCTCACCGCGGCCGACCGGCCCGCCGACACCCTCGCCTGGTGCGTGCGCCTTCTCGCCGGGGACGCGCACCTGCTGCCGGTGACGACCCGTGCCTTCGTGGCGGCGGCCCGGGCGGAGGCCGCGCTGCGCCTCGGCGAGCTGGGCACCGCGCTGGAGCAGGCCCGGCTGGCGTTCGTCCTGCTGCCCGCGAAGTCCTGGGGCACGGCGGTCGGGCTGCCGCTCGGTGCCCTGCTCCTCGCGGCGGCCCGCACCGGGGACTTCGAGGAGGTGGCACGGCAGCTGACCCAGTCGGTGCCGGACGCGATGCTCGACAGCCGCTACGGCGTGACGTACCTGTACGCCCGCGGTCACTGCCGGCTCGCCACCGGGCACGGCCACGCCGCGCTCGCCGACTTCCTGGCCTGCGGCGAGCGGATGCGGGCCTGGGGGCTGGACGGGCCGGGGCTGCCCGCCTGGCGCACCGGGGCGGCCGAGGCCTGGCTGCGGCTGGGCAACACCGACCAGGCGAAGAAGCTCGCCTACGACCAGCTGGGGCGGCCGGACGCGGCCCGGCCGCACACCCGCGGGCTGGCGCTGCGCATGATGGCGGCGGCGAGCCCCGTCAAGCGCATGCCGCAGCTGCTGAACGAGGCGCTGGACCTGTTCGAGGAGTGCGGGGACCAGTACGAGCAGGCGCGCGTCCTCGCCGACCTGAGCCGGGCGCAGTACGAGGCGGGCGACAACCGGCGGGCGCGGATGCTGTTCCGCCGGGCGCGGCACATGGCGCGGCTGTGCGGGGCGGAGCCGCTGTGCGAGGAACTGCTGTCCGCCCCCGAGGAGCTGGGGGGCGAGCCGCCGGTCAGGGAGTGCGGCCTCGGGGCCGGGCTGACCGACGCGGAGCGCCGGGTGGCCGCGCTCGCCGTGCGCGGTTACACCAACCGCGAGATCGCCCTCAAGCTCTACGTCACCCCGAGCACCGTGGAGCAGCACCTGACCCGCACCTATCGCAAGCTCGGCATCAAGCGCCGCAAGGACCTGCCGGCCGGCCTGGCCGTCGAAACCGGCGCGTCCGGAAGCGCGGCGTAACGCCGGGACGCCGGGGCCGACTCGCCCGGCACGCGCGGACAGGCCGCACCGGGCGGGCAGCGCGCGGGCCGGGCGGGCAGGCACGCGCCCCTGGGGAGCGGGACGCGAGCCCCCGTCCGCACGGCGGGGGCGGGCAGGGGGTGCGCGCCGTCACGGGAACGGGGCGCGGGACCCCTCGCGGGCGAGACACCCCCCGCGGGCGCGGGACCGTGCGCGGGCGCGGGCCCCCGTTATGTTTTCCGCGGTCCTGCAAGAGGACCGCTGGCCTCCGGGCCCGGCATGGCTGGTCCCCCTGTCGAATCCCTCCCGGATGCGGGCGGCCGGTCCGCGCCCCGGGCACGGGCCCGGAGCACGGCGCCCCGCCCGGATGTGCCCCGGGCCGCACGGATGCGCCCGGGGCCGGTGACGTAGCCCGGCACTCCGGCCCGAGGGCGGGAACCGCGGCCCGTCATACCCGTGTTCGTGCCGGTGTGCTGTCCGTGCTCCCGGCCAGGAGGAGGGCGCCGTGCAGGGAGGACAGGGCGCCGAGGCGGGCGGGATGGAGGGCGGGGGCGGGGGTGCCGGGGCGGGCCAGGCGGCCGGCGTGGGCCCGGAGCGCGGGGAGGTAGCCGGGGATGCCCGCCGCGAAGCCGCCGCCGATCACCACCCGCCGGGGATGGACCAGTTCGGCCAGGGACACCGCCGCCGCGGCCAGCGCCGCGGCGCTCACGTCCAGCGCGGTCACGGCCCACCCCCGGCCGGCCGCGAACGCGTCGCGCAGCTCGGTGTATTCCACCGGGCCGCCGCGCAGCCGGGCGGCGCGGCGCAGGGTGGCCGGTCCGGAGGCGATCGCCTGGACGCAGCCGCGCCGCCCGCAGTCGCACCGCTCCCCCGCCCGGTCCACGATCACATGCCCCACCTCGCAGGAGCCGTGCCGGGTGCCGGGCACGAGCCGGCCGTCCAGGACGATGCCGCCGCCGATGCCCGTGCCGACGCCGAGGTAGACCAGGTCCCGGCAGCCCGCGGCGTCCGCCTCGGCGAGCGCGGCCAGATCGCCGTCGTCGGCGCAGAGGACCTCGCTGCCGGGCAGCAGGCCGGCCAGCTCCTCGCGCAGCCGCACCCCTTGCCAGAACGGGCGTCCCGGCCACACCGCGACCCGGCCGTCCGCGTCGAGGGTCGCGGGCAGCGCCACCCCGACCGCCTCCACCGCCCCGGGCCCGGCGCCCGCCAGGGCCCGGGTGTGCTCGGCGAGCGCGGCCAGGTCGGCCTCGACGGTGCGCGCCCCGGGCCAGCGGAAGACGGATTCGGTGTGCTCGCCGGAGGCGGCGCGCAGCCGCAGGGCGACCTTCGTGCCGCCGATATCTATTCCGAGGTGTGTCATGGCGTCCCTTCTCTTGGAAAACCCCGGCGGTGTTTTTCCGGGGCGGATCAGGGGGGTGGTCCGGGGAATTTCCCGTAAGGGCAGCGGATAGGTTCGGCGTACGGATTGCTCCGGCCGCGCGGCATCGGACCGGAAAGACGGAGGGGTAATGGAGTCGAATTTCCCGGATGTTCTCGACGGCGCCGGGCCGGCCGGTGTCACCGCGCTGCGGGTGTTCGCCGGTGCCCGGTGCGAAACGCCGGGCGACCCGGCGGGCCCGTTGCCGCCGGACGACCCGCTGGGCCCGCTGCGGGCCGTGCTGCTGGAGTCCGTGGCGGCCGTGGCCACCGCCGCCGGCAGCCCGCCGGGCCCCGTCCCGCCGGAGGCCGGGCCGGGCGGCGCGCCGGGAGGCCGGTGAGCGGGACGGCTCAGGGCCGGGGGCACAGCGTGTCGCGCACCAGGGCGGCGACCGCGTCCCGGTGGTCGGCGGGGAAGAAGTGGCCGCCGTCGAAGACGTGCAGGTCGGCGCCGGCCGGCGCGTGCCGGGACCAGGCCGCGGCGCCTGCGACGGGGACCCGGGGGTCGCGGTCGCCGGCCAGCACCGTCACCGGGCAGTCGACGGTGGCGCCGGGTTCGCCGCGGTAGGTCTCGACCGCGCGGTAGTCGCCGCGGATCACCGGCAGCAGCAGCCGCCGCAACTCCTCGTCCTCGAACAGCAGCGGGTCGGTGCCGCTGAGCGTGCGCAGTTCGGCGAGGACGCCCGCGTCGTCCAGCCGGTGGACCCGGTGGCCGGGGTCGAGCGAGGGGGCGGGCCGGCCCGAGGCGAAGAACCGCAGCGGCCGCCGGCCCCGCGCCTCCAGGCGCCGTACGACCTCGAAGCCCACCGTGGCCCCCATGCTGTGGCCGAAGACGGCGAACGGGCGGTCGTCGGTGTACGGCAGCAGGGCCTCGGTGACCGCGTCCGCGAGGCGGCGGATGTCGGTGATCAGCTCCTCGCGCCGGCGGTCCTGGCGGCCCGGGTACTGCACCGACAGCACTTCGATGTCCGGGCTGAGGGCCGCGGAGAACGGCCGGTACCAGGTGGCGGCCCCGCCGGCGTGCGGCAGGGCGACGAGCCGGACCGCGGCGCCGGGCGCCGGGTGGTAGCGCCGGATCCACCGCTCGTGGTCGACGGTGGTCGGGCTCACGTCGGTTCACCTGTCCTTCCGCGGGTGCGCCCGTCGCCGGGGAGGTTCACCGGTCCGCCGGGGACGACAGCTGGAGCAAGGCGCGGGCGGCGAGCCGATAGCCGAGGGCGCCCATGCCGACGATCACGCCGTCGGCGAGCGGCGCGATGACCGACTCGTGCCGGAACTGCTCGCGGGCCCAGACGTTGGACAGGTGCACTTCGACCCAGGGCCTCGGGTAGTTGGCCAGGGCGTCCCGCAGCCCCCACCCGTTGATCATGAGGGCGCCGGGGTTCACGATGGCGCCGGCCGTGTAGTAGTGCTCCTGGACGGCCCGGATCAGCTCGCCCTCGGAGTCGCGCTGCACCGACACGACGTCCCAGCCGCGTTCGGCGATCTCCTTCTCGATGGCCCGCTCGATGTCGAACAGCGTTTCCGTGCCGTAGATCTCGGGTTCGCGCCGGCCGAGGATGCCCAGGTTGGGACCGTTCAGCAGGAGTATCGCGGTCACGTTCCCCGCCTTTCTGTCTCTGTGTCCAAGGGAGGATGCGGAGATTTGTAGCACCGGATTTCTTTCCCGGGAAAGCACAAGGGGGTCGGGACGGAATGACTGGGGCGGTTCTGGGGGGCGCGTAGGGGATGGGAAGCCTCGCCTTCCCTGGGGTAGCGTGCTAGCGGCGGTGCAGAATATCCCGCCGATATTCCTCGTGACACCGCCGGGCCCCGGACGCATTCCCGGGCCGGAAATCGTCGACCCCCTCGCAAAGGAATGGTTGCGCATGTCTGACCGAAAGCCGCTCGACCTCCCCGTGTGGCCCCAGTACGGGGACGAAGAGCGCGAAGGACTGATCAGGGCGCTGGAGCAGGGCCAGTGGTGGCGTATGGGCGGCAGTGAAGTCGAGTCGTTCGAGCGGGAGTTCGCCGAGTTCCACGGTGCCGAGTACGCCCTCGCGGTCACCAACGGCACCCACGCCCTGGAGCTGGCCCTGCAGGTGCTCGGCATCGGACCGGGCGCCGAGGTGATCGTGCCGGCGTTCACCTTCATCTCGTCCTCGCAGGCGGCGCAGCGCCTCGGCGCCGTCGCCGTCCCGGTCGACGTCGACCCGGAGACGTACTGCCTGGACGTGGCCGCCACCGAGGCCGCGATCACCGAGCGCACCCGCGCCATCATGCCGGTGCACATGGCCGGTCACTTCCCGGACATGGACGCGCTGGAGAAGCTCGCCGCCGACCACGGCATCGCGCTGATCCAGGACGCGGCGCACGGCCAGGGCGGGCGCTGGCGGGGGCGCGGCTACGGCGAGCTGGGCTCGGTCGCCGCCTTCAGCTTCCAGAACGGCAAGCTGATGACGGCCGGCGAGGGCGGACTCGTACTGTTCCCGACCCGGGAGCTGTACGAGGAGGCGTTCCTGCGCCACTCCTGCGGGCGGCCCGCCACCGACCGCCGGTATCTGCACCAGACGTCCGGTTCCAACTTCCGGATGAACGAGTTCTCCGCCTCGGTGCTGCGCGCCCAGCTGCGCCGCTACCCCGAGCAGTTGGCCACCCGTGAGCAGCGCGCCCCGCTGCTCGCCTCGCTGCTCGCCGGGATCCCGGGTGTGGTGCCGCAGAAGCACGACCCCCGGGTCACCTCGCACCCGCACTACATGGCGATGTTCCGGGTGCCGGGCATCACCGAGCGGGCGCGCAACGAGCTGGTGGAGGCGCTGGTCGCGGCGGGGCTGCCCGCGTTCATCGCGTTCCGGGCGATCTACCGCTCGGCGGGCTTCTGGGAGACCGGCGCGCCGGCGGAGACCCTGGAGCAGGTCGCGGCCCGCTGCCCGAACACCGAGGCGATCAACAACGACGCGATCTGGCTGCACCACCGCACGCTGCTCGCCTCCGAGGAGCAGATCCACCGGGTCGCCGAGATCGTCGCCGACACCGTCGCCTCCGGCCCGGCCTCGGCATGAGCGCTTCCCCCTCCGCCCCGCGGGCACGGCGGCCGGTGCGGGTGGCGGTGGTGGGCCTCGGCTGGGCGGCCAGGTCGATCTGGCTGCCCCGGCTGCACGCCCACCCCGCCTTCACGGTCGGCGCCGTCGTCGATCCCGACCCGGCCGCGTGCGCCTCCGTCGTACAGGACCTCGCCGACACCCGGCTGCTGTCCGCTGTGGACGAACTGACCCCGGCCGACGCCGATCTCGCGGTGGTCGCGGTGCCCAACCATCTGCACGCCGACATCGCCTGCCGGCTGCTCACCCGGGGCATCCCGGCCTTCGTGGAGAAGCCGGTCTGCCTCGACTCCGACGAGGCACGCCGGCTCCTGGTCGCGGAGAACGCGGGCGGCGCGGTGCTGCTCGCGGGCAGTGCCGCCCGGTACCGCGCCGATGTGCTGGCGCTGCGGGAGCTGGTGGCCGGCCTCGGCCGGATCCGGCATGTCGACGTGTCCTGGGTGCGGGCCCGGGGCATCCCGGACGCGGGCGGCTGGTTCACCCGGCGCAGCCTGTCCGGCGGCGGGGCCCTGGTCGACCTCGGCTGGCACCTGCTGGACACGGTCACGCCGCTGCTCGGCGACGCCGGGTTCGACCAGGCACTGGCCACCGTCTCCGACGACTTCGTGCGCAGTTCGGCGGCGCGGGCCGCGTGGCGGGACACGGCGCCCGTGGCCGGCCAGGACGGCGATGTGGAGGACACCGTCCGGGGCTTCGTGGTCACCGACGGCGGGGTGTCGCTGTCGCTGCGCGCGAGCTGGGCCTCGCACGAGCCGCGGGACGTCACCCGGATCCGGGTGGACGGCAGCGCGGGCAGCGCGACGCTGCGCTGTACCTTCGGGTTCAGCCCGAACCGGGTGCCGTCCGAGCTGACCGTGTTGCGGGACGGCCGGGCCGAGACCGTCCCGGTCCCGCCCGAGGAGGTGGGCGACGAGTACGTCCGCCAGCTCGACGCGCTGCCCGCGCTGCTCGCCGACCCGGCGAGCCGGGGCCGGGCGGCCGGCGAGACGCTGCGCACCATCCGGCTCATCGAGCGACTGTACGACTCCGCCCGTGCGGCCCGGGACCCCGGCGCCGCGGGCTCCCACCCGACGGACGGGCGGGCGATCCCCGCCCCGACTCTCGCCTGAGGACGACTGCCATGACCCAGAACACCGACGCGGCCTTCGACACCTTCGCCGACTGGGGCGAGCGGGACATCCGGGCCGTCGTCTTCGATCTCGACGGCGTGCTCGTGGACAGCTTCGAGGTGATGCGCCAGGCGTTCACGGTGGCGTACCGGGAAGTCGTCGGCGACAGCCCGGCGCCGTTCGAGGAGTACAACCGGCACCAGGGCCGGTACTTCCCCGACATCATGCGGATCATGGGCCTGCCCCCGGAGATGGAGGAGCCCTTCGTCCGCGAGAGTTATCGCCTCTCCCACCAGGTGCGGTTGTTCGACGGGGTGGTGGAGGCGCTGCGCGAGCTGCGGGCGCGGGGCGTCCGTACGGCGGTGGCCACCGGCAAGAGCGGGCCGCGCGCCCGGGCGCTGCTCGCCGAGCTGGCGGTGATCGACCTGTTCGACCAGGTCATCGGCTCGGACGAGGTGCCCCGGCCGAAGCCCGCCCCCGACATCGTGGAACGCGCGCTGGCCCTGCTCGACACCGCGCCGGGGCACGCCCTGATGGTGGGGGACGCGGTGACGGACCTGACCAGCGCGCGTGGCGCGGGGGTGGCCGCGGTCGCCGCCGTGTGGGCCGACGTCGACGAGACGGAACTCCTCGCGGCCGGCCCGGACGCCGTGCTCACGGCCCCGGCGGAACTGCTCGCCCTGCTCGGCAGGTCCACGGCACCGGCGGTGTGACCTCGCGCACCCAGGACCCCGGCCCCCGCCTCACGGGGGGCCGGGGTCCTGCCGTACGCCCGTGCGCCGGGTACGGCACCCGGTCGCGCCGGCGCGCCGCGGAGGCGGCCCCCGCGGCCGTCGTCCCCCGTACGGCACGCCGGGAGCCCCGTCCCGGAGGAGGAGGTCCACCGGGGCGGGGCTCCGTGCGCGGGCGGGGTCACAGGGGGCGGCGGGGCATCTCCTCCAAGGTGCGCAGGACCGCCTCCTCGGGGACGTCCTGGACGAGTTCGGGCCCGCCGGGCCCGTCCAGGACGAAGGCGAGGCCGGAGGTGGCCTTCTTGTCCAGCCGCATCAGGTCCGTCAGTTCCCGCGCGGTGGGTCCGGGCGGCAGGGCGGTGGGCAGGCCGTAGCCGGACACCACCTCCAGGTGCCGGGCCACGCGGTCGGCGCCGATCCGGCCGAGCGCGGCGGCGAGCCGGCCCGCGAAGACGGTGCCGATCGCCACCGCCTCGCCGTGCCGCAGCGCGAAGCCGGTGGCGATCTCCAGCGCGTGGCCCAGGGTGTGGCCGTAGTTGAGCAGGTGGCGCGGGCCGCTGTCGCGTTCGTCGGCCGTCACCACCCGCGCCTTCATGGTGACGCTCGCGGCGATCTGCTCGTACAGCGGCAGGTGCCGCAGGTCGCCGGTCCCGATGAACGCGGCGCGGGCCAACTCGCCGTAGCCGTTGATCAGTTCGCGCTCGGGCAGGGTGCCGAGGTAGTCGGTGTCGCACAGCACCGCCCGGGGCTGCCAGTAGGTGCCGACCAGGTTCTTGCCCTCGGGCAGGTTGACCGCCGTCTTGCCGCCGATGCTCGCGTCCACCTGGGCGAGCAGCGAGGTGGGCAGGTGGATGACGGGCACCCCGCGGTGGTAGAGGGCGGCGGCGAGTCCGACGGTGTCGGTGGTGGTGCCGCCGCCGCAGCTGACCACCGCGTCCTGCCGGGTGAGCCCGAACCCGGCGAAGGCGCGGCACAGTTCGCCGACGGTGACGAGGTTCTTGTCGTTCTCCCCGTCCCGCGCCCGCACCAGCCGGTGCGGGACGCCCGGGTCCGGCACCCACTCCTCGGGCCGCGCGGAGACGACGACCACGCGGCGGGCGCCGGTCTCCGCGATGATCCCGGGCAGCAGGTGCCGTACGCCGGGGCCGATATGGACGGTGTACGAGCGGTCCCCCAGGTCCACGGCGACGCTGCGCCGCGGGCCGGGGTCCGCCGGGCGCGCGCCGGTGTCCGGCGCGGACTTCAGGGCCATGTGGCCCCCCTTTCGGCGAGTGGTGCGGTGGTCGGGGCCGGGCCTGGTCACGCGCTCTGGAGCACGGCGTCGCCCGGTGTCAGGGCCGCCTCGGGGTTGCCGCGCACGGCCAGCGCGGCCAGCGCCTCGGTCCGGGCGGGGATGCCCAGCCGCCGGTGGGTGAGCCGCAGGTGCGCGAACAGCAGGTAGCGGCCCGGGTGCTCGGCCGCGGTGTCACCGGCGGCCAGGGCGCCCAGCTCGGACAGGTAGGACTGCCAGGCGGCGGCCGTCCCGGCGTCCATGGCGAGCAGGCCGGACGCCTCGATCAGCTCCCCGGCCCGGGCTGTGGCGCGCCGGCCGAGGCCGAGCCGCTGCCCGGCGTCCAGTGGGGCGGACCAGTACTGCCAGCACTGGAAGAGGAAGGCCGAGCGGTCGGCCTCGGGCAGGAGCCCGGCCGCGTGCCGAAGGTGCAGCACGGCCAGAGCGAGCCGGTCGTCCTGGGTGAGCCCGCCGGCCCGGGCCAGGGCGAGCGCCAGTTCGCTGGATCGGGTGGACAGTTCGCCGGTGGCGGCGGCGAGGCGCTCCGTGCGGTACGGTGGCCGGCCGCCGAGGCGCTCGGCGGCGGCGAGCAGCGCGGACAGCGGGCCGTGGACGTCGTCGGCGGCGATCCACAGTTCGGTGCCGGGGCCGCCGTCCCGCGGCGGCTGGAAGAACCAGTGGCCGCCCTCGCCGGCGCGGATCCCGGCCAGTGCCTCCAGTACTCCGGCGGGCAGCCGCGGGGCCAGGGCGGCTTCCTGATCGGCCCAGGCCTGCCCCGCCGGCCTGCAGAACAGCCAGTTGCGCGTCATCGCGGATGTTCCCCTCGGAATGGCTTCACGATTCTCCGTCGGTCGCGGTTTCCTCCGGTCACGGTGTCACCGGCTTTCCGGGCCGGTACGCTGCCCGTCGAGCCGGCGCTCTCGCTTTCGGGCCCCTCTCCCTTTTCGGGCCGGTACTCTCCCTTTTCGTGTCCGGGACCGCGAGGCGAGCGTAGGGCGCCGGTCATCCGGCTTCCATCGGCCGGTCGCACGGCACCGGAAACCTCGGTGATTAAGGGTGGTCGTAGGGGGGCGGGCTGGGGGGTGCACCGGCCTCGCGGCGGACGAGACTGGGTTTTCGAGCGCGAACTCATGTCTTTTCCGAACAAGGGGTGTACCGGTAATGCTGCGCACCGAACTGATAAGGCCGCTGCCCGAACTGCTGAAGGCGCATGCGCATTCCTTCGGGAACAAGACGGCGTTCAGTGACGGGCGGCGAAGCGTCAGCTACGCCGAATTGGAGAAGCGTACGGCCAGACTGGCCGGGCATCTGGCCGGGCTGCGGCTCCAGCCGGGCGACCGGGCCGCCATTCTGCTCGGCAACCGGGTGGAGACGGTGGAGAGTTATCTCGCGGTCGTCCGCGCCGCCGCGATCGGCGTGCCGCTCAATCCGCGCTCGACCGACGCCGAACTGGACTATCTGCTCCAGGACAGCGGCGCCCGGGTGCTCATCACGGACACCGCCCATCTGGACCAGGTGCGCGCCCTCATGGCCGACGGGCGCGCGCTGCGCGTCGTGGTCGTGGGCGACGACGCCGAGGGCGGCCCGGGCACGGTCGGCTACGAGCGGCTGGCCGGCACCGAGCCGGCCGAGCCGCCCCGGGACGACCTCGGCCTGGACGACGTGGCGTGGATCCTGTACACCTCCGGCACCACCGGCAGGCCCAAGGGGGTGCGCTCCACCCAGCGCAACTGCCTGTGGTCGGTGGCCGCCTGCTATGTGCCGGTGCCGGGCCTGAGCGCCGCGGACCGGGTGCTGTGGCCGCTGCCGCTGTTCCACAGTCTGTCGCACATCTTCTGTGTGCTCGCCGTGACCGCGGTCGGCGCCTCGGCGCGGATCGTGGACGGCTTCTCGGCGGAGGAGATCCTCAAGGGACTGGAGGAGGACGGCACCACGTTCCTCGGCGGCGTCCCGACCATGTACCACTATCTGGTCCAGGCGGCCCGGGAACGCGGGTTCCGCGCGCCGACGCTGCGGATGTGCCTGGTGGGCGGCGCGATCACCACGGCGTCGCTGCGGCAGGCCTTCGAGGCGTCCTTCGGGGCGCCGCTGCTGGACGCCTACGGTTCGACCGAGACCTGCGGCTCGATCACGATCAACTGGCCCACGGGCGCCCGGGTCGAGGGCTCCTGCGGGCTGCCGGTGCCCGGGCTGAACGTGCGTCTCGTCGACCCGGAGACGGGGGCCGAGGTCGGCACCGGCGAGGAGGGCGAGGTGTGGGTGAGCGGCCCGAACGTGATGGCCGGCTACCACAACAAGCCCGAGGAGACCGCCGCCGCCCTGGTCGACGGCTGGTACCGCACCGGTGACCTGGCCCGCCGGGACGGCGCCGGGTACTTCACCGTGACCGGCCGCATCAAGGAACTCGTCATCCGCGGCGGCGAGAACATCCACCCGGGCGAGGTGGAGCAGGTGCTGCGCGAGGTGCCGGGCGTCGCGGACTGCGCGGTCGTCGGCAAGCCGCACGACGTGCTCGGCGAGGTGCCGGTGGCCTTCCTGGTGCCGGGGCCGGAGGGCATCGACCCGGAGCGGGTCTTCACCGCCTGCCGGGAACGCCTGGCGTACTACAAGGTGCCCGAGGAGCTGTACGAAATCGAGCGGGTGCCCCGTACCCAGTCCGGGAAGATCACCCGGCACGCGCTGCTGGCCCGCCCCGGCCGGCTGCGTGCCGCGGGCGGCGGCCGGTTCGAGGCGCTGCTGCGCTGCGACTGGGTGCCGCTGCCCGCCCCCGCCGCGGCCGTGACCGGCCCGTGGGCGGTGCTCGGCGCGGACCCGGCGCCCTACGGCGGCCCCGGGTACGACACCCCGGCCGCCCTGGCCGACGCGGTCGCCGCCGGCACCGCCGTGCCCGAGGTGACCGTGCTCGCCGCGGACCGTGTCGTGGCCGCTGCCACGGCCGGTTCGGCGCGGCCGGGCGGCGCGACCGTGGAGGGTGCCGTGCGTGCCGTCGCGGACGCCGTCGAGACCTGGCTCGGCGCCGCCGGGCCGGCCCCGGCGCGGCTGGTCGTCGTCACCCGCCGGGCGGTGGCCACCGGCGGCGACACGGATGCCCCGGACCTGGCGCACGCCGCCGTCTGGGGCCACCTGGAGGCGCTGCGCCGGGCCCGTCCCGGCCGGATCGTGCTCGCCGACGCCGACACGGACACCGCGCCGGGCGCGCTGGCGGACGCGCTGCGCGCGGCGCTCGGCACCGCCGAAGACCGGTTCGCGGTGCGCGACGGCGTCCTGCTCGGCGCCCGGCTGGCCCGGGTGTCGGCGGCCGTGGACGAGGTGCCGCGTCCGCAGGTCGACCCGCGGCGCACGGTCGTCGTCACCGGTGTCGCCGGTGCGCGGGGCGCTGCGGCGGCCCGTCATCTGGTGGCCGCGCACCGCGCCCGGCACCTGCTGCTGATCAGCGGCCACGGCGCGGACGACCCGGCCGCCGAGGCGCTGCGCGCCGAACTCGCCGCGCAGGGCGCCACGGTGGCCCTGCACGCCTGCGACCTCACCGACCGGGAGAAGCTGGCCGAGGTGCTGTCCCGGGCTCAGTTCCCGGTCGGCACGGTGGTGCACGCCCCGGACCCGGACGACACCTGGGCGGCCGGTCCGCTGCGGGCTGCCGCCGACGCCGCGCTGAACCTGCACGAGCTGACCCGGGCCGCCCGGCCGGTCGCCTTCGTCGTGTTCTCCGCCGCCGACGCCCTGCTCGGCCTGCCCGCCGACCCGGCGCAGGCCGCCGCCGACGCGTTCGTGCAGGCGCTGGCCCAGCACCGCACCGCCCGCGGCCTGGCCGGGTCCGCCCTGGCCTGGGGCCCGTGGTACCCGGCCGGCCCCCGCCCGGCGGACGAGGAGCTGCCCGCGGGCGTCGGCGTGCTGCCGGCGCACACCGCGCTCGCCATGTTCGACGCGGCCCGGTTCGCCTCCGCCACCGTGCTGTTCCCGGTGAAGCTGGACACCACCACGCTGCACGGCGACGCCGTTCCCCCGCTCTTCGCCGACCTCGTGGACACCGCGCCGCGCGCCGGCACCGCGGACGACGCCCGCGCCGCGGCCCTGCGCGAGCGCCTGGCGGCGCTGCCCGACGACGGCGGGACGCGCATGCTGCTGGAGCTGGTCCGCACCGAGGCGGCGCGCACCGCCGAGCTGGACGGCCCGGGCGCGGTCGGCTCCCGGCGCGACTTCAAGGCGCTGGGCTTCACCTCCGTCCAGGCGGTGGAGCTGCGCAACCGGCTCACCGAGGCCACCGGCCTGAAGCTGCCGGCCACCCTCGCCTTCGACCATCCGACGCCGGAGGCGGTCGCCCGGCACCTGCGGTCGCTGCTGCTGCGCACCGGGCCCACCGCCGCCGTCACCGCGGCGGCCCGGGCCGCCGACCCGGACGAGCCGGTGGCGATCGTGGCGATGAGCTGCCGCCTGCCGGGCGGGGTGGCCTCCCCGCAGGAGTTGTGGCGGCTGGTCGAGGAGGGCGTGGACGCCGTCTCTGCGTTCCCCGACGACCGGGGCTGGAACCTCGCCGAGCTGTACGACCCGGATCCCGCGCACACGGGCACCTCCTACGTCCGCGAGGGCGGGTTCCTGTACGACGCGGGCGACTTCGACGCCGGTTTCTTCGGGATCTCGCCGCGCGAGGCGCTGGCCTCCGACCCGCAGCAGCGGATCCTGCTGGAGACGGCCTGGGAGACCTTCGAGCGGGCCGGGATCGACCCGGCGTCGCTGCGCGGCAGCGCCGTCGGCGTCTTCGCCGGTGTGATGTACCACGACTACGGTTCGCAGCTGAGCGGCGTCCCGGAGGGCATCGAGGGGCAGATCGGCATCGGCACGGCCGGCAGCGTGGTCTCGGGCCGTGTCTCCTACACGCTCGGCCTGGAGGGCCCGGCCGTCACGGTGGACACGGCGTGCTCGTCGTCGCTGGTCGCGCTGCATCTCGCGGCGCAGGCGGTGCGCGGCGGCGAGTGCTCGATGGCGCTGGCCGGCGGGGTGGCGGTGATGGCGACGCCCACGTCGTTCATCGAGTTCTCCCGGCAGCAGGGGCTGGCCGCCGACGGCCGCTGCAAGGCGTTCGCGGCGGCGGCCGACGGCACCGGCTGGTCGGAGGGCGTCGGCCTGGTGCTGCTGGAGCGGCTGTCGGACGCCCGGCGCAACGGGCACCGGGTGCTCGCGGTGATCCGGGGCAGCGCCGTCAACCAGGACGGCGCCTCCAACGGGCTGACCGCGCCCAGCGGCCCGGCCCAGCAGCGCGTCATCCGCCAGGCGCTGGCCAACGCCGGGCTGACCACGGCCGACGTGGACGCCGTGGAGGCGCACGGCACGGGCACCCGGCTCGGCGACCCGATCGAGGCGCAGGCCGTCCTCGCGACGTACGGGCAGGACCGCCCCGGGGACCGGCCGCTGTGGCTGGGCTCGCTGAAGTCGAACATCGGGCACGCGCAGTCCGCCGCGGGTGTCGCCGGTGTCATCAAGATGGTGGAGGCGATCCGGCACGGTGTGCTGCCCCGGACGCTGCACGTGGACGAGCCGACGCCGCACGTGGACTGGTCGGCGGGCGCGGTGGAGCTGCTGACGGAGGCCCGCCCCTGGCCGGAGACCGGGCGCCCGCGCCGGGCCGCCGTGTCCTCCTTCGGCGTCAGCGGCACCAACGCCCACGTCATCATCGAGCAGCCGCCCGCCGGGGACACTCCCGAACCGGCCGTGGACGGGCCCGAGCCGCCGGTGACCGCGTGGGCGCTGTCCGCCGCGACGGCCGAGGCGCTGCCCGCGCAGGCGGCCCGTCTGTCGGCGTTCCTCGCCGAGCATCCCGAGCTGGGCGCACGCGAGGTCGGCTACGCCCTGGCCACCACCCGCGCCCACCTGGACCACCGCGCGGTGCTCACCGCGCCCGACCGGGAGAGCGCCCTCGCCGGGCTGCGGGCCCTCGCCCAGGGCAGGACCGGCCCGGCGGCCGTCACCGGCCGGCCGTCGGACGGCGCGCTGGCCGTGCTGTTCACGGGGCAGGGTGCCCAGCGGGCCGGGATGGGCCGCGAACTGTACGACGCCTTCCCGGTGTTCGCCCAGGCCTACGACA
>NZ_JBVHXT010000004.1:0-95844 GCF_055569255.1 Streptomyces sp. NPDC029296
GGATCAACGTGCTGTTCGCGATGCTCCGCGACGGCACCTTCTACGAACCCCGAACCCCACGCCTCGCTTGACGAAAGACATAGAGGCACCCCCCCGAGGCGCCGGACGGCCGGGCCCCGTCTACTCCGTGACCTCGCCGGACGGCGGCTGGGCGCTGTGCGGATGGTCGCGCACCTCGTCGGTGCAGGCGTACCGGCGCACCGGGCCGGCGTCCGGGCCGCCCAGGATGACCGAGCCGTCACCCTCCGTGGCCGCCGAGTCGGACAGCGTGCACACCAGCTGGGCCAGGGCGTCGGAGGTCAGCCGCGAGGGTGCCGTGCTCAGCCGGAGCGCGTCCTCGGGATCCTTCGGGCCGGGCCCGCGCACCCCGAGCCCGCCCGGGACGTACGTCCTGTAGCCCGCGGAGCGCTCCGCGGCCGACGGGGACGCGGCGAGCTGGTCCAGCAGGCCCTGCGCCACGATCACCCGGCGCCGGGCGTCCGGGGTGCCCTCCGGGACCGGCACCGTGCGGTCCACGGCGACCAGGGACGCCCCGCACAGCAGGAAGACCTGCACCGGCACCCCGCGCGCGGACTGCGTGGACCGGTCCGGCCCGGTCAGCGAGCACGGCACCCGGGACGGCGCCGCCCCGAAGTCGGTCGGCACCTCCGTGGCCCGGATGCCGCAGCCGGTGAGCAGCGCGCCGAGGAGGGGCAGCGCCACCAGGCGTCGTACGGTCATGACCCCTCCTTCCCCGCGCTGTCCCGCCCGGTCCCGGCGCCCTCGGCGTCCTTGGTGTCCCTGTCGTCCCCGCCGTCCTGCTCGGTCAGCCGCGAGGCGTCCCGGGGCAGCCGGAGCGTGAAGACCGCGCCGCCCTCGGCGGAGTTGGCGGCGGTGATCTCGCCGCCGTGGATGTGGGCGTTCTCCAGGGCGATGGACAGGCCGAGCCCGCTGCCCTCGGAACGCGGCCGGGAGGCGCTCGCCTTGTAGAAGCGGTCGAAGACGTGCGGCAGCACGTCCTCGGGGATGCCCGGCCCGTGGTCGCGGACCCGGATCTCGACCGAGTCGTCCGCCTCCCGCACCGCCTCCCGCACCGACACCCGCACCGGCGACCCGCCGTGCTTGAGGGCGTTGCCGATCAGGTTGGCGAGGATGACGTCCAGGCGGCGCGGGTCGAGCCGGGCGTGGATGCCGCGCTCGGCGTCCAGCTCGACCGCGTCCAGCCAGGCCCGGGCGTCGATGCAGGCGGTGATCTGGTCGGCGACGTCGACGTCGTCCAGCACCAGCCGGGCGGTGCCCGCGTCGAAGCGGGTGACCTCCATCAGGTTCTCGACCAGGTCGTTGAGCCGCCGGGTCTCGCTGACCACCAGCCGGACCGCGGGCTCGATCATCGGGTCCATGCTGCCGGTCTCCGCCTCCAGCTCCTCCTCCAGTACCTCCGTGACGGCGGTGATGGCGGTGAGCGGGGTGCGCAGCTCGTGCGACATGTCGGCGACGAACCGGCGGGACGCCTCGTCCCGCGCGGCCATCTCCGCGACCCGTTTCTCCAGCGCCTCGGCCGCGTTGTTGAACGTCCGCGACAGATCGGCGAGTTCGTCGGTGCCGGAGACCCGCAGCCGGGTGTCCAGCCTGCCCTCGCCGAGCCGCCGCGCGGCCACCCCGAGCCGGTGCACCGGCTTCAGCACGGTCGTGGCGGCGGCCTGCGCGAGCAGCGCGGCGCCGATCAGCGCGAGCCCGGTCGCGATGCCCAGCGACCAGGCCAGCGAGTTGAGGTCCTTCGCCTCCGGCTCCAGCGACTTCGCCATGTAGCCGGTCGGACCGCCGCCGATGACCCGTGTGCCGGCCACCAGGAACGGCGTGCCGTGGTCCACGACCCGCTGCCAGTACAGGTGGTACGGCTCCTTGTTCTGGTCGCCGACCCGCTGCCGCTTGGTCACGGCCGCGCGCAGCGAGGACGGCACGTCCTCCAGCGCGAAGCCGTTGATGCCGCCCGAGTTGCCGTACACCGTCTTGCCGTCGGCGTCCGTGGCGACCAGCAGCACGCTGAAGCGCTGGCTGCTGGCGGCCATCTGTCCGGCGGCGCGCTGCAGTTGGTCCTGGGACGGGTGCTCGGGCAGCGCGCCCGCGCGGTTCTGCATCTCCTGCCGGAAGTCGCGCAGCACCGCGTCCTGGGCGCGGGTGAGCACCGCCTCCCGGTTGAGCCAGTAGGCGATGCCCGACGCCGACACCGCGGCGGTGAGCGCGACCAGCGCGAACACCACCACCAGGCGCAGCCGCAGGCTGGTCAACCTCAGACGCGACAGACTTCCCCCTCGCCCCGCGGCCCAGCCGCGCAGCCTCCCTTGCGTACCGGTCACTGAGGGGCGTCCAGGCGGTAGCCGACACCTCGGACGGTACGGATCAGCGTCGGGGACGACGGCACGTCCTCGACCTTGGCGCGCAGCCGCTGCACACACGCGTCGACCAGGCGCGAGTCGCCCAGGTAGTCGTGCTCCCACACCAGCCGCAGCAACTGCTGCCGGGACAGCGCCTGCCCGGGCCGCCGGCTCAGCTCCAGCAGCAGCCGCAGCTCGGTCGGGGTCAGCTGGAGGTCCTCGCCGTTCTTCGTGACCGTCATCGCCGAACGGTCGATGACGACGTTGCCGAAGGTCGCCGAGTCGCTGGACTCGCGCTCGCCGCGCCGCAGCACGGCCCGGATCCGGGCGTCCAGCACCCGGCCCTGCACCGGCTTGACGACGTAGTCGTCCGCCCCCGACTCCAGCCCGACCACGACGTCGATGTCGTCGCTGCGCGCGGTCAGCAGGATGATCGGGAGCTGGTCGGTGCGCCGGATGCGGCGGCAGACCTCGAACCCGTCGATGCCGGGCAGCATCACGTCCAGCACGATCAGGTCCGGCCGCTGCTCGCGCAGCAGTTTCAGACCGTCCTCGCCGCTGGCAGCGGTGGCGACCCGGTGTCCCTGGCGCGTCAGGGAGAGCTCCAGGGCCGTACGGATGGCGTCGTCGTCCTCGATCAGCAACAGGGAAGGCACGGCTTCATTCTGGCCCATGGACGGGGTGTCGTACGACCTGCCCGCACCACTCCCCGCGCACCGCCACCCACCGTACGCGGCACGTCACCAGCCTCACCGGACGTCCGCCGTACCCCTGTGACAGGTCTGTGACAGTCGGCGGACACGGCCATGAAGTGGCCCCGGCAGGCTTTTCGTCGCGGGCCGGACGGGGAGCGGGCCGGCCCGGCACGAACGATTCACCGGAAGTCCACGACGGGGAGCGCGAGATGAACACGCTGCACGGCATCAGCACCAGCGCAGTGGTCACGCGTCTGCACGACGTGCACCGGGGGTCCGAGAAGTCCGGTGCCGCGGGCATGCGGGGGTGCGCTCGCGGCACCGGGCGTCAGCACCCGGCGTACATGTCGGTGGTTGACGCGCACAGGGGGGAAACGCACGGGGGAGCCGCGTACGGGGAGGACCCGGGGGAGCGCCGTTCGCTGTCGGAGGCGGAGTTCACCGCCTACGTCCAGGAGCGCCGCGCCTCCCTGTACGCCACCGCCTACCACCTGACCGGCGACCGCCACGAGGCCGAGGACCTGCTGCAGAGCGCCCTGTTCTCGACGTACCGGGCGTGGGACCGGATCAGCGACAAGGCCGCGGTCGGCGGATACCTCCGCCGCACCATGACCAACCTGCACATCAGCGCCTGGCGGCGGCGCAAGCTCAACGAGTACCCGACCGAGGAACTGCCGGAGACGCCCGGCGAGACGGACGCGATGCGCGGCACCGAGCTGCGCGCGGTCCTGTGGCAGGCGCTGGCCAGGCTGCCCGAACTCCAGCGCACCATGCTGGTCCTGCGCTACTACGAGGGCCGCACGGACCCGGAGATCGCCGACATCCTCGGCATCAGCGTCGGCACGGTGAAGTCCAGCATCTGGCGCTCGTTGCGCCGCCTGCGCGACGACGAGGTGCTGAGCTTCGGCCGTGACGAAGAGACCGCCTTCGGCGAACTGGTCGCCTGAGGGCAGGGGCCACCGGGGGGCGGCCCGAGGGGGGAAACACGGGGGACGGGGGGCCACTGGGGAGTGGGCCCGCGGGGGGAACACGGGGGAACAACAGGAACGGGACTGGTGGTCCGGGGGGACCCGCCGGTCCCGTTTCGCATGCCCGCCCCCGCCGCTCCCCGCCCCCGCCACGGCGCTCAGGCCGGCGTCTGCTGCCGTACCTGGCGGCCCGCCGCCGCTGCCGCCAGCCGGCCCAGGGCCTCGTCCCGGTCGCAACGGTGCGCGCCGAGGGACACCTGCCGGGCGACGATCGACCGCTCCGCGCGCATCAGCCGCCAGCCGCGGCGCAGCAGGAACGGCACCGACTTGCGCCCCTCCTTCAGATCGCGCACGAAGCGCCGGCGGAAGGTGGTGAACGCGCCGCGGGACAGGCACAGGGCGTCCGCCAGCACCCCCAGTTCCCGGCAGCGCTCGACGATCTCCGCAGCGAAGACCCCCTCCGCGATGAACAGCGGGGTACGGCCGATGCGCAGCGTCTCCTCGCCGGTACGGGCGCTCAGCGCGATGTCGTACACCGGCACCGGCGTCGACCCCGTGGCGCACAGCCGGACGATGGCCTCGACCGCGACGTCCGCGTCCCAGGACCCCGGGTGGTCCCAGTCGATGTCCGCACTCCCCTCCACCAGCGGCAGAGTCGGGTCGTCACCCTCCTTGTAGAAGTCGTCCAGGCGCAGCACGGGGAGCCCGGAGCGGGCGGCGACGAGGGACTTGCCCGAGCCCGAGGGACCGCACAGCAGCACGACACGGGCGGGAGACGGAGGATGAATGCTCACGGAACACCAGTTTGACGCATGGCGGAGCGCCTGCCGAGCCCGCGGGTCGGCTTTCGGGCGTGAGCCCCGCCTCGGCTACGTTTCGTGCCGGCATGATCACCCAGTGCGGCAGAAGGTGGCATCGGCAATGGCCCGACACGCCTCTCCCCAGCACTCCGCCGCGCGGCGCGCCCTGGCCGTCCCTCGCCGTCGCGGGAGCGGCCCTGGGCGCCGGGGCGGCCTCGGCGTCCGCCGGGACGGTCTCCGGCACGGGCGTGACCTACCGCCCCGCCGACACCGGCACCGTCGACCCCGAGGCCGGCCTGCGCGCCCTGACGGGCATCGTCGGCTACGTCACCGGCCCGGTCGCCGGTCTCAAGCCCGACCCGCCGGCGGGCACGGGCGCCGACCCGCTGGACAACGGCGTCGGCACCCGGGTGGCCGACTTCCAGCCGGTCGGCACCCAGATGCCGACGCGCCCGCCGGCCCAGGCGCGGTCGCTGGGCAGCGTGCCGCTGGCGGGGCCGGTCCTCGCGTCCCTGGGCCACTGAGGCGCCCGGGCGGAACCCCTCAGTAGGAAGACCCGCCCGCGCCCAGCGACCCCGTCGGGTGCCACACCGTCTTCGTCTCCAGGAACGCCGTCAGCCGCTCGGTCCCGGGCGTCTCGAAGTAGTCCACAGCCTGTGGACGCAGGACCCGCTTCAGATTGTCGGCCGCCGCGATCTCCAGCTCCTTCGCCAGTGCCTCGTCCGCCCCCGCGAGGTCGATCGCGTTGACGTCCTGGTGCGCGGCCAGCGGCGCCGCGAGCTCCGCCGTACGGCCGGACAGGAGGTTGACGACACCGCCCGGGACGTCGGACGTGGCGAGCACCTCGCCGAGGGACAGGGCCGGCAGCGGGGCCTTCTCGGAGGCGATCACGACCGCCGTGTTGCCGGTGGCGATCACCGGGGCCACGACCGACACCAGGCCCAGGAAGGAGGACTCCTGCGGGGCCACGACGGCGACCACGCCGGTCGGCTCGGGGGCGGAGAGGTTGAAGTACGGGCCCGCGACCGGGTTGGCGCCGCCGGTCACCTGGGCGATCTTGTCGGTCCAGCCCGCGTACCAGACCCAGCGGTCGATCGTCGCGTCCACGACGGCCGCCGCCTTCGACTTGGACAGCCCCTCCGCGTCGGCCACCTCGCGCGTGAACTGCTCGCGCCGGCCCTCCAGCATCTCCGCGACGCGGTAGAGGACCTGACCGCGGTTGTAGGCGGTCGCGCCGGACCAGCCGCCGAACGCCTTGCGCGCGGCGACCACCGCGTCGCGGGCGTCCTTGCGGGAGGACAGGGGCGCGTTCGCCAGCCAGTTGGTCTTCGAGTCGGTCACCTCGTACACCCGGCCGCTCTCCGAACGCGGGAACTTCCCGCCGACGTACAGCTTGTAGGTCTTGAAGACACTCAAACGGTCAGACATCGAGGTACGCCTCCAGGCCGTGGCGGCCGCCCTCGCGGCCGAAGCCCGACTCCTTGTAACCGCCGAACGGCGAGGTCGGGTCGAACTTGTTGAACGTGTTGGACCAGACGACACCGGCGCGCAGCTTGTTCGCGACGGCCAGGATGCGCGAGCCCTTCTCGGACCAGATGCCGGCCGACAGGCCGTACTGGGTGTTGTTGGCCTTGGCGACGGCCTCGTCGGGCGTACGGAAGGTGAGGACCGACAGCACCGGGCCGAAGATCTCCTCGCGGGCGATCGTGTGGGCCTGGGTGACGTTCGTGAACAGCGTCGGCGCGAACCAGTAGCCGGCGGCGGGCAGTTCGCAGGCCGGGGACCAGCGCTCGGCGCCCTCCGCCTCGCCCTGCTCGGCCAGCGCGGTGATCCGGGCGAGCTGCTCGGCGGAGTTGATCGCGCCGATGTCGGTGTTCTTGTCCAGCGGGTCGCCGAGGCGGAGCGTGGACAGCCGGCGCTTGAGGGCGTCCAGCACCTCCTCCTGGACCGACTCCTGCACCAGCAGGCGGGAGCCCGCGCAGCAGACCTGGCCCTGGTTGAAGAAGATGCCGCTCACGATGCCCTCGACGGCCTGGTCGACCGGCGCGTCGTCGAAGACGATGTTGGCGCCCTTGCCGCCCAGTTCGAGCGTGAGCTTCTTCGCCGTGCCGGCGACCGTGCGGGCGATCTCCTTGCCGACGGCCGTGGAGCCGGTGAAGGCCACCTTGTTCACGTCCGGGTGCGCGACCAGCGCGGCGCCCGTCCGGCCGTCACCGGTCACGATGTTGACCACACCCCTGGGCAGGCCGGCCTGGCGGCAGATGTCCGCGAAGAACAGGGCCGACAGCGGGGTGGTCTCGGCGGGCTTGAGCACCACCGTGTTGCCGGTGGCGAGCGCCGGGGCGATCTTCCACGCCAGCATGAGGAGGGGGAAGTTCCAGGGGATGACCTGGCCCGCGACGCCCAGCGGACGCGGGTTCGCGCCGAAGCCGGCGTGGTCGAGCTTGTCGGCCCAGCCCGCGTAGTAGAAGAAGTGCGCGGCGACCAGCGGGAGGTCCGCGTCGCGGGTCTCCTTGATCGGCTTGCCGTTGTCCAGCGTCTCCAGGACGGCCAGCTCCCGGCTGCGCTCCTGGATGATCCGGGCGATGCGGAACAGGTACTTGGCGCGCTCGGCGCCGGGCAGCGCCGACCACTTCTCGAACGCCTTGCGGGCGGCCTTGACCGCCCGGTCGACGTCTTCCGCGTCGGCCCGGGTGTACTCGGCGAGTACTTCCTCGGTGGCCGGAGAGACCGTCTTGCTGAGACCCCCACCCGAGCTTTCGACGAACTCCCCATCGATGAACAGGCCGTACGACGGGGCGATGTCGACGATCGCGCGCGATTCGGGCGCGGGAGCGTACTCGAATGCCATGTTTCAGTCCACCGTTACGTAGTCGGGGCCGGAGTAGCGGCCCGTGGCCAGCTTCTGGCGCTGCATCAGCAGGTCGTTGAGGAGCGAGGAGGCGCCGAAGCGGAACCAGTGGTTGTCCAGCCAGTCCTCGCCCGCGGTCTCGTTGACCAGCACCAGGAACTTGATCGCGTCCTTGCTGGTGCGGATGCCGCCGGCCGGCTTCACGCCGACCTGGACGCCGGTCTGCGCCCGGAAGTCGCGCACGGCCTCCAGCATGAGCAGGGTGTTCGCGGGGGTCGCGTTGACGGCCACCTTGCCGGTGGAGGTCTTGATGAAGTCGGCGCCGGCCAGCATGCCGAGCCAGGAGGCGCGGCGGATGTTGTCGTACGTCGACAGCTCGCCGGTCTCGAAGATGACCTTCAGCCGGGCGCTCGTCCCGCAGGCCTCCTTCACGGCGACGATCTCGTCGTACACCTTCAGGTACCGGCCGGCCAGGAAGGCGCCCCGGTCGATGACCATGTCGATCTCGTCGGCGCCGGCGGCGACGGCCTCGCGCACGTCGGCCAGCTTCACGTCGAGCGCGGCCCGGCCGGCCGGGAAGGCGGTGGCCACCGAGGCGACCTTCACGCCGGAGCCGGCGACGGCCTCCTTGGCGACGGCCACCATGTCGGGGTAGACGCAGACCGCGGCCGTCGTGGGGGCCGTACGGTCCGTGGGGTCGGGGTGGACCGCCTTGGCGCCGAGCGCCCGGACCTTGCCCGGGGTGTCCGCGCCTTCCAGCGTCGTCAGGTCGACCATCGAGATGGCGAGGTCGATGGCGTACGCCTTCGCGGTGTTCTTGATGGAGCGGGTGCCGAGGGACGCGGCGCGCGCCTCCAGGCCGACCGCGTCGACGCCGGGCAGCCCGTGCAGGAAGCGGCGCAGCGTGCTGTCGGACGCGGCGACGTCCGAGAGAACGTGGGCTGAGGATGCGGTAGTGGGCATGGTCACCAGACGAGCATATCTACGCGCGTAGCGGATGGGAAGTCCCGGGACGGCGCACCCGGGACGGGGCCCGTCACAGGAGTGACGCCGGGTGCCGGGCGGGTCACGTGGGGGGACGTTCCGGCGGGGTGGTGGCACGGCGGGGGGCGTGGGGCAGAATCGGGCCATGACCACCCCGGACCACCCGTCACCCGCGTCACAGCCTCCGGTGCCCGCCGCCAAGGACCGGATCTACCGCTCACCCCTGGGGCTGGCGGGGGGCGCGCTGCTGCTCCTGGTCGTGCTCTGGCTGGGCTTCGACGCGCTGTTCAAGGGGCACGGCCGCACCCCGTGGCTGGCGCTGGCCGGCCTCATCCTGGTCGTGCCGCTGCTCCTCGCCTTCACGCTCCGCCCGGCGGTCTTCGCCAACGAGGAGCGGCTGCGCGTGCGCAACCCGTTCCGGGTGATCAGCCTGCCCTGGGGCGAGGTCGCCGGCCTGCGCTCCGGCTACACCAACGAGGTCCTCGCCAGGTCCGGCGCCAAGTACCAGCTGTGGGCTGTCCCCGTCTCGCTGCGCGCCCGCAAGAAGGCGGCGCGCCGGCAGCAGCGGGCGGCGGCGGACGCGGCCCGGGGCGGGACGGGCGGCCGGGGCGGCGCCCTCGCGCCGAGCGGCCTGGGCCTCGGCGGGTTCTCCCTGCGCGGCCCGGACACCGGGCCGGCCCGCGCCGAGACCGACAAGGTCATGGACGACCTGCGCGCACTCCTCGAACAGCACGGCGAGAGCGAGCCGGCGCAGGGGGAGGTCACCGTCCGCTGGGCCTACGAGGTCGCCGCGCCCGCGGTCGCCGGCGCGGTCCTCCTGGCGATCCTGCTCGCCACGGGGTGAGGCGGGGCGGGTCCGCGCGCCGCCACGGCCGCCGCGCCCGCCCCGTGTGTTCTTCCGCGCCGCCGGGCCCCTGAGGGGCTCGGCGGCGTTCGTCGTGAAGGGACGGGCCCGGCGCGCCCCGCCGACGGCTTCGGCCACCCGGGCCGCCCGCGTGCCGGGGCGCGGGGTCCCGCCCGTCGGGGGCGTCGCCCGGCCGAGGCGACGGCGGGTGCCGGCGGGGCCTTGGTGCGGCGGCGTACCCCGGCGTTCGCGGGCGCGGGGTGAGGACGGCCCGGGCGGGCGGCCGGTGAAACGGCCCGGTCGTCCGGGCCGGGTGCGTCGCGGGTGTCCGGGAAGCTCCGTGCGGCGGCCGGTGGACGGTACCGGCGCCCGGGCCGGCCTCGTCGCGGGGACGCGCCGGAGGGCGACGCGCCGGCGCCGGGCCCCCGGGAGGGGTGCCCGGCGCCGGTCGTCCCGAAGGGGCGCGGGTCAGATGCCCGCGGCCGCCGACAGGTCGCGCTTGACGGCGGTCAGCAGCTCGGCCGCGCGGGTGCGGGCGGCCGGCAGGCCGGCGGGCGCCGCCACCGGCACGACGACCTCCAGGTAGCACTTCAGCTTCGGCTCGGTGCCGCTGGGGCGGACGACGACCCGGGCGCCGTCCAGGGTGTAGCGCAGGCCGTCGGTGGGCGGCAGGCTCTCCGAGCCGAGGCTCAGGTCCTCGGCCCGGACCACGGGCAGACCGGCCAGCTCGGCCGGCGGCCGCTCGCGCAGCCGGCGCATCGCGTCCGCGATCAGCGACAGGTCCTCCACCCGCACCGACAGCTGGTCGGTGGCGTGCAGGCCGTGCTCCACGGCGAGGTCGTCGAGCAGGTCGAGGAGGGTCCGGCCCTCCTCCTTCAGCACCGACGCCAGCTCGGTGATCAGCAGCGCGGCGGTGATGCCGTCCTTGTCGCGCACTCCCTCGGGGTCCACGCAGTAGCCGAGGGCCTCCTCGTAGCCGTAGCGCAGGCCGTCGACGCGGGCGATCCACTTGAAGCCGGTCAGGGTCTCCTCGTACGGCAGCCCCGCTTTCCCGGCGATCCGGCCGAGCAGCGAGGAGGAGACGATCGACTCCGCGAAGGTGCCCCGCGCGCCGCGGCGCACCAGGTGGGCGCCGAGCAGCGCGCCGACCTCGTCGCCGCGCAGCATCCGCCAGTCGGCACCGTCCTTGACGGCCACCGCGCAGCGGTCCGCGTCGGGGTCGTTGGCGATGATCAGGTCCGGCTCGGCCGTACGGGCCCGGGCGAAGGCCAGGTCCATCGCGCCCGGCTCCTCCGGGTTCGGGAAGGCGACCGTCGGGAAGTCCGGGTCCGGCTCGGCCTGCTCGGCGACCAGCACCGGCTCGGGGAAGCCGGCCCGGGCGAAGGCGGCCAGCAGCACGTCCTTGCCGACGCCGTGCATGGCCGTGTAGACAGTGCGGGCGGTGCGCGGGGAGTCCGCCGCCAGGACGGCGTCCGTGCGGGCCAGATAGGCGTCCAGGACCGAGTCGTCCAGGATCTCCCAGCCGGCGTCCGGGCGCGGGACGTCGTGCAGGGAGGCGATGGCGTCGATCTCGGCGGCGATCTCCGCGTCGGCGGGCGGCACGATCTGGGAGCCGTCGCCGAGGTAGACCTTGTAGCCGTTGTCCCGGGGCGGGTTGTGGCTGGCGGTGACCTCCACGCCGGCGACCGCGCCGAGGTGCCGGATCGCGAAGGCCAGCACGGGGGTGGGCAGCGGGCGGGGGAGCACGGCGGCGCGCAGGCCGGCGCCGGTCATCACGGCGGCGGTGTCCCGGGCGAAGTCGGCCGACTTGTGCCGGGCGTCGTAGCCGACGACGACCAGGCCGTCGCCCCGGCCCCGCTTCTTCAGGTACGCGGCGAGGCCGGCGGCGGCGCGGATGACGACGCCGCGGTTCATGCGCATGGGGCCGGCGCCCAGTTCGCCGCGCAGGCCCGCCGTGCCGAACTGGAGCGTGCCGCTGAACCTGGCCGCCAGCTCCGCCGTGTCGCCGGCGTCGATCAGCTCGGCGAGTTCCTCGCGGGTCTCCCGGTCGGGATCCTCGGCGAGCCAGGCCTTCGCCCGGGCGATGAGATCGTCGTGCACCTTGGGATCAACCTCTCCTAGTCGTCGCTGGGGGCCGTGCCCCCGGACCCCCGTCCGTCCGCTCGTCCGGCCGCAGCCGTCGGCCGGGAGGCGGACGCACGGGAGTCCCGTTCACCGGCGCCGGGGCGCCCGCGTCCGCTTACAGCCTGCCCAGCACCCGCGTCAGCAGCTGGCCCATCCGGGCCGCCGAGTCACGGCCGGCCTGGAGGACCTCCTCGTGGTTGAGGGGCTCGCCGGTCATGCCCGCGGCCAGGTTGGTGACCAGGGAGATGCCCAGCACCTCGGCGCCCGCCTCACGCGCGGCGATGGCCTCCAGGACCGTGGACATGCCGACCAGGTCCGCGCCGATGACGCGGGCCATGCGGATCTCGGCCGGGGTCTCGTAGTGCGGGCCGGGGAACTGGGCGTAGACGCCTTCCTCCAGCGTGGCGTCGATCTCCTTGCACAGGGCGCGCAGCCGGGGCGAGTACAGGTCCGTCAGGTCGACGAAGTTCGCGCCGACGATCGGGGAGGTCGCCGTCAGGTTGATGTGGTCGCTGATCAGCACCGGCTGGCCGGGGCGCATGCCCTCGCGCAGACCGCCGCAGCCGTTGGTGAGCACCACGGTCTTGCAGCCGGCCGCGACCGCCGTGCGCACGCCGTGCGCCACCGCCGCCACGCCACGGCCCTCGTAGTAGTGGGTGCGGCCCAGGAAGACCAGGGCGCGCTTGTCACCGAAGGAGTACGAGCGGACCTTGCCGCCGTGACCCTCGACGGCCGGCGGCGGGAAGCCGGGCAGCTCGGTGACCTGGAACTCGGCGTCGGGGGCGCCCAGCGCGTCGACGGCCGGAGCCCAGCCGGAGCCCATCACGAGGGCGACGTCGTGGGTCTCGGCGCCGGTGAGGGCGCGCAGGCGCGCGGCGGCGGCGTCGGCGGCGGCGTAGGGGTCGCCCTGGATGTCGTCCGGAAGAAGAGATGCGTTCACGCCGATGAGGGTAACCGCTCTTCGCCTACGCGCGTAGATGCCAGAGCGCACGGGATGGGGTCCGTTGTGTCGTCGTTTCCCACAAAGGGAGGGCGAAACGGGAGGCAAGGGGCGGGTCGCCGGTCTCAGCAGGGGCGCTTGCGGAGTTCCATCACATAGTCGTGCGGGGCCCCCGCCGACTCCGCCGCGTCGGCGATCTCGCCCAGATAGCGCGCCGACGGCAGCCCGCCCTCGTAGCCGTCGAGGACGTAGGCCCAGGCCGGCTCCTCGCCGTCCAGGGTGTGCGCGCGCACGCGGACCCGGCGGTAGAGGCCGAGCCCCACCCCTTCCCACCGGTCGAGCGACTCCTCGTCCATGGGCGCGATGTCGTACAGGCCGACGAAGACCTGGGCCAGCGGATCCTCGACGATCGTCGCCAGCGCGCCCTCCCAGCCCAGCTGCTCGCCGCCGAAGGTCAGCCGCCAGCCGTTCAGCCAGCCGGTGGCGCGCAGCGGGGAGTGCGGGGCGCGGCGGGACATCAGGCGCGCGTCGAGGTTGCCGGCGTAGGCGGCATAGAGCGACATGGGGAGAGGGTACGGCAGCCGCCCCGCGCGCCCCGTGTGCCACGGGAGCGACCCGGTGGTGCCCCGGGGCAGTGGCACCTTGAAGCGTGCGGGACAATGGAGTACGTGACTCGGATCGTGATCATCGGTGGCGGACCCGGCGGATACGAGGCGGCGTTGGTGGCCGCCCAGCTCGGCGCGGAGGTGACCGTCGTCGACTGCGACGGTCTGGGCGGAGCGTCGGTGCTGACCGACTGCGTGCCGTCGAAGACCCTTATCGCTACGGCCGAGGTGATGACCACCTTCGACTCCTCCTACGAGGAGCTGGGGATCATCGTCGCCGACGACACCCCACCGCTGGAGCGGTCGGCCCGGGTGGTCGGGGTGGACCTCGGCAAGGTCAACCGCCGGGTGAAGCGCCTCGCGCTCGCCCAGTCCCACGACATCACCGCCTCCGTCACGCGCGCCGGCGCCCGGGTCCTGCGCGGGCGCGGCCGGCTGGACGGCATGCAGGCCCTGGACGGGTCCCGGAAGGTCGTCGTCACCGCCGCCGACGGCACCGAGGAGACCCTCACCGCCGACGCCGTCCTCATCGCCACCGGCGGGCACCCGCGCGAGCTGCCCGACGCCCGCCCCGACGGCGAGCGCATCCTCAACTGGACCCAGGTCTACGACCTCACCGAGCTGCCCGAAGAGCTGATCGTGGTCGGCTCCGGCGTCACCGGCGCCGAGTTCGCCGGCGCCTACCAGGCCCTCGGCTCCAAGGTCACCCTCGTCTCCTCCCGCGACCGCGTGCTGCCCGGTGAGGACCCGGACGCCGCCGCCGTGCTGGAGGACGTCTTCCGGCGCCGCGGCATGAACGTCATGGCCCGCTCCCGCGCGCAGTCCGCCAAGCGCGCCGGCGACCGGGTCGAGGTGACGCTGGCCGACGGCCGGGTCATCACCGGCACGCACTGCCTGATGGCCGTCGGCGCCATCCCCAACAGCGCGGGCCTGGGCCTGGAGGAGGCCGGGGTCAAGCTGCGCGAGTCCGGGCACATCTGGACCGACAGGGTCTCGCGCACCACCGCCCCCGGCGTCTACGCGGCCGGCGACGTGACCGGCGTCTTCGCCCTCGCGTCCGTGGCCGCCATGCAGGGGCGGATCGCCATGTACCACTTCCTGGGCGACGCGGTGGCCCCGCTGGACCTGAAGGCGGTCTCCTCGAACGTCTTCACGGACCCCGAGATCGCCACCGTCGGCTACACGCAGGCGGACGTGGACGCGGGCAAGATCGACGCGCGCGTGGTCAAGCTGCCGCTGCTGCGCAACCCGCGCGCGAAGATGCAGGGCATCCGGGACGGCTTCGTGAAGATCTTCTCCCGGCCGGGCACCGGGATCGTCGTCGGCGGTGTCGTGGTGGCGCCGCGCGCCTCGGAACTGATCCACCCCATCTCGATCGCCGTCGACAACAATCTGACGGTCGAACAGATCGCGAACGCCTTCACCGTGTACCCCTCCCTTTCGGGGTCGATCGCGGAGGTCGCCCGCCAGCTGCACACGCGCAAGGCGAGCGCGGAGGGCTGACGGCCCCGGCCGGCTTTCCGCTGGTCACGGGGGTGCGGGGCGTCGACGGACGGCGAAGCCGGGCCGGTCGGCGCCCTATATCACTTCGCACCCCACCCTGCGAACAACTTCTGCTATTCGGCGCAAACTGCTGAAACCAGACGGTCGCTGGGGTTACTGTCAGTTTCGTGTTCGCTGCTGAACGTCGCCAATTGATCCTCGAAATGGTGCGAGCGAACGGTGCCGTGTCGCTCCGTGAGCTCGCCCGCGTCGTCCAGACCTCCGAAGTGACCGTACGGCGGGACGTGCGCGCACTGGAGGCCGAAGGACTCCTCGACCGCCGGCACGGCGGTGCGGTACTCCCGGGCGGGTTCACCCGGGAGTCCGGGTTCCCGCAGAAGTCGCACCTCGCGACCGCCGAGAAGACCGCCATCGCCGACCTCGCCGCGGGCCTCGTCGACGAGGGCGAGGCCATCGTGGTCGGGGCGGGTACGACCACGCAGGAGCTGGCCCGCCGCCTCGCGCGGGTGCCGGGCCTGACGGTCGTCACCAACTCCCTCCTGGTGGCCCAGGCACTGGCCCACGCCAACCGGGTGGAGGTCGTGATGACCGGGGGCACCCTGCGCGGCTCCAACTACGCCCTCGTCGGCTCCGGGGCCGAACAGTCCCTCCAGGGCCTGCGCGTCTCCAAGGCCTTCCTCTCCGGAAGCGGCCTGACCGCCGAACGGGGCCTGTCCACCTCCAACATGCTCTCGGCGTCCGTCGACCGGGCACTCGTCCAGGCCGCCGCGGAGGTCGTGGTCCTCGCCGACCACACCAAGCTGGGCACGGACACGATGTTCCAGACCGTGCCGACGGACCTGATCACCCGCCTGGTCACCGACGAGCCCCCGGCCCACGACGACCGCGCGGTCACCGAACTGCAGGCCCTCGCCGACCAGGGCGTCCAGATCGCCGTTGCGGGGGCGAGCGGAAACCCGGGGGGTGACCAGGTCCCGGCGGGCCGCCGCACCCCCCTGCCGGGACCCCGCAGAAGCCACACCCCCACCCTCCGCTCCACCACCCCCCTCCCCGACCCGACCCCGTCCGAACGGGGACGCGTGGCGGATCTGCGGCGGCGCTGAGCGGTCCGCCGGAGGGGCCGCTCCGTACGGCGCCGACACCCCGGCCGACGGGCCGCCGGACGAGGAAGACTCGGCGTGCGCCGACGCCGCCCACGGAGGGCCGGTCGCGGCCGCCGTCATAAGACCGCGGCGCGCGGCTACGGCGATTCGGCCGGCCCGCGGGAAGGACCGGCGGGAGCCGGTGCGGACGGGCGGCGCAGCCGTGGCGTCCACGCCCTCGCCGCGCCTTCCGCCACCGACCGCGCCGAGGCGGGCAGGGGCCAGCAACGCGGACGGCCCCCGGCGGCATGCGCCAGGGGCCGACTCACTGCCGTCCGACTGCGGTTCAGTCCTTGATCTCGCAGATGGCGGCGCCGGAGGTGAGGGAGGCGCCGACTTCGGCGGTGAGGCCCTTGACGGTGCCGGACTTGTGGGCGTTGAGGGGCTGTTCCATCTTCATCGCTTCGAGGACGACGACGAGGTCGCCTTCCTCGACCTCCTGGCCTTCCTCGACGGCGATCTTGACGATGGTGCCCTGCATCGGGGAGGCGAGGGTGTCGCCGGAGGCGACGGGGCCGGACTTCTTCGCCGCGCGCCGCTTGGGCTTGGCACCGGCGGCCAGGCCGGTACGGGCCAGGCTCATGCCCAGGCTGGAGGGCAGGGACACTTCCAGGCGTTTGCCGCCGACCTCGACCACGACCGTCTCGCGGCCGGTGTCCTCGTCGGTGTCGGTGCCGGCGGGGGAGGTGAAGGGCTTGATGTCGTTGGTGAACTCGGTCTCGATCCACCGGGTGTGGATGGTGAAGGGGCCTTCCTGGCCGTGGACCTCGGGGGCGAAGGCGGGGTCGGTGACCGCCTTGCGGTGGAAGGGGATCGCGGTGGCCATGCCCTCGACCCGGAACTCCTCCAGGGCGCGGGCGGCCCGCTGGAGTGCTTCCTTGCGGGTGCGGCCGGTGACGATCAGCTTGGCGAGCAGGGAGTCCCAGGCCGGGCCGATCACACTGCCCGCTTCCACGCCCGCGTCCAGGCGGACACCGGGGCCGGTGGGGGCGTCGAACCGGGTGACGGTGCCGGGCGCGGGCAGGAAGTTCCGGCCGGGGTCCTCGCCGTTGATGCGGAACTCGAAGGAGTGACCGCGCAGCACCGGGTCGTCGTAGCCGAGGGGTTCGCCGTCGGCGATGCGGAACATCTCGCGCACCAGGTCGATGCCGGCGACCTCCTCGGTGACGGGGTGTTCGACCTGGAGGCGGGTGTTGACCTCCAGGAAGGAGATCGTGCCGTCCGCGCCGACCAGGAACTCCACCGTGCCCGCGCCGACATAGCCGGCCTCCTTCAGGATCGCCTTGGAGGCGCTGTACAGCTCCTGCATCTGGGCGTCGGACAGGAACGGGGCGGGGGCCTCTTCGACGAGTTTCTGGTGGCGGCGCTGGAGGGAGCAGTCACGGGTGGAGACCACGACGACGTTGCCGTGCTGGTCGGCCAGGCACTGCGTCTCCACGTGCCGGGGGCGGTCGAGGTAGCGCTCCACGAAGCACTCCCCGCGGCCGAACGCGGCGACGGCCTCGCGCACCGCGGACTCGTACAGCTCGGGGACCTCCTCCAGGGTCCGGGCCACCTTCAGACCGCGTCCGCCGCCGCCGAACGCGGCCTTGATCGCGATGGGGAGGCCGTGTTCCTCGGCGAACGCGACGACCTCGTCCGCGCCCGAGACGGGGTCGGGGGTGCCGGCGACCAGCGGGGCACCGGCGCGCTGGGCGATGTGGCGGGCGGCGACCTTGTCGCCGAGGTCGCGGATGGCCTGCGGGGGCGGGCCGATCCAGATCAGGCCCGCGTCCAGGACCGCCTGGGCGAACTCGGCGTTCTCGGAGAGGAAGCCGTAGCCCGGATGGATCGCGTCCGCGCCGGACTCGCGGGCGGCGTTCAGGATCTTGTCGATGACGAGATAGCTGGTGGCCGGGGTGTCACCGCCCAGGGCGAACGCCTCATCCGCGGCGCGGACATGCAGAGCGTCCCGGTCCGGGTCGGCGTAGACGGCCACGCTCGCGATCCCGGCGTCCCGGCAGGCCCGGGCCACGCGGACAGCGATTTCGCCACGGTTGGCGATGAGCACCTTGCGCACGATTGAGGCTCCCTCCTTGAAACAAGCCGAGTTTAGGGACTGCCGACACGGCACTTCGACCCGTCCCCAATGGTGAGCTTGCCCACACGGAGCGTGATACGAGGCCCGCTCGACCAGAGAAAGCCCATGTCGCACCGCGGTACGCAGGACTCCTGCGGCAAACCCTAGCCCTGTCATGTGGCCAAGGTCTCTGTGCGGGCGTGCTGCGGCCCACTCTGATTCTTTGTCGAGTCCCTACGAATGGCCCAATGATTCTTTGCCGCCACCCGAACCCTTGTCCCTTGGTTTACCCGTTAGTAGCGTTCGCGGTGTCTCGGACGTACCTGGGGTAACAGGCTGTCGGCGTGAGAGTGGGTGGGGCCCGGTGGTGCGCAGACCCGTGGCATGGGTCGTGGCGGTCGTCTTCCTCGCGGAGGCGGTGCTCGTCGCGGGGGTGAACTGGCTCCTCGGCGTGGTCGTCGACCGGCAGAAGATGTCCCTGGCCGGCCTGGACCCCGACGTCATGGCCACGTCCTCGAAGGTCGCCGGGATCCTCTTCGGGCTCTACTTCGCGCTGTGCGCGCTGGTGGCCCTGCTCGTCGCGCTGCGCGACCGCGCCCCGGCCGGCTTCGGCCGCGTCGCGCTGATCAGCGCCGCCGTGGTGCACGGCCTGCTCGGCGCGTTCGCCTGGGGCCTGCTCGGCTGGGCGGCGTTCGTGTTCATGGTCGTCGTCCTCGGGCTGATCGTGCTGCTGCTGACGACGTACGACCGCGCGCCCGGCGCTCGGGGCGCGGTCCCCGGCGGCACGCCCGGGCCGGGGGGCGGACCGGCGGCGGGTCCGCGGCCGGACGCGGAACCCGTCGACGGGGACGCCCCGGCGGGCCCTGCGCACGAGCCCAGGGACGGCGACGACGAGCCCCAGGACTCCGTTCCGTCCCACGACGTTCCGTCCCACGACGTCCCGCCCCGGGGCGCCGTCCGCGCCCGGGTCACCGCTGTGGCGCCCACAACTCCGTGATGCCGACGCCCAGTTCCGCCAGGAGCCTGCGGATCAGGGGCAGGCTGATGCCGATCACATTGCCGTGGTCGCCCTCGATGCCCTCGATGAACGGCGCCGAACGGCCGTCCAGGGTGAAGGCGCCGGCCACGTGGAGGGGCTCTCCGGAGGCCACGTAGGCGGCGATCTCGGCGTCGCTGGGCTCGCCGAACCGGACGACGGTGGAGGCGGTCGCCGACACGTACCGCTTGGCCTCCGTGTCCCACACACAGTGCCCCGTCTGGAGCACCCCGGCCCGACCGCGCATGTTCTTCCAGCGGGCGGTGGCCTCCTCGGCGTCGGCCGGCTTGCCGAGCGCCTTGCCGTCCAGCTCCAGCACCGAGTCGCAGCCGATCACGAGCGCACCCCGCACCTCGGGCCGCGCCGCGACCACCGACGCCTTCGCCTCGGCCAGGGCGAGCGCCAGCTCCGCCGGGGTCGGTGCGGTGACGGCGTCCTCGTCGACGCCGCTCACGATGACCTCGGGGGCGAGTCCGGCCTGCCGGAGCAGGCCCAGCCGGGCGGGGGACTGGGAGGCGAGCACGAGTCGCCTGCGACGGTTGGCAGTCATGCGGCCAGGTTAGCCACGGCGTGCCGGGCGGCTCACCTCAGGCCGATCACGATCATCGCCAGGACCATGGCCAGCGCCATGAGGAGACCGAGCCGCCGCAGCATGTTCTGCGCCTCGCGCAGTTCCTCGGGCGGCTCGTTCTCCGGATCTGACCACAGCATGCCCCCAGCGTGCGGCCGGACCGGGTGCCGGTGCCTGAGTAGGCGTACTCAGATCGGCACCCGGAACTCCCGCCGCCGGGCGGTCAGCCCTGGCCCGGCCAGTAGGTGCGCGTCCACGACGCCGGGCCCGGCGCCGGGACGTGCCGGGACGCGAGGCGGGCCGGGTCGGACCACGCGTCCCTCGGTCCCCGCGCGCCGGACGGCGCGGTGGCCGCCGCCGCGGCGCGGGCGCGGACCACCGCCAGGGCGGCGGCCAGCTCCTCCGGGGTCGGGTTGCCTCGTACGACCTTGATGTTCATGACGCTCCCGGGGTCCGAGGGGCCTACAGGGGGATGTTGCCGTGCTTCTTCGGAGGCAGGGATTCCCGCTTGGTGCGCAGTTGACGCAGGCCGCGGACGATGTGCGCACGGGTGTCGGAGGGCATGATCACGGCGTCGACGTAGCCGCGCTCGGCCGCGACGTAGGGGTTGAGGAGGGTGTCCTCGTACTCCTGGATCAGCCGGGCGCGGGTGGCCTCGGCGTCGTCCGCCTCGGCGATGGTGCGGCGGTGCAGGATGTTGACCGCGCCCTGGGCGCCCATGACGGCGATCTGGGCGGTGGGCCAGGCCAGGTTGAGGTCGGCGCCCAGGTGCTTGGAGCCCATGACGTCGTAGGCGCCGCCGAAGGCCTTGCGGGTGATCACGGTGATCAGCGGGACGGTGGCCTCGGCGTAGGCGTAGATCAGCTTGGCGCCGCGCCGGATGATGCCCTCGTGCTCCTGGCCGACGCCCGGCAGGAACCCGGGCACGTCCACGAAGGTCAGCACCGGGACGTTGAAGGCGTCGCAGGTGCGCACGAAGCGGGCGGCCTTCTCGGAGGCGGCGATGTCCAGGCAGCCGGCGAACTGCATCGGCTGGTTGGCGACGACCCCGACCGGGCGGCCCTCGACGCGGCCGAAGCCGGTGAGGATGTTCGGCGCGAACAGGGCCTGGGTCTCGAAGAACTCGGCGTCGTCCAGGACGTGCTCGATCACCGTGTGCATGTCGTAGGGCTGGTTGGCGCTGTCGGGGACGAGCGTGTCCAGCTCGCGGTCCTCGTCGGTGACGGAGAGGTCCGCCTCCTCCGGGTACACGGGCGGCTCGGAGAGGTTGTTGGACGGCAGGTACGACAGCAGCTGCTTGACGTACTCGACGGCGTCCTTCTCGTCGCCGGCCATGTGGTGGGCCACACCGGAGGCGGTGTTGTGGGTGCGGGCGCCGCCCAGTTCCTCGAAGCCGACGTCCTCGCCGGTGACGGTCTTGATGACGTCCGGGCCGGTGATGAACATGTGCGAGGTCTGGTCGACCATGACGGTGAAGTCGGTGATGGCCGGGGAGTAGACCGCGCCGCCGGCGCACGGGCCGACGACCAGGCTGATCTGCGGGATGACACCGGAGGCGTGGGTGTTGCGGCGGAAGATCTCGCCGTACGCGCCGAGGGAGGCGACGCCCTCCTGGATGCGGGCGCCGCCGGAGTCGTTGATGCCGATGACCGGGCAGCCGGTCTTCAGCGCGAAGTCCATGACCTTGGCGATCTTCTGGCCGTAGACCTCGCCGAGGGCGCCGCCGAAGACGGTGAAGTCCTGGGAGAAGACGGCGACCGGGCGGCCGTCGACCGTGCCGTAGCCGGTGACCACGCCGTCGCCGTAGGGGCGGTTGCCGTCCAGCCCGAAGTTCGTGGAGCGGTGCCGGGCGAACTCGTCCAGTTCGACGAACGATCCCTCGTCCAGCAGCAGCTCGATCCGCTCACGGGCCGTCAGCTTGCCCTTGGCGTGCTGCTTCTCGACGGCGCGTTCCGAACCGGCGTGCGTCGCCTCGTGGATGCGCCGCTGGAGATCCGCGAGCTTCCCCGCGGTCGTGTGAATGTCGATCCCTTGGATCTCGTGACGCTCTTCCGGCTCGGACATCGGGATGCGGCTCCCTGCCTGCTCAAAAGGGGGGACGGTTACTCGTTCGTAGAGTAGTGGTGGGGCTACCGATCGGCAGTGCGTCGTTTACCACACCTAGGGTGGCTTGCATGACGCCGCAGAATCCATCAGACGACAGCCGCTGGTCCGACCTCGACCGCCCGCCCCTGAACGCCGCGGCGCTGCGGCGCGGGCTGGTCCGGGAAGGGGGGCTGTACCGCGACATCGAGGTGGTACCGCAGACCGGCTCCACCAACTCCGACCTCGTGGCGCGGGCCGCCGCCGGGGGTGTCGAGGAGGGGGTGGTGCTGGTCGCGGAGGAGCAGACGGCGGCCCGGGGCAGGCTGGACCGGCGGTGGAGCGCGCCGCCGCGGTCCGGGCTGTTCTTCTCCGTCCTGCTCAGGCCCCGTGAGGTGCCGGTGGAACGGTGGGGGTGGCTGCCGCTGCTGACCGGGGTCGCGGTGGCGACCGGGCTGGCGCGGGCGGCGGGTGTGGACACGGCGCTGAAGTGGCCGAACGACCTGCTGGTGACCGTCGGCGGACAGGAGCGGAAGGCCGGGGGCATCCTCGCGGAGCGGGCCGGTGACGACGGGGTCGTCATCGGCGTCGGCATCAACGTCAGCCTGCGGGCGGACGAGCTGCCGGTTCCGCAGGCGGGGTCGCTGGCGCTGGCCGGGGCGGCGGGGACGGACCGGGATCCGTTGCTGCGGGCGGTGCTGCGGGCGTTGGAGGACTGGTACGGGCGCTGGCGGGCGGCGGGGGGTGATCCCTCGGTGTGCGGGTTGCAGGAGACGTACACGGCGGGGTGCGCGACGCTCGGGCGGGAGGTCCGGGCCGAGCTGCCCGGCGACCGGTCGGTGGTGGGGGAGGCCGTGGCGCTGGACGGGGACGGGCGGCTGGTCATCGCCACGGGGGAAGGGGTTCAACAGCCGGTGGGGGCGGGGGACATCGTCCATCTGCGCCCCGCGTGACCCTGCCGGGGGCTTGACCGGGAGCTGCGGGGGCGGGTGCGGGTGCGGGTGCGCTTCGCGATGGGGATGTCCCGTGGTGTTCCGGGTGCGGCTCTTGGTGCGGTTCCGTGGTGCGTGGTGCGTGGTGCGTGGTGCGTGGTGCGTGGTGCGTGGTGCGTGGCGCGTGGTGCGTCGGGTGCCGGGGCGTGTGTCGGGTGCGGGTCGTGGGTTCGATGCCTGCGGCGCCCCTGCGGGTGTGTGGGGGTGCGCGTCGCGCCCGGGGCGCGGGGGAGTCGGGGCCGCGCCGGGGGGTGTCCGTCCTCGGAACGGCGCGGAATCGGTCGGCCGTAGAGGGTTCCCGTGCCGACGCGCCAACCGCTGCGGGCGGACACCCCCGGCACGTTCCCTTCCCGCCGTGCGCGGACGCGGGTGCGTCCCGGGCGACGGCAGCCGTGGCGCCCCCCGGGGGCGGGGAACCGCGCGACCGGTCACGGCGGGCCCGCCCCGGACCCGGTCCGTCGCGGGGGCTCGGCGCCACGGTCACCTGCGGTCCCGGCGCTTGTGTCCGGTGCCGGGAAGGGGCCCGTCGGCCCAACCCGACGGAGTGAGCTGGCGCACACCTGCCGTAGAGTTGAGGCCGGTCGTACCTGACCGCGGCAGATCGGAAGGGCAGCAGGCGTGACCGTCGACGACACGGGCTCCGGCGCTGGCGGGGACGGCCGGGTGGATCCCCACGCCCCCGACAGCGGCGAGGACCCGCTCGCCCTGCGGCTCGAACAGCTCATCCTGGGTGCCGAGCGCCGCTACACCCCGTTCCAGGCGGCCCGGAGCGCCGGTGTCTCCATGGAGCTGGCGTCCCGCTTCTGGCGGGCCATGGGGTTCGCGGACATAGGGCAGGCCAAGGCGCTCACCGAGGCCGACGTCCTGGCTCTGCGGCGGCTCGCCGGTCTGGTGGAGGCGGGGCTGCTCAGCGAGGCGATGGCGGTGCAGGTGGCCCGGTCCACCGGGCAGACCACCGCCCGGTTGGCCGAGTGGCAGATCGACTCCTTCCTGGAGGGGCTGACCGAGCCCCCGGAGCCCGGCATGACCCGCACCGAGGTGACGTACCCGCTGGTCGAGCTGTTGCTGCCGGAGCTGGAGGAGTTCCTGGTCTACGTCTGGCGCCGGCAGCTCGCCGCCGCGACGGGCCGGGTCGTGCAGGCCGCCGACGACGAGGAGATGGTCGACCGGCGGCTCGCCGTCGGCTTCGCCGACCTCGTCGGCTTCACCCGGCTCACCCGCCGGATGGAGGAGGAGGAGCTGGGCGAGCTGGTGGAGGCCTTCGAGACCACCGCCGCCGACCTGGTGGCCGCGCGCGGCGGCCGGCTGATCAAGACCCTCGGCGACGAGGTGCTGTACGCGGCGGACGACGCCGGGGTCGCCGCGGACATCGCGCTGCGCCTGGTGGAGACGCTGGCGAACGACGAGACGATGCCCGAGCTGCGGGTCGGCATGGCCTTCGGCACGGTGACCACCCGGATGGGTGATGTGTTCGGCACGACGGTGAACCTGGCCTCCCGGCTGACCTCGATAGCCCCGCGTGATGCCGTGCTGGTGGACAGCGCCTTCGCCGAGGAGCTGATCCGCACCGGCGAGGCGCCCGTCTCCGAGGCGGAGGCCGCGGCGGCCGAGAAGGAGGGCGAGGGGCCGGCGTCGTACCGCTTCGCCCTGCAGCCGATGTGGCAGCGGCCGGTGCGCGGACTCGGCGTGGTCGAGCCGTGGCTGCTCAACCGTCGCGAGGGCCGGTCCTCCTAGGTCCTGCCGGCGAACGCCCAGGCACATCCCGGTGGGCGGTGCGGGTCTCGGTGTGCGGGGCCTGGCGGCCGGGATGGTGGTCGCCGGGGGCGGACAGGGGTGGTCCGCGGCCCTGGCGTCCGGTGCCTGGTGCGGTGGCGGGTGCCTCCGGGCGATCCGGGTCGGGCCGGGCGGGCGCCGCCAGGCCGAGCGGCGAGGGCCAGCGGCATCCTGCGGGGGCGGGGCTTGCGGTGGCGGCCTCGTCGTACGCCCGGCGCGTGCGCTCCTTCCGCGCCGACTCGTGGGCATGTCGGTACCTCACTCGAACGGACGTAGGCCCCCGGTCTTTTCCCGGCTCGGGTACGGCTGCGATGATCGGTCCCACAGTGAGTTAACCCGCGTTAACCGGAGGGTGTCATGAGCGAGGAGCGGTACGGGGAGTTCGTGCTGGTGCGGCGGCACGGACACGTCGCGGAGTTGGTGCTGGACCGGCCCAAGGCGATGAACGCCGTCTCCACCGGGATGGCCCGCTCCCTCGCGGACGCGTGCGCCGCGCTCTCCGGTGACCACGACGCCCGGGTGGTCGTGCTGACCTCGACGCACGAACGCGCGTTCTGTGTCGGGGCGGATCTGAAGGAGCGCAACTCCTTCACCGACGCCGAGCTGGTGCGGCAGCGGCCGGTGGCACGGGCGGCGTACACCGGGGTGCTGGAGCTGCCCATGCCGACGATCGCGGCGGTGCACGGGTTCGCGCTGGGCGGTGGTTTCGAACTGGCGCTCTCCTGCGACCTGATCGTGGCGGACCGTACGGCCGTGGTGGGGCTGCCGGAGGTGTCCGTGGGCGTGATCCCGGGCGGCGGCGGCACGCAGCTGCTGCCCCGGCGGGTCGGGGCCGCGCGGGCCGCCGAGCTGATCTTCTCGGCCCGGCGGGTGGAGGCGGACGAGGCCGCCCGGCTGGGCCTGGTGGACCGGCTGGTGGAGGAGGGCCGGGACCGCGCGGAGGCGCTGGAGCTCGGGGAGCGGATCGCCGGGAACTCGCCGGTCGGGCTGCGGGCCGCCAAGCGGGCGCTGCGGCTCGGCCACGGGCTCGATCTGCGGGCCGGCCTGGAGGTCGAGGACGCGGCATGGCGCTCGGTGGCCTTCTCGGGAGACCGCGCCGAGGGCGTGGCCGCCTTCAACGAGAAGCGCGAGCCGCAGTGGCCGGGGGAGTAGCGGACCCCGGGCGGGGCACGGGGGAGGATGGCGGGCCGAGGGGCCGGCCGTCGGCCACCTGATCGCCGCGCAGATATCCCTTATATCGGCATTACTCCCTAATCTGGAGTAATGGGTGAGGACAAGCGGCTCGCCGCGGTCGTGGCGCTGGCTCAGGGCATGGCGGCGGCGCACACCCCCCGGGAGTGCTGGCAGGCCGCCGCCCTCGGCGCCTGCCACGCGCTGGACGGCGGCTTCGCCGCGCTGTCCGTGTGGGAGCGGGAGCTGGGCCGGCTCCGGGTCCTCGCGAACGTGGGGGACAGGGCGGCGGACGAGGAGGAGTTCCCGGAGGCCGAGACCTACCCGGTGCACCAGTTCCCGGAGATCACCGAGTTCCTGCACGAGCGGTGGGCCGGCGGCGGGGGGCCCAACGCGTGGGTGGAGACCGCCGACGGCCCGGCGGCCGGGACCCCGGGCTACTTCCACCAGCGGGTGGCCGCCCTGCGGCGCCGGGGGCGCGGGTGCTGTGTCGTCGCCCCGGTCGTGCTGCACGGCCGGGCCTGGGGGGAGCTGTACGTGGCCCGCCCGGCCGGCGCCCCGGTGTTCGCGCGGGCCGACTCCGACTTCGCCACCGTGCTCGCCGCCGTCGTCGCCGCGGGCATCGCGCAGACCGAGCGGCTGGAGGAGGCCCGCCGGCTCGCCTTCACCGACGCCCTCACCGGGCTCGCCAACCGCCGGGCCGTGGACATGTGCCTGGAGGAGGCCGTCGAGCGGCACCGTGCGGAGGGCGAGGTGGTCAGCCTCGTGGTCTGCGACCTGAACGGGCTCAAGCGGGTCAACGACACCCTCGGGCACGCGGTCGGCGACCGGCTCCTGGAGCGCTTCGGCTCGGTGCTGTCGCTGTGCGGCGCGATGGTGCCGGGCGCGCTGGTCGCGCGGCTCGGCGGGGACGAGTTCTGCCTGGTCGCGGTCGGGCCGCCCGCCGACGACGTGGTCAAGGCGGCGGACGAGCTGTGCCGCAGGGCCGGGGAGCTGGAGCCGGGGGAGGGGGTGGCGTGCGGGGTCGCCTCCACCGAGGAGCCGATCGGCGAGGTGCGCGACGCCCGGCGGCTGTTCCGGCTGGCGGACGCCGCCCAGTACCGGGCCAAGGCGCTGCGCCTGGACCGGCCGGTGGTGGCCGGGCGGGAGGGGCCGGGCGACCCGGTCGTCCGGCTGGCCGACGAGCCGCCGCCCCCGCGCGCCGAGCGGCGCCGGTTCCGCGGGCGCCTGCCGTGAGGCGGAACCCGCACCGGGCGGTAAGGGGCGCCTCCGGGACCCACTAGTGACACCACCGCATTCAATGCGTAGGCTCCTGAATATGGATATGCACACTGTGGTGGTGGGGACGTCCGGGGTCACCGCGTCCGACGTTCTCGCCGTGGCGCGCGGCGGTGCCCGCATCGAGCTGTCGACGGAGGCGGTGGCGGCCCTCGCGGCGGCCCGGGAGATCGTGGACGCGCTGGCGGCCAAGCCCGACCCGGTCTACGGCGTCTCCACCGGCTTCGGCGCCCTGGCGACCCGGCACATCAGCCCTGAGCTGCGCGCCCAGCTGCAGCGCAACATCGTCCGCTCGCACGCCGCCGGCATGGGCCCCCGGGTGGAGCGCGAGGTCGTACGGGCCCTGATGTTCCTGCGGCTCAAGACCGTCTGCTCGGGCCGCACCGGGGTGCGGCCCGAGGTCGCCCAGACCATGGCCGACGTGCTCAACGCCGGGATCACCCCGGTCGTGCACGAGTACGGCTCCCTCGGCTGCTCCGGCGACCTCGCCCCGCTGTCCCACTGCGCCCTCACCCTCATGGGCGAGGGCGAGGCGGAGGGCCCCGACGGGCGGGTCCGGCCCGCCGGCGAGCTGCTCGCCGAGCACGGCATCCGGCCCGTCGAGCTGCGCGAGAAGGAGGGCCTCGCCCTGCTCAACGGCACCGACGGCATGCTCGGCATGCTGGTCATGGCCCTCGCCGACCTGGACACCCTCTACAAGTCCGCCGACGTCACCGCCGCCCTCACCCTGGAGGCGCTGCTCGGCAGCGACAAAGTCCTCGCGCCCGAGCTGCACGCCATCCGCCCGCACCCGGGACAGGACGCCAGCGCCGCCAACATGCTCGCCGTGCTGAGGGGTTCGGGGCTCACCGGGCACCACCAGGACGACGCCCCGCGCGTCCAGGACGCCTACTCCGTGCGCTGCGCCCCACAGGTCGCGGGCGCCGGACGCGACACGGTCGCGCACGCCCGCCTGGTCGCCGAGCGGGAGCTGGCCTCCGCCGTGGACAACCCCGTCGTCCTGCCCGACGGACGGGTGGAGTCCAACGGCAACTTCCACGGCGCGCCCGTGGCCTACGTGCTGGACTTCCTCGCCATCGCCGCCGCCGACCTCGGCTCCATCGCCGAGCGCCGCACCGACCGGCTGCTGGACAAGAACCGCAGCCACGGCCTGCCGCCGTTTCTCGCCGACGACGCCGGTGTGGACTCCGGGCTGATGATCGCCCAGTACACGCAGGCCGCGCTGGTCGGCGAGCTGAAGCGGCTCGCCGTACCGGCCTCCGCGGACTCCATCCCGTCCTCCGCCATGCAGGAGGACCACGTCTCCATGGGCTGGTCGGCCGCGCGCAAGCTGCGCACCGCGGTGGACAACCTCACCCGGGTCATCGCGATCGAGCTGTACGCGGCCACCCGCGCCGTCGAGCTGCGCGAGGGCCTCACCCCGGCGCCCGCCACGCGGGCCGTGATCGACGCCGTGCGCGCCGCCGGCGTCCAGGGCCCGGGCCCGGACCGGTTCCTGGCGCCCGACCTGGCCGCCGCCGACGCCTTCGTGCGCGGCGGGGAGCTGGTGGCGGCCGTGGAGAAGGTCACCGGCCCGCTCCGCTGAACGGGAACGGGGCCCCGGACCGTGTCCGGGGCCCCGCCCGGTCCGTGGCGGACCGTCACTTCAGCTTGGCGGCCTGCGCCTTCACGACCGGAGCGGAGACCGCGTAGGGCTTCTTGCTCATCATCGCGCCGATGTTGACCGTGGTGTACACCGCGAGGGTGCCGCCGTGCCGCACCACCTCGGCGTGCAGCGGCAGGGCGCCGTCCTCGCCCGCCTCGTTGGTCGCGGTGAACGCCACCGACGCGTCACCGGTGCCCACCGGCTTCTCCTCGGCGACCTTGGTGAACGTGCCCTTCTCGCCGTCCTGCTCGCCGGAGAAGCCGGCCGCGCACGCCTTGACCGCGTCCCGCACCGAGGCGAGGGCCCGCTCGGCGCCGTCCCCGTCGTACGAGGCCAGGGTGACCACGGTGACGTCCATGTCCATGGACTTGCCGAGCGCGTCCTCGAACTTGCCCTCGGTCAGGTCGTCCAGGGACGTGGCGCCGTCCGTGGGGTCCTTCTTCTTGTCCTGGGTGGCCATGCGGCTGGTGTCCGCCGCCGGGGCGCCGGGCGCGATGCCGGTGAACGCCTGGAGCACCGGATCGCACTTGGCGTCCGCGGACTTGACCTTGCCCCGGTCCGGGATGCCGCCCTCGACCGGCCCCACCTCGTACCCGGGCACCTCGCCCTTGGCGATGATCAGCTTGCCCAGCTCGGCGGCGCTCGGCGTCTTCCCGGCCGGCTCCGCCGCGTCCTTCGACTTCTCGTTGCCACACCCCGTGACAAGGGCGAGCGACAGCACGCTCACAGCAGCTGTGGCGCACAGCCGCACGCCCGATGATCTCTTCATGAGCGAACTATGTGCGGGACGTCAAAGTTTCGTCAAGGAAAATCAAAGTCCCAGGCGTTCGCGGCGCACCGAATAAACGACGAAACCGGCGCCCATGGCGAGCAGCAGGCTGCCGCCGACGACGTACGGGGTGGTGTCGAAGGCGCCCGTGTCGGCCAGTTCGGCCTCCCCGGCCGCCCGGTCCGTGCTCTGGACGGGCGCCGACACCGTTCTGACCTGCACGGCCTGCGTGACCCGCGCCGGCGCCGAGGTGGCCGCCGTCTCTCTGTCCGGGGTGTTCTGCGAGGCGTTCGCGGACGGGACGAACCACAGTGCGCACAACAGGGTGCCCGCGGCGGTGGCGGTCAGCAGCGGACGGCGAACGGATGACACGGAATATCGATCCCCTTGTGACGCTGGCGAATTGGCCGTGTGGGGCGATGTTAGTGAAAGGCGCGGGTCACGGGAAAGTCACGGGAGGTTTCGGCCGTACGCTCCCGTCATGAGCGCAGAAGAGACATCACGTTTTGTGCGGCTTCGGGTGGAGCTGGTGCTGGAGGTGCAGGACGAGGGCGAGGTCACCAAGGCCGCGCTGCGCCGCCTCGCCGGGGACGACGAGCTGCCCCAGGCGGAGCGGGCCCACGCCGAGTCCGCTGTGACGGAAGACACCGCCGAGGCCCTGGCATATCTCGTGGACCCGTTCGACCTGGTCAGCGAGGTGCCCGGGGTGGAGCTCCAGCAGGCGTCCTGGTCCAGCGAGCGCGTCGACTACGACCCCGATTCGCCCGAGTGGGACCTGGACGAGGATGATGGGGAGGACGACGAGGAAGAGGACGGCATCGGCTGAGCGTCCCGGGGCACCAGAACCCCGGACGGCGCCCGCCGTCCGGGGTTTTCGTCGTCCCAGGGGACGCACGGACCGTATCCCGCACCACCGTCACCCGCCGCGAGCCGCGGACGTGGGATGCCCCACAGATCCACGGGGCGGGAACGGGACGAACCGGCCGTAGCGTTGAAGGTTCTTGACGGGGGACTCCCGGGGTATCGCGACTCGGCAACGATGGAGAAGCTTGTGATGACGGACAGTAAGCGGCGCGGACGCCTGGCGGCCGCTTCCGCTCTGCTCGGCGGTGTGCTGGTGCTCACGGCGTGTTCCGGCGGCGACGCCGACGCCTCGGGCGGCAGCAGCGGCGACACCTCGCAGGCCAAGGTCGACGAGGCGGCGGCCAAGAAGTCCTCCGAGGCGCAGATCACGATCACGCCGAAGGACGGCTCGGCCAACGCGTCGATCAACAACTCCGCCGCCGTCACGGTCGGCAAGGGCACGCTCACCGGCGTCACCATGACCGGCCAGGACGGCAAGTCCGTCGCCGGGCAGCTGTCCGCCGACAAGAAGAGCTGGAAGCCCAGCACCCCGCTGGAGCGGTCCACCACCTACAAGGTCGCCGCGGAGGCCAAGGACTCCGAGGGCCGCATAGCCCACGAGAACGCCTCCTTCACCACGGTCTCCCCGGCCAACAGCTTCATCGGCACCTTCACGCCGGACAACGGCTCCACGGTCGGCGTCGGCATGCCCGTGTCGATCAACTTCGACAAGGCGATCACCAACAAGGCGGCCGTGCAGAAGGGCATCACGGTCAGCTCCAGCAGCGGCCAGGAGGTCGCCTGCCACTGGTTCGGCGCCAACCGCATGGACTGCCGCCCGGAGGACTACTGGAAGGAAGGCTCCACCGTCACCCTGAAGCTGGCGCTCGACGGCGTCCAGGGCGCGAACGGCGTCTACGGCGTCCAGCAGAAGACGGTCACCTTCCACATCGGCCGCAACCAGGTCTCCTACGTCGACGCGCAGACCAAGCAGATGAAGATCACGCAGGACGGGAAGGTCGTCAAGACCATCCCGATCTCCGCCGGCTCCCCCGACAACAAGACGTACGAGGGGCGGATGGTGGTCTCCGAGAAGTTCAAGGAGACCCGCATGAACGGCGCCACGGTCGGCTTCACCGACGACGACGGCAAGGGCGAGTACGACATCAAGGACGTGCCGCACGCCATGCGCCTGACCACCTCGGGCACCTTCATCCACGGCAACTACTGGGGCGCGCCGTCGGTGTTCGGCAGCGCGAACACCAGCCACGGCTGTGTCGGCCTGCGGGACGCGAAGGGCGCGAACGACCCGAGCACGCCGGCGGCCTGGTTCTACAACCACACGCTGATCGGTGACGTCGTGGTCGTCCAGCACACCGGCGACAAGACGGTCTCGCCGGACAACGGCCTCAACGGCTGGAACATGGACTGGGCGCAGTGGAAGGCCGGTTCGGCCGTCTGACGCCCCGCCGGTCCCCGCGCGATGCCGCCCCCTTGCGGGGCGGCATCGCCGTTTCACGGACCGGGGCCGACGAGCCGACGACACGCGGGACGAGATCATGGGCGTACTCGAGAGCGCGGGCGCCTGACTCCCCATAACACCCCCTGATTCCAAGGGACTTCGCGATCCTGTAACGGTGTCCCGCAGGGCGCGTAACAGTTTCCGGCCGTGCTTTCCCACCGTTCCCTCCGCTATTGAGCCGCCTGATCACCTCCCGGCATACTTCGTTGCCCGGGAGGCCGGCGCGCACGTGTGCGAGCCCGCCCCCGGCCGGGTGAACGGGGAATTCGCCCGGTACCTCATCTCCAGGGGGAGAACTTGCGCGCACAAGTGAAAAGAGCGGCCGCGGCCACCGTGGCAACGGCCGCGGCAGTCGCCCTCGCAGCGGGTATGACCAGCCCCGCGTCGGCGAAGCCCGCACGCACCACCGCGGGCGCCTCCGCGCTCACCGCCAAGCACCACGTCACCCTGATCACCGGTGACCGCGTCGCCCTCGACGCCAAGGGCCGCGTCGTCGGCCTGGAACGGGGCAAGGGCCGCGAACACATACCCTTCCAGGTCCGCAAGGCGGCCGGACACACGCTGGTGATCCCCGCCGACGCGGCCCGCCTGGTCGCCTCCGGCACGCTGGACCAGCGCCTGTTCGACGTGACCGAGCTGAACAAGGCCACCACCCGCGAGGCACACAAGAGCGGCCTGAAGGTCATCGTCGGCTACCGCGGCACCGCGGGCGCCGCCAAGGCCGAGGTCCGCGACGCGGGCACCCTGCGCCGCAGCCTGAAGACGCTCAACGCGGACGCCGTACAGACCCCGGCCGAGGACACCGCCGGGCTGTGGCACGCCGTCACCGACGGCGGCAAGACCGCCTCCGGCATCGCGCACGTCTGGCTCGACGGGGTCCGCAAGGCCAGCCTCGACAAGTCCGTGCCGCAGATCGGCGCCCCCACCGCGTGGAAGGCCGGCTACACCGGCAAGGGCGTCAAGGTCGCCGTCCTGGACACCGGCGTGGACACCCGCCACCCGGACCTGAAGACCCAGGTGACCGGATCGAAGAACTTCACCACGGCCGCCGACGCCACCGACCACTTTGGCCACGGCACGCACGTCGCGTCCATCGTGGCGGGCACCGGCGCCAAGTCGGGCGGCAAGTACAGGGGAGTGGCCCCGGACGCCAAGCTCCTCAACGGCAAGGTCCTGGACGACTCCGGCTACGGCGACGACTCCGGCATCCTCGCCGGCATGGAGTGGGCGGCCGCCCAGGGCGCCGACGTCGTCAACCTCAGCCTCGGCGGATACGACAGCCCCGGGATCGACCCGCTCGAAGCCGAGGTCAACAAGCTCTCCGCCGAGAAGGGCGTCCTGTTCGCGATCGCCGCGGGCAACGACGGTCCCCAGTCGATCGGTTCGCCGGGCAGCGCGGACGCCGCGCTCACCGTCGGCGCCGTCGACGACAAGGACAAGCTGGCGGACTTCTCCTCCACCGGCCCGCGCGTCGGCGACGGCGCCGTCAAGCCCGACGTCACCGCGCCGGGCGTCGACATCACCGCCGCCGCGGCCGCGGGCAGCGTCATCGACCAGGAGGTCGGCCAGAAGCCCGAGGGCTACCTGACCATCTCCGGCACCTCGATGGCCACCCCGCACGTCGCGGGCGCCGCGGCCCTCCTGAAGCAGGAGCATCCCGACTGGCGCTCCACCGAGCTGAAGGGCGCCCTGACCGGCTCCACCAAGGGCGGCGCGTACACCCCCTTCGAGCAGGGCTCGGGCCGCATCCAGGTCGACAAGGCCATCAACCAGTCGGTCGTCGCCGACCCGGTCTCGCTGAGCTTCGGCGTCCAGCAGTGGCCGCACACCGACGACACCCCGGTCACCAAGAAGCTGACGTACCGCAACCTCGGCGACAAGGACGTCACGCTCACCCTGACCAGCTCCGCCCTCGGCCCCAAGGGCGCGGCGGCCCCGGCCGGCTTCTTCAAGCTCGGCGCGGACCGGGTCACCGTCCCCGCGCACGGCACGGCCGCGGTCGACCTCACCGCCGACACCAGGCTGGGCGGCACCGTCGACGGCGCCTACTCCGCCTACGTCACGGCGACGGGCGACGGCCAGAGCGTCCGCACGGCCGCCGCGGTGCAGCGCGAGGTGGAGTCCTACGACGTCACGCTGAAGTTCATCGGCCGTGACGGCAAGCCGACCCCGAACTACAACGCCGACCTGAGCGGCGTGGCGGGCCTGGCGAACGGCGTCTGGGAGACCCCGTACGACAAGTCCGGCACGGTGAAGGTGCGTGCGCCCAAGGGCACGTACATCCTCAACACCGGCGTCTACGCCGACCCGAAGAACGCCGCCAAGGGCACCGACTGGATCGCGCAGCCGAAGCTGACCGTCGACAAGAAGCAGACGATCACCATCGACGCGCGCAAGACCAAGCCGGTGGACATCACCGTCCCGGGCTCGGGCCTGAAGGCGCAGTTCGCCTCGCCGGGCTTCGACGTCACGATCGGCGACGGCCAGTACGGCTACAGCTGGTTCCTGGACTCGTACAAGAACTTCCGCACCGCGCACCTGGGCCCGCAGCTGCCCGCCGGCACGCTGCGCCAGCAGTGGGACGGCCACTGGACCAAGGGCGCGACGGAGGAGTACGACGTCACCTCCGGCGGCGCGGTCAAGCAGCTCGCCACCGGCTACACCCGGCACTACAAGGCGGGCGACCTGGCCACGGTGAAGGTCCGGATGGGCGCGGCGGCCCGCGGCAAGAAGGGCGCCGTCGACGCGATCGGCTGGCTGCCCGGCAGCTCCGGCGCCTCCTCCATGAGCATCCCGCAGAACCTGCCCGGCACCCGCACCCTGCACCTGTCCGCCAAGGACGGCGTGCGCTGGAACCTGGAGTTCGGCCAGAACGGCGGGGTGGACCAGGACGGCTTCCCGGTCTCCGACGCCGGCTACGCGCTCGGCCAATTCTCCTTCAAGGCCGGCCAGAGCTACACCAAGACGGTCAACACCGCGGTCTTCGGCCCGCACCTGAGCAAGGACCTCGGCGTCTTCCGGGACGGCAACGAGATCTACGGCGCGCTGCCGCTGTTCGCCGACTCGGCCAAGAACGCCGGGTACTCGGTCCTCACCTCGGCGAAGACCACCCTGTACCGCAACGGCACCAAGGTCGCCGGCAACGACGACCCGCTGTACGGCGACAAGACCTTCAAGGTCCCGGCCGGTGACGCGGCGTACAAGCTGACGACCTCGGTCAAGCGGTCCGCGAAGGTGTCCGAGGCCTCCACCCGGATCGACGCGACCTGGACCTTCCGGTCCAAGAAGCCGTCGAGCGGCTCAGCCCAGCTGCCCGTCTCGGCCCTGCACTTCGGCGCCACCACCGGCCTGGACAGCCGGGTCGCCGCGGGCCGGAAGGTCACCTTCCCGGTCACCGTGGAGGGCGCCGCCGCCGGCCGCAACCTGAAGTCCCTCGCCGTCTACGTCTCCTACGACGGCAAGACCTTCAAGAAGACCACCGTCAAGAGCGGCAAGATCACCGTGAAGAACCCGGCGAAGAACAAGGCCGTCTCGTTCCGCGCCAAGATCACCGACAAGAAGGGCAACACGTCGGAGATCACGATCTACAACGCGTACTTCGGCAAGTGATCCCTCGCTAGCCGACCGTCCGCACCAGCGGCCCGCAGCAGGCACCCGCCCGCTGCGGGCCGTTCGCCGTTTCCGGCCCGGGACAGCACACCTAGGCCGAGGGGACCGTCCGGGCCGCGTCCGTGCCCCAGCTGGCCAGCAGGCGCAGGGAGTCGGCGGTGGGGGAGTCCGGGTCGGCGTGGTAGGTGACCAGGGACATGTCCGAGCCGTCCGTCAGCCGGAAGCTCTCGAAGTTCAGCGCCAGATCGCCCACCAGGGGATGGTGCAGGTGCTTGACGCCATGGCTCTTCTCCTTGACGTCGTGCGTGGCCCACAGCCGGCGGAACTCCTCGCTCTTCACCGACAGCTCGCCCACCAGCGCCGACAGCTTCGGATCGTCCGGATGGCAGCCCGCGTCCATGCGCAGGGCGCACACGATGTCGATCGCCTTCTGCTCCCAGTCCACGAACAGGTCCCGGTAGTCGGGGCGCAGGAACACCAGCCGGGCCCAGTTGCGCTCGGCCGGCGGCAGCTGGGCCCAGTCGCCGAAGAGGGCCGCCGCCATCGGGTTCCAGGCGAGGATCTCCGCCCGCCGGCCCACGACGTACGCCGGCACGCCCTCCATGGTCCGCAGCAGCTGCCCCAGCGCCGGACGCACCTGCCGCTGGCGCGCCCCCTGCTTCTTCTTCAGCGCCTTCGGCTTGGCCAGATGGGTCAGATGGGCGTGCTCGGCGTCCGTCAGCCGCAGGGCCCGCGCGATCGCGTCCAGCACCTCCGCCGACACGTTCCGGCCGTTGCCCTGCTCCAGCCGGGTGTAGTAGGCCACCGACACCCCGGCCAGCTGCGCCAGCTCCTCCCGGCGCAGCCCCGGCACCCGCCGGTGCCGTCCGAAACCCGACAGCCCCACGTCCTCCGGCTTCAGCCGGGCCCGCCGGCTGCGCAGGAACTCGCTCAGCTCCGCCCGCCGGTCCAGGGTCCGGCCGGTGAGTGCTCGCGTGTCCGGCTGCTCGTCCCTGCTGTCCATACGTCCAGTATTCCTGGTCGTATGCCCGCGAGCCTGACCCCGCTGGTGGTAGGCACAGCGGTCGTACGCAAAGGCGTGGTCTGGGCGCGCGGCCGGGTACGCGGCAGGCTGGACGCCTGCCCGGCACCAGGAAGGCCGGGCGCGAGATCGACCGCTAGGAGAACCCCCGGCATGACCACTGTTGCCGCATACGCCGCGCCCGCCGCGAAGGCCCCGCTGGAGCGGACGACCATCGAACGACGCGCGGTCGGCGAGTTCGACGTCCTGATCGACATCAAGTTCGCCGGTATCTGCCACTCCGACATCCACCAGGTCCGCGAGGGCTGGGGCGAGGCGATCTTCCCGATGGTCCCCGGCCACGAGATCGCGGGCGTCGTCACCGAGGTCGGCACCGGCGTGACGAAGTTCCGGGCCGGCGACCGGGTCGGCGTCGGCTGCATGGTCGACTCCTGCCGCGAGTGCGAGAACTGCCTGCGCGGCGAGGAGCAGTACTGCCTGAACGGCATGGTCGGCACCTACAACGCCGTCGGCAAGGACGGCGAGCCCACCTACGGCGGCTACGCCGAGAAGATCGTCGTCGACGAGAACTACGTCGTCCGCATCCCCGACGGCCTGTCCCTGGACGTGGCCGCGCCGCTGCTGTGCGCGGGCATCACCACGTACTCCCCGCTGCGCCACTGGAACGCGGGCCCCGGCAAGAAGGTCGCGATCGTCGGCCTGGGCGGCCTCGGCCACATGGCCGTCAAGCTCGCGCACGCCATGGGCGCCGAGGTGACGGTGCTGTCCCAGTCCCTGCGCAAGAAGGACGACGGGCTGAAGCTGGGCGCCGACCACTACCACGCCACCAGCGACCCGAAGACCTTCGAGGAGCTGGCCGGCACCTTCGACCTGATCGTCTCCACCGTGTCCGCCCCGATGGACTTCGGCGCGCTGCTGTCGCTGCTGAAGGTGGACGGCGCGCTGGTGAACGTGGGCGCGCCGGAGGAGCCGGTCTCCCTCAACCTGTTCTCGGTGATCGGCGGCCGCAAGACCCTCGCGGGCTCCATGATCGGCGGCATCCGCGAGACCCAGGAGATGCTGGACTTCTGCGCGGAGCACGGCATCGGTGCCGAGATAGAGCTGATCGCCGCGTCCGAGATCAACGAGGCGTACGAGCGGGTCCTCGCCAGCGACGTCCGCTACCGCTTCGTGATCGACACGGCGACGATCTGATCCGCGGTCCTGCCGGCCGTAGCCCTGCCGGGCCGTAGTCCTGCCGGGCTGCGGCCCGCGGCGCGTCGTCCGCCGGCCGCCGGCCGCGGGTCCCTCGGGGCGCTCCCTACTCCAGGCCGAAGCGCTCCCCGGCGCCGTACGCCCGTACCACCACGCCCCCGTCCGGCGCGGGCCGCACCACGTGCACCCGCCCGGCACCGGACACCCGGACCTCGCCGTCACCCACCACGAGCAGCGTGTTCTCGTCCACGGCGACCCCGTACGGAACCTCCCGCCGCCCGACCGCCGCGACCAGCCGGGGCAGCGTCCCCCACTGGGCGGCGTGCACGTCCACCGCGAACGGCACCAGCCCGAGCCCCGCCCGGACCTCGACCTCCGCCAGATCCTCGCCGGCCTCCTCCGGGCACACCGGGACACCGTCCACCAGCCACCCGCCGACCACGGCCCGCCGCGCGGCGACGGCGGCACCGGCGGAGAAGCCCGCGTACGGCAGCCCACGCGCGGCCAGCAGCGCCGGCAGCCGCTCCAGGCACTGCGCGAGCGCGTCCTGATACGCGGGCGTGAGCCCCCCGCACACCAGCAGCCCGTCGATCCCGTCCAGCGCGGCCTCCGGCGCGAACCGACCGCCGAGCGGCACCGGCAGCGGCACCGGCACGCACGGCGGGCCGGCCTTCCGCAGCGCCGCCGCGTACCGCTCGAACTGCGCCGCCCCGTCCCCCTCGTCCAGGATCAGGCACCCGATCCGCCGTTCGCCGCGCACCTCCCGCAGAAACGGTTCGTACACCTCGGCGCGGTCCCAGCCGCCCCCGATCAGGAACGTACGACTGCCCATGTCCTCCCCTTCGCTCCCTGTGGCACAAGGGGCGAATCTACGGGGCACGGGCCACCGCCGTCGCCTCGTTTACGCCGGTGACCGGAGACGGCGCGCCCCCCTCACCGTGGGCGAGGGGGGCGCGGGGAAGGGCGTCGTGCCGGGAGGCTCAGCCGCCTGCCCGGGCCACGCCGACCGGGCAGGACAGGCCCGTGCCGCCGAGACCGCAGTAGCCCGCCGGGTTCTTGTCCAGGTACTGCTGGTGGTACGCCTCGGCCGGGTAGAAGGCGCGGCCCTCGGCCGGGAGGATCTCCGTGGTGATCGTGCCGTAGCCGGAGGAGGCCAGGACCTTCTGGTAGGCGTCGCGCGACGCCTGTGCCGCCGCGGCCTGTTCCGGGGTGTGGGTGTAGATCGCCGAGCGGTACTGCGTGCCCACGTCGTTGCCCTGCCGGAAGCCCTGCGTCGGGTCGTGCGACTCCCAGAAGGTCTTCAGCAGGCTGTCGTAGGAGACCTGCCGCGGGTCGTAGACCACCCGGACCGCCTCCGTGTGGCCGGTCAGGCCCGAGCAGACCTCCTCATACGTCGGGTACTCGGTGTAACCGCCCTGGTAGCCGACCAGGGTCGTGTACACGCCGGCCGGGAGCTGCCAGAACTTGCGCTCGGCACCCCAGAAGCAGCCCAGGCCGAAGTCGGCGGTCTCCAGGCCCTCGGGGTAGGGACCCAGCAGTGGCGTGCCGAGGACGGTGTGGCGTTCCGGGACCGCGTAGGCGGGCCCGGGGCGGCCCTTGAGCGCCTGCTCGGGGGTGGGCAGCTGGGGCGTGCGGCCGAACAGCATCGGGTCTCCCTGTCGGTCGGGGTCGGACGCCGGCCGCCTCGGCGGCGCGCCGGCACCCCGTACAACACCCCGCACACCCCCGGGCATTCCGGTCAGACCCGCGCCGCGGCCGTCTCCTCCACCAGCCGGACCGCCGTGTTCCGGACCCGGCAGTAGTACTCGGCCATGTCGCCGCGATAACGCCACGGCAGCGCGTTCACATGCCCGTCGACCAGCTTGAACTGCTCCAGCGCCGCCTCGTTGCGGTCCTGGAGGTGCAGGTAGTACGCCAGCAGGTGGCGCAGTTCCGGCAGCCGCGGGTGGGACGGGTCGGCCGCCGCCGCGTCCGCGAGCGCCGCCTCGACCCGGGCGCGCATCTCGGGCGTGTTGTCGGCCTCGGTGTCGTCCGACTCGTCGTGCTCGAAGTGCGCGATCAGCGGCAGCGCGGTCAGCAGGCTGCCCAGCGGCGCGCCGGCCGCCGCCCGCTCGGCGAACGCGCGGGCCAGCCGCTCCGAGCCGCGCCACTTCGCGCACCAGTACTGAAGCGCCGAGAAGTGCGCCTCGTAGTGGTGCGGGGCGCGGCTCGTGATCTCCGCCCACAGGTCGTCCATCCGCGCGTTCGGATAGCCGAGGCCCAGCGCCACCCAGATCTCCGCGACGAACGGGGTCGGGTCGTCGGGGTTCAGCGCCGCCGCCCGCGCGACGTCCTCACGGGCGGAGGCCAGCGTGCGGTGGAAGCCGTCGAACTGCTCCTGGGTCGTGTACTGCGCCTTCTTCCCGCCCCGGATCTTCCAGGCCAGGATCACCGTGCTGCGTGCGCGGACCACGGCCGCGTCCGGGTCGTCGGGCCGGACCGCCTCCCAGGCCAGCAGCCAGGCGTCCTCCTCGGCCGCGCGGTCGGCCAGCAGATAGGCGAGCGCCGAGCGGCGCTCCCAGTCCCGGCCGACCGCCGCGAGCAGGTCGGCGGCCGGCCGCCAGTCACCGCCGCGCACGGCCGCCAGCGCGGCCGTCCACCGGGCCGGCAGCGGAGCGGCGAGGTCGGTGTTCTGCCGCTCGGCGGGCAGCAGGCCGAGCTTCCCGGCGGCCTCGGCCGCCTGCGCGGCCTCGGTGTCGGCGTCCGCGTCGTCGTCGGGGCTCGGCGAGAAGAGTTCCTTCAGGAACACCCAGAGCAGCCACCCCAGGAAGATCGCCGTGGGGACGGCCAGGATGCCGAGGATCCAGAAGAGGACGGTCATGCGGGTGGTTCCGTTCGTTTCGGTGGTGCGGGCGGGGTCTACGGCGTCCGGATCCCGGCGGTGCGGGTGGGCCAGGCGTTCCGGCGGGGCGGTGTGCCCGGCCGTGGTGGTGCGGGCGGCGGGTCAGGCGTTCTGGACCACCGGTGGCAGCAGTGCGCGCAGCCGGCCGGTGTCGGGGTGGTCGGCGACCGCGGCCTCCAGGGCCGCGTCCAGCACGGCCTCGGGGCTGCCGCCCTCCGAGCCCGTGCCCCAGCCGGGCAGCCGTACGGACGCCGGGCCGGTCCAGGAGAACTCCCAGCGCAGCAGCGAACGGGAGCTGAACTCGGCCAGCACCATCGTGCGCAGCGAGCGGTACAGCGCGGGCCGTACGAACTCGCGGAACGCCCGTCCCTTCGCGGCCGCCGCCTCCTCCGACAGCGGCAGCCGCTCCGCCAGCCGCCACAGCCGGCCGTCGTCGATGACGTCCAGCAGCGCGGCCAGCGTCGCCGGCCGGCCGGTGTACGCGGTCAGCGCCCGGTGCAGCGGGGTCCGCGCGGAGGACAGGCCCTCGGCCATGGAGGCGTCCAGCAGCTCCGCCCAGCCGGCGGCGCGCGGGTAGGCGAGCAGTTCGTCGAGGAGGACGGCGTCCTCCAGGGCGGCCAGGGTGCGCGCCGGGTCGGTCAGCAGCTCCAGCGCGGCTCCCGCGGCCTCGTCGGCGCGCCCGTCGGCGGGCAGCGCCTCGATCCGGCGCACGCGGTCGGCGGTCGGCGGGTGGGAGTCGTACGGCCCCGCCGGCACCTCGGGCAGCTCCGCGCGCACCCCCGCCGGCTCCCCTTCCCGGGCGGACAGCAGCCGGCCGAAGCCGCCGAAGAACTCGCCGCGCGGCGGCAGCAGCCGGGCGGGCAGGCCCAGCGTGGCGTAGGAGTCCAGGTAGAAGTCGTGGGAGGCGGTCAGCGCCGGGATCTCGCGCAGCGCCGACGCGGTCGCGTCCCGGCCGGCGATCCGGGCGGCGGTCAGGTCGGCGGCGTACTCCTGGCCGCGCGCGGTGGACAGGGAGGCACGCAAAGAGAGCTTGCCGTAGGCGGTGTAGACGCGGGCCATCGTCCGGTACGTCGCCCCGACGCCGGTGGTGTCGATCTCCTTGGCCTTCTTGCCCTTGGCGACCCGCTTGGCGGACGCCCGCTCCTGGCGGGCCCGGTCGGCGGCCACCTTGCCGTCCGCCTTGGCGTGGAACTGCCCGATGACCCGGCCGATCTGCGCCCGCCCGCGCACCACGAGCGCGGACAGCCGGGTGTCACCGCCGGTGAAGTGCCCGAACTCGTGGGCGAGCACCGAGCGCAGCCGGGCCTCGGACAGACCGATGAGCAGCGGGGCGCCGAGCGTGAGGTGCCGCGGGCCGGGGAGCAGACCGAGCAGCCGCGGCTCCTCGCTGACGGACGCGTTGACCTCGCCGGTGAGCAGGATCCGGTCGGGGGCGCGGGTGCCGGCCGCCGCGGCCAGCTCCCGGACCAGCGCCCACAGCCGGGGTTCGGTGGCGTCGGTGACCGGCAGGCCGGGCGGGTCCTCGCCCTTCGGGGTGCGCAGCATCAGCATGCCGCGGACGACGGGGATGGCCAGCACCACCGTGACGAAGCCGACCTTCGCCGTGAGCGGGCCGTGTCCCCAGGTGAAGACCAGGACGTCGAGGCCGGCCAGCGCGGCGAGCAGGACGAGACTCAGCAGATGGAAGCCGAGCAGCAGAACGAGCGCGCGCAGCGCGCGCAGCATTGCGCCCATCGGGCAGATCCCCCCACAGGACCCCGGAAACGGGACATGACGAAACGGCGGAAAAGGACATGACGGCTGCACCGGGCCGGTGGACGGTCGGTGCGGATGGTGCGGTGTGGGGGAAGGCGGAGTATGCCCTACCGCAGGTCAGAAGGGCAATGTGAGGGATATATAAGGGCGGCCGAGGTCGCCCCCGTCAGCCCGGCAGGCCCGCCGGGCTGCCGCCGTTGGACTCGTAACCGGCCACCGCCAGCGCGCGGTGGAGGGCGAACGCGGCGGCCGGGTCGTCGGCCAGGGTCCACGGCAGGGCGCCCACATGCCCGTCGACGTGGAGGAGCTGGTCCATGGCCTCGGCCCAGCGCTCGGCACGGACCAGGAAGAAGATCAGCAGGTGCCGGACGTGCGGGAGCGTCGGGTCGTCGGGGTCGGCGGCGTGCACCGCGTGCAGCGCGCCGTGGATCGCCTTGGTGACGACCTCGCTCTGGTAGAAGCTCGCGACGAGGTTCACCTCGGGAAGGTGCTCGAACACCGCGAACAGCGGCAGCGCGGCGAGGAGCGAGCCCTCCGGGGCACGGGCCGCCGCGTTCTCGGCGAAGGAGTACGCCTGCTCCCGCGAGCCGTGCCACTTCTCGCACCAGTAGTGCAGCGCGGCCAGGTGCGCGCCCATGTGATACGGCGCACGGTCGAGGATCTTGGCCCACAGCCGCTCGAACTCGGCGGGCGGATAGGCCAGGCCGCGTCCGATGGACAGCTCTATGACGTACGGCACCGGGTCGCCGGGCGCCAGCAGGGCGGCCTCCGCGCAGGCCTTGCGGGCCTCCTCCATGATGATCCGGAACTCGTCCGTGCCCGGCGTCGACGTCCGCCACGCCTGCTGCACCAGGAACTCCGCGTGCACGGCCGCGCCGCCCGCGTCCTTGGGCTTCTCCGCCCGCCACACCCGCAGCCACTGGCCGCCCGGCGTCTCGTGCACCCCGCCCGGCCGCCGCTGGAGTTCCAGCGCGGCGGCGCCGGCGAAGGCCTGCACCCGCTGCCAGCGCAGCTCGCCCCGGGCCTCGGTGCCGGCCAGCAGCTGGTCGGCGGCCCGGTAGTCCTGGGTGCGCTGCACCAGGTCCAGGGTCTTCAGCAGGTCCTGGTCCGGGCCGGGCAGGCGCACGTCCAGCTCCTCCTCGCGCGGGAAGCCGTAGGCCGCCGGGTCGGCGGCGTCCGGGTGTCCCGCCGGGACCCGCTGGATCCCGCCGCGCCCGCGCCGCAGAACCGGGAGCAGGACGAGGCCCAGCATGAGCAGCGCCATCAGCAGCCAGAGAATCGCCATGCCCCAAGCGAACCAGACCCCGCCGACAATTGGCGAACCCTGCCGCCACCCTGTGGAAAACTCCCGATCAGAGCATGACAGCAATGTTGCAGAAGGGGGCGAAGACTCTTGCCGGGCGTCAAGAACCGGCCGGGCGCATTACGCTCGATGCACATGAGCGACAGGCACATCAGCGACCACTTCGAGACCCTCGCGATCCACGCGGGCAACACCGCGGACCCCCTCACCGGCGCGGTCGTCCCGCCGATCTACCAGGTGTCCACCTACAAGCAGGACGGCGTCGGCGGGCTGCGCGGCGGCTATGAGTACAGCCGCAGCGCCAACCCGACCCGGACCGCGCTGGAGGAGAACCTCGCGGCGCTCGACGGCGGCCGCCGCGGCCTCGCCTTCGCGTCGGGCCTGGCGGCCGAGGACACGCTGCTGCGTACGCTCCTCGGTCCCGGCGACCACGTGGTGATCCCGGACGACGCCTACGGCGGCACGTTCCGGCTCTTCGCCAAGGTGGCCACCCGCTGGGGCGTGGAGTGGTCCGTCGCCGACACCGCCGACCCGGCCGCCGTCCGGGCCGCGATCACCCCGAAGACGAAGGCCGTCTGGGTGGAGACCCCCTCCAACCCGCTGCTCGGCATCACCGACATCGCCGCCGTGGCCCAGGTCGCCCACGACGCGGGCGCCAGGCTCGTCGTCGACAACACCTTCGCCACCCCCTACCTCCAGCAGCCGCTGGCGCTCGGCGCCGACGTCGTCGTGTACTCGCTCACCAAGTACATGGGCGGCCACTCGGACGTCGTCGGCGGCGCGCTGGTCGTGGCCGACCAGGCGCTGGGCGAGGAGCTGGCCTACCACCAGAACGCGATGGGCGCCGTCGCCGGCCCCTTCGACTCCTGGCTGGTGCTGCGCGGCACCAAGACCCTCGCGGTGCGCATGGACCGGCACGGCGAGAACGCCACGAAGATCGCCGACATGCTGACCCGGCACCCGCGCGTGACCCAGGTGTACTACCCGGGCCTGCCCGACCACCCCGGTCACGAGGTCGCCGCCAAGCAGATGAAGTCGTTCGGCGGCATGGTGTCGTTCCGCGTCGCGGGCGGCGAGGAGGCCGCGCTCCAGGTGTGCGGCCGTACCAAGGTGTTCACCCTCGGCGAGTCCCTCGGCGGGGTCGAGTCCCTGATCGAGCACCCCGGCCGGATGACGCACGCCTCCGTGGCGGGCTCCCAGCTGGAGGTCCCGGCCGACCTGGTGCGCCTGTCCGTCGGCATCGAGAACGTCGAGGACCTCCTGGAGGACCTCAAGCAGGCCCTCGGCTAGGCACCCGGGACCCTGCCGGCCGTGAGGGTTCACCAGCCGGTGACCGGCGGAGTCGTCCGCGAGGGCGGCTCCTCCCACGGCCGGGCCTCGGCCGCCCACACGGCGAACGCGAGGACCGCCGCGCACGCCAGCAGCCACAGCACCCGGCGCGTGAGCCGGCCGCGCCGCAGCAGCCGGTCCCCGCGGCGGACCGCCTCCGCGTGCAGCTCCGGCGGCACCGGCACCTCGGACCGCGCGAGCACCGCCCGCACGGCGGCCTCCCGCTCCCCGCGCCTCACCACAACCTCCGGCACCGGCCGGGCGGGGGCGACGGAGGTACGGCGCCCTCAGCGGGCCTTGCGGAGACCAGGCACGCGCACGCGGGCGGGCGCCGCGCTCTCGTCACCGTGTTCTCCCCGTCACGGGGAAGGACGCTCGCCCCTGCGGGCCTTCCGTGGGCGCGGATCACGACCGGGCCGCCTTCGTGACCGCCCGGCCCGCCGGCGCCGGCCGGGCCGGGTGCAGCACGGTGGCCGTCGCACGGTCGCAGAGGGTGTGGACGCGCTCCGCCGGCAGGCCGAGCAGCGCTGCCGCCCGTTCCTCGGCCATCCCCTCGTGCACCCGCAGCACCAGGACCAGCCGCTCGCGCGGGGTGAGCCCGGCGAGCGGGCCGCGCGGACCGGGGCGCGTGCGCCCGAAGGCCCCGTGGCCGTGCCAGGCGGTGCGGGCGAAGCGGGTGACGAGGTACTGGCGCGCGTGGTCGTACGGGTCCTCGCCGCGCAGCCGGTCCCAGCGGGCGTAGGTGTGGGCGAGCGCGAGCGTCAGCAGGCGCCGCGCGTGCGGGTTCGCGTCCGGCGTCTCCGCGGTGAGCAGCGTGGCCGTGTGCAGCAGGCGCCCCGCCGCGCCCGCGACGAACGCCTCGAACTCCCGGGCCCGGCGCTCATCGCGAGCCGCTTGCCGATCACGCACCGCGCCTCCCCTGACGGGGTCCTGTCCGGACCCGTCTCATATCAAGCCAGGGGCGGCCCGGGGGTCAAGACGTGGGATCCCTCCGGTGCGGGCGCGGCTGGGGTCTGGGGCCGGCACCCCCCCCGGCCTTCGGCCGGGGGACCCCCAGAGCACGCACCTGACGCCGTGCGGCCGTCCTTCGGGCGGCGACGCGCATTGTCGGACAGACCCCTAGGAGCCCGGCGGCTGCTCGGCCGGCCCGACGCCCTGCACGGTCATCCGCGCGGAGAGCGCGTGATTGAAGCGGGTCAGGAGCGTGCAGAACTGCTCGCGCTCCTCCGGCGCCCAGTCGTGTGTCAGCTCGGCCATGAGCTGACGCCGGGACGAGCGCACCTCCTCCAGCCGGACGGCGCCGCGCGGCGACAGCTGGAGCACCACCGCCCGCCCGTCCTCCGGGTGCGAGGTGCGCTTGACCAGGCCGGTGTCGACCAGCGGCGCCACCTGCCGGGTGACCGTGGAGGAGTCGATGCCCATGCTCGCCGCGAGTGCCTTGACCCCCATCGGGCCTTCCTTGTCGAGGCGGTTGAGCAGCAGATACGCGGCACGGTCCATGGAGTTGCGCACCTGGCCTACGCCGCCGAGCCGCGTCTGCTCGGCACGGCGGGCGAACACCGCCACCTCGTGCTGAAGGGATTCGAGAAGACCGGTGTCACCGACGGTCGTCATGTCCATCGACATTCCTGGTGTTGTGGGCATGGCCGGAGGCTCACTTCATGAGGGCTGCTGGGTTGGGGGACAGGGTACGCGGCCCGGGGCCGGGCCGTACCGGGGCTGGGCGAACCGGTCTCGCAGCTTGGTCACACCCGTCGTGCGCAAACGTGAACTGCGATGCTGGTGGCATGAACCACCGCACGGCCGACTCCTTGCGCTCCGTCACCCTCGACGACGTGCGCGGCGCCCGGAAGATGTTGTCGGGCGTGGCCCGGGTGACCGCGCTGGAGGGCAGCCGGTACCTGTCCCGGCTGGTCGGCGCGCCGGTGCACCTCAAGTGCGAGAACCTCCAGCGGACCGGTTCGTTCAAGCTGCGCGGCGCCTATGTGCGGATCGCCGGGCTGCTGCCGGAGGAGCGGGCCGCCGGCGTGGTGGCCGCGAGCGCGGGCAACCACGCGCAGGGCGTGGCGCTGGCCTCCTCGCTGCTGGGTGTGCACGCCACGGTGTTCATGCCGCAGGGGGCGCCGCTGCCGAAGATCAGCGCGACCCGGGACTACGGCGCCGAGGTGCGCCTGCACGGCCAGGTGGTCGACGAGACGCTGGCCGCCGCCGAGGAGTACGCGGCCCGGACCGGTGCGGTGTTCATCCACCCCTTCGACCACCCGGACGTGATCGCCGGCCAGGGCACGGTCGGCCTGGAGATCCTGGAGCAGTGCCCCCAGGTGCGCACGATCGTCGTCGGCATGGGCGGCGGCGGACTCGCGGCCGGGATCGCGGCGGCGGTGAAGGCACTGCGGCCGGACGTCCGGATCGTCGGTGTGCAGGCGGAGGGCGCCGCCTGCTACCCGCCCTCGCTGGCCGCCGGGCGCCCGCTGTCGCTGGCCAACCCGGTGACGATGGCCGACGGGATAAGGGTGGGACGGCCCGGCGCGGTGCCGTTCGGGATCGTCGGCGAGCTGGTCGACGAGGTGCGCACGGTCAGCGAGGACCAGTTGTCGGCGGCGCTGCTGCACTGTCTGGAGCGGGCCAAGCTGGTCGTGGAGCCGGCCGGGGCGAGCCCGGTCGCCGCGCTGCTGGCCGCGCCGGACGGTTTCGAGGGCTCGGTCGTCGCGGTGCTCTCCGGCGGCAACGTCGATCCGGTGCTGATGCAGCGCGTGCTGCGGCACGGCATGGCCGCGCAGGGGCGCTACCTGGCCGTGCGGCTGCGGCTGACGGACCGGCCGGGCGCGCTCGCCACGCTCCTCGGGGTGCTGTCGGCGGCCGACGCCAACGTCCTCGACGTGAGCCACGTCCGCACCGACCCCCGCCTCGGGCTCACGGAGGCGGAGGTGGAGCTGCACCTGGAGACCGGGGGCCCGGCGCACTGCGCGGAGGTCGGCCGGGCCCTGCGGGACGCCGGTTACACGGTCATCGCCTGACACTCCCGCCCGCCCCCGTCGCCTGTCCCCGTTGCCTGCCCCCCGGGGCCAACCACCCGTTCGGGTGAGGCCTCTTGAGGGACGCGATACATCGCGTTACGGTATCTCGTGTGGTCGCCGGACTGCCCGTCCCTACCCGTGCGGGTGGTGACCGCGCCTATCGGGAAAAGGGGGGCGCGGCCGGACGAACACGCCTAACTTTTGCGAAGAGTCCGTCCGAAAATCCCCGACGACGTGGAGACAGACATGCCAGGGGCCATCTATGCCGAAGGCCTGGTGAAGACCTTCGGCGACGTAAGGGCACTGGACGGCGTCGACCTGGACGTGCCCGAGGGCACGGTCCTCGGCCTGCTCGGGCCGAACGGCGCCGGCAAGACGACGGCCGTCCGCTGCCTGACGACCCTGCTGCGCCCCGACAGCGGCAAGGCGGTCGTCGCGGGCGTGGACGTCCTGCGCCACCCCGACACCGTGCGCCGCTCCATCGGCCTGTCCGGCCAGTTCGCCGCGGTCGACGAGTACCTGACCGGCCGGGAGAACCTCCAGATGGTCGGGCAGCTGTACCAGATGCGGGCGAAGGCGGCCAAGGCCCGGGCGGCGGAGCTGCTGGAGCAGTTCCACCTCGCGGACGCCGCCGACCGCACCGCCAAGACCTACTCCGGAGGCATGCGCCGCCGGCTGGACCTCGCCGCCGCCCTCGTGGTCTCCCCGCCGGTGATGTTCATGGACGAACCGACCACGGGCCTCGACCCGCGCAACCGCCAGCAGCTCTGGGAGGTCATCAGGCAGCTGGTCTCCGGGGGCACGACGCTGCTGCTCACCACGCAGTATCTGGAGGAGGCCGACCACCTGGCCCATGACATCGCGGTCGTCGACCACGGCCGGGTCATCGCTCAGGGCCCCTCCGACCAGCTCAAGGCACGCACCGGCGGCGAGCGCGTCGAGGTCGTGGTACAGGACCGGACCCGGATCACGGCCGCCGCCGAGGTGCTGCGCGGCTTCGGCAAGGGCGAGACCACGGTCGAGGAGCACACCCGCAGACTCACGGTGCCCGTCACCGGCGGCGCCAGGCTGCTCGCCGAGATCATCCGCGAACTGGACACCCGGGGGATCGGGATAGCCGACATCGGGCTGCGCCGCCCCACCCTCGACGACGTCTTCCTGTCCCTGACGGGACACGCGGCCGAGTCCGGGGATCCGGACCGGCAGGACGAACGGAACGGACGGAACGAACGGAACGGCAAGGAGGCCGTGAAATGAGCGCCGCCACCGAGGCGACGACCGCCGCCGCACCCGGCAACGCCGTCGGCCGGTCCGTCCGGGACTCGCTGATCGTCGCCCGGCGGAACCTGATCCGCATGTCCAGGATTCCCGAGATGCTGATCTTCGGGCTGATACAGCCGATCATGTTCGTGGTGCTGTTCACCTATGTGTTCGGCGGCTCCATGAAGATCGGCGCCAGCACCAGCGCGCTCGACTACAAGAACTTCCTGATGGCCGGCATCTTCGCGCAGACCGTCACCTTCGCCACCGCGGGCTCCGGCGCCGGCATCGCCGACGACATGCACAAGGGGCTCATCGACCGCTTCCGCTCGCTGCCCATGGCGCGCGGCGCGGTGCTGACCGGCCGCACCCTCGCCGACCTGGTGCAGACGGCGCTCACCGTGCTCGTCCTCGCGATCGTCGCGCTGCTGGTCGGCTGGCGGACCGGCTCCGACGGCCCCACGGACGCCGGCCGCGTCCTCGCCGGCTTCGGCCTGCTGCTCCTGCTCGGCTACGCGTTCACCTGGATCGGCGCGCTGATCGGCCTGACCGTGCGCACCCCGGAGGCGGCCACCTCCGGCGGGCTGGTCTGGCTCTTCCCGGTCACCTTCCTCTCCAACGCGTTCGTGGACACGGCCAACATGACGCCCTGGCTGCGTCACATAGCCGAGTGGAACCCGTTCAGCGCCACCGTGCAGGCGGCCCGTGTGCTGTTCGCCAACCCCGGGCGGTCCACCTCGGGCGCCTGGCCGATGGAGCACCCCGTCTGGGCCTCGCTGATCTACTCGGTCCTGATCATCGTCGTCTTCCGCACCCTCGCGGTGCGCAAGTACCGCTCCGCCACCGCCTGACCCGGCCCGGCGGACCGGTACCGCGCCGCCGGGCCGGGTCCGGACATGACAAAGCCCCCGGCCGCCCCGAAGGGCGGCTGGGGGCCCGCGGTCCGGGTCAGCCGTTGTAGGGCTCGGCCTTCAGGATCCGTACGGACGCCTTCTTGCCGTTCGGCAGCTCGTACTCCGCGTCCTCGCCGACCTTGTGGCCGATGACGCCGGAACCCAGCGGGGACTGCGGCGAGTACGTCTCGATGTCGGCGCTCGCGTACTCGCGGGAGGCGAGCAGGAACGTCAGCGTGTCGTCCTCGTCACCGTCGAAGGCGATCGTGACGACCATGCCGGGCGCGACGGCACCGTTCGCGGCCGGCGCCTCGCCGACCTTCGCGTTCTCGAGGAGCTGGGTCAGCTGGCGCACGCGCAGCTCCTGCTTGCCCTGCTCCTCCTTGGCCGCGTGGTACCCGCCGTTCTCGCGCAGGTCGCCCTCCTCACGCGCAGCCGCGATCTTGGCGGCGATCTCCGTGCGCGCAGGACCAGTAAGGTACTCAAGCTCGTCCTTGAGCTTGTTGTACGCCTCCTGGGTCAGCCAGGTGACGTTCTCGCTGGTCTGGGTCACAGGGTGCTCCTCGTCGGTACTGGGGATACAAAGCATCGCCCTACCCAGAAGAATGTTCCCTCATGGATGGGCGAAACCACGAGCCTAACAATTCGTGGGCGAAAGGGGGAGGACATAAGCCGTGTAAATCTCATCAACGCAGGTCAGTGCCTACGTATTCCGGGTGAAGCCGGGGAGTGTCCGCGGGCCGTCCGCAGGGCCGGCGTCAGTCGGCGTGGCAGCCCAGCAGCTCGGCCGTCGTCCCCCGGGCGGTCGTACGGAGTGTGACGACCTTGTCGACGCGCGTGGCCGATCCGGAGAAGCGGAAGTCGGCCCGGCCCACCTCGGCGCCCTCCTCCGACTGGGACCGGACGGTGCAGTAGCCGGACGCACCGGCGTCCTTGCGCACCTCCAGATGGACCTCGACCGCGTCCTCGGACGCCTGGAAGGCGATGACCTGGGCGCTGATCTCGTTCCGCGCCACATAGTGGTAGGCGAAGTAGCCGACCAGGGCGAGCAGCGCCGCGCCCAGCACCGAGGCGGCGATCTTGAGCTTGCGGTCGGCGCGCTCGTCCGAGGCGCGGCCGTAGCGGCCCTCGGGCAGCCGCGTGCTCGCGGTACTCATGATCGTCCTCTCCGCGGAATTATTCGCCTCCCGCTTGGGTCACTATAGAAGCTCCCACCCGTCACCCGACCGCCACCCTCAACGACGTCCCGTCGGGACGGCACCTGTTTGATCGCACCCGGAGCCACGGGGGCGCCGAGTTACCGAGGATTGAGTCTTGACTGACCAGTTGCGACTGATGGCCGTTCACGCGCACCCCGACGACGAGTCGAGCAAGGGTGCGGCCACCATGGCGAAGTACGTGTCCGAGGGGGTGGACGTGCTGGTGGTGACGTGCACCGGCGGAGAACGCGGGTCCATCCTCAATCCCAAGCTCCAGGGCGACGCGTACATCGAGGAGCACATCCACGAGGTACGCAAGAAGGAGATGGACGAGGCCCGCGAGATCCTCGGCGTCAAGCAGGAGTGGCTGGGCTTCGTCGACTCCGGCCTGCCGGAGGGCGACCCGCTGCCCCCGCTGCCCGAGGGCTGCTTCGCCCTGGAGGACGTCGACCGGGCGGCCGGCGAGCTGGTGCGCAAGATCCGCTCCTTCCGTCCGCAGGTGATCACCACCTACGACGAGAACGGCGGCTACCCGCACCCCGACCACATCATGACCCACAAGATCTCCATGGTGGCGTTCGAGGGCGCGGCGGACACCCGGAAGTACCCCGAGGACGAGTACGGCCCGGCCTACCAGCCGCTGAAGCTGTACTACAACCAGGGCTTCAACCGCCCCCGTACCGAGGCGCTGCACCAGGCCATGCTCGACCGCGGCCTGGAGTCGCCGTACGGGGACTGGCTCAAGCGCTGGGACGAGATGCAGCGCACCGAGCGCACCCTCACCACGCACGTCCCCTGCGCGGACTTCTTCGAGATCCGCGACAAGGCGCTGATCGCCCACGCCACGCAGATCGACCCGGACGGCGGCTGGTTCAAGGTGCCGCTGGACCTCCAGAAGGAGGTCTGGCCCACCGAGGAGTACGAGCTGGCGAAGTCTCTGGTCGATACCTCCCTCCCCGAGGACGACCTCTTCGCGGGCATCCGGGACAATGCCTGACATGAGCGCAAGCGTGAGCCTCGCAATGACGCACCTGGTCCCCCTCGCCAAGGAGGTGGACCAGAACAAGGTCACCCCCGGTGTCCTCGGCTTCATCGTCTTCGCGGTGATGGCCGTGGCCGTCTGGGGCCTGATGAAGTCGATGAGCAAGCACATGCAGAAGGTCGACTTCAAGGAGGCCCCGGACACCGGGGCGGAGCCGGCCGGGAAGAAGGCCGGTTCCCCGGCCCGGTAGGACCGGTCCCCGGGGCTCACCGGCCCGCCGGCACCGCCACCCCCGTCACCGCACGGGCGTGGCGGTCCGGACCATGCGCCGCCGCCGGGCCCGCCGGCCGGCCCGCGGGAGTACGCCGCCTTGCCGCGGCCCCCAGCAGTACGCCCCGCCCCTGCGGCAGGGCGTACGCCGAGGCGTCCCCCCACGCCCGCCGGATCCCGCGAGAGGGTCGCACCGGCGAGACCACGACGGCACGACGGTGCGCGTCACTCCCCGATTGCCGAGGAAAAGGCTCCCAAAGCCGCCTTTGATATCCGGGTCGGCGGATTAGAGGCGCGAAGTCGCGGGACAGCGCCGCCTGGGCCGGGTATTCGACGACATGCGCGCGGCTCGCCGCCGCCTACGGCGTCCCCTCTGCCGGCAGCCGGTTAATTCTTCCGTCAAGAGGCGGGGAAAGGCGCCGGCCGGCGCGGTCATCCGATCCCGTCCCGCGGCGACGTCCTCCACCGGCCCCCTGCCCGAGACGCCCATGGGCGTCGCGGTGCGTCGCGGTGCGACAGCCCGTCGGGGCATGGAATTGCGCAATGCGCAAATCCGCCAGAGACATGAAAGACCGCTCGGCCGCAATACCTTCGGTGAGAAATCTTATGTTTGACAGTGTTCCAGGGGTTGCCTATATTCCAACGTTGTCGAAGTCCGGGCGGCTTTGATTCCGGCCACGAAGGAGACCCCTGTTGGCGAAAATAGGTGATCCCGCTGTGCGCGCGGTCGCATCGGAGCAGGAATACGTGTCCTCCTTGTACGACGTGCTCGCCGAGCGGCTTTCCGAGGCGCGGGCCAATCGGGCGAGCGTGCTGAAGGCCCCGGCGGACAGCGCCGGTGAGGCATACGAGCGGGAGAGGGCCGTCGAGCGTCTGACCAAGGAGATCGGCCGGCTGGAGGGCGCCGAGAAGGGGCTGGTCTTCGGGCGCGTCGACTGGACGGACGGCACGGCCCTGCGCATCGGGCGGATCGGACTGCAGACGGAGGAGGACGACCTGCCCCTGCTCGTGGACTGGCGCGCGAACGCGGCGCGGCCCTTCTACGAAGCGACCCCGGTCCACCCGATGGGCCTGCGGCGGCGCCGGCACCTGCGCCTCGAGGAGCGCACGGTCGTCTCGGTGAGCGACGAACTGCTGGACGGCACCGCCCCGGCCGACGAGGACGTCGTGGGGGACGGCCCGTTGACCGAGGCCCTGTCGGCACGGCGTACGGGCAGGATGCGCGCGGCCGTCGCGACGCTCCAGGCCGAGCAGGACGAGATCGTCCGCTCCGCCCACCGCGGGGTGACCGTGGTGCAGGGCGGCCCCGGCACCGGCAAGACGGTGGTCGCCCTGCACCGGGCGGCCTACGTCCTGTACGCGTTCCCGCGCGCCGCGGAGGAGGGTGTCCTGGTGGTGGGCCCGAACGCCCGGTTCCTCGACTACATCTCCCAGGTCCTTCCCTCGCTCGGGGAGAACGACGTCGTCCTGGCGACCTGCCGGGAACTGGCCGGGGTGTCCGCGGACGCGGTGGACCCGTTCGACACGGCGCGTCTCAAGGGCCGCTCCGACCTCGCCGACGCCCTGGCCGGCCTGCTGCGCGCCCACCAGGCCCCCGCCGGCGACTTCACCGTGCGGGTCGGACGGGAAACGGTCCGCCTCTCCGGCCAGGAGGTCGCCGCGGCCCGCGACGCCGCCGTGGCAGCCGCGCAGGGGCACAACCCCGCGCGCCAGGTGTTCAAAGAGCTCATGGCCGACGCCGTCGCCGACGCGATGCGACGGGACCTGGGCGACGTCCTGGAGCAGATCGACGCCGACACCGAAAGGGTGACGGGCATCGACCTCGACCGGTTCACGGGAGCCGCCCGGCACCGTGCCGAAGGCGCGGCCGACCCGGATCCGGCCCACGAACTGGACCTGGACGCCATCCGGGCCGGTCTCCTCGACGACGCCGGCGTCGACCGGGCGGTCGAGCGGGTCTGGCCGCGGCTGGTGCCCGGTGACCTCGTGCGGGCGCTCCTGACGGACGCCGACGCCCTCGCCGAGCACCTGCCCCACCTGAGTGCGCGCGAGCGGTCCCTTCTGCTACGCGGTCCGGACGACCCGTGGACCGATGCCGACGTGCCGTTGCTGGACGAGGCGGCGAGCCTGGTCGACGGCCCGCCCGAGCGGACGTACGGGCATGTCGTCGTCGACGAGGCGCAGGAACTGACCGCCATGCAGTGGCGGATGATCGTCCGCCGCTGCCCGGCGAGGGCGATGACGCTGGTGGGTGACTTCGCCCAGGCGGGCCCGGTCGCGACCGCACGCGACTGGAAGGAAGCGCTGAGCCCCCACGTCGGACCCCGGTTCCGGCTGCACGACCTGACCGTCAGCTACCGCACGACGCAGGAGATCCTGGACGGCGTCCGGGACCTGCTCACGCGGATCGCCCCGGACCAGAAGCCCGCACGGTCGCTGCGCAGCGGTGAGAGCCCTCGCACCGTGACCGCGCCCGAGGACGGGTTGGCCACCGCCGTCGTCCGGGAACTGTGCGCCCAGAGCGCCGCGCACCCGGGCGAGCTCCTGGGAGTGATCTGCGCGGACACCAGGGTGGGCGAGCTGACGGCCCGGGGCATCGCCGGCCACGCGCGCGTCGTGCCGGCGTCCGAAGCGCGCGGCCTGGAATTCGACGGGGTCGTCGTCGTGAACCCCGAGGAGATCATCGCGAACCGCCCCGGCGGGGAAAGGGACTTGTACGTGGCCCTGACCCGGGCCACCAAGCGCCTCTGCACCGTCACCGCCCGGCCCGCCTGACGAGGGGACCCGGGGCTCGCGTCCCTTCCGGTCACGGTCCGCGCACGTCCGGTCACTCCGAATCCGGCCCTCGGATCGCAGGGCCGGACGCTCCGCTTTGTGCGACGATGCCGGTATGAATCGACTGGCCAACTCCCAGTCGCCTTACCTGCTCCAGCACGCCTCCAACCCAGTGGACTGGTGGCCATGGGGAGAGGAGGCGATGACGGAAGCGAAGCGGCGGGACGTACCCATTCTCTTGAGTGTGGGCTATGCGTCCTGTCACTTACGTTTCCGTCAGTGCACTGGTGCCATGTCATGGCCCACGAGTCCTTCGAGGACCGGGACACCGCCGACTATCTGAACGAGCACTTCGTCAGCGTCAAGGTCGACCGCGAGGAGCGGCCGGACGTGGACGCGGTGTACATGGAGGCCGTACAGGCGGCCACCGGGCACGGCGGCTGGCCCATGACCGTGTTCCTCACGCCCGACGCCGAGCCCTTCTACTTCGGCACCTACTACCCGCCCGCCCCGCGCCACGGCATGCCCTCCTTCCGGCAGGTCCTGGAGGGGGTCCGGCAGGCCTGGACCACCCGGCGTGACGAGGTCGGCGAGGTGGCCGGGAAGATCGTCCGCGATCTCGCCCAGCGGGAGATCGTCCGGCAGGCCGCCGGGGCGCCTGGGGAGCAGGAGCTCGCCCAGGCCCTGCTCGGCCTCACCCGCGAGTACGACCCGCAGCGCGGCGGATTCGGCGGCGCGCCCAAGTTCCCGCCGTCCATGGTGCTGGAGTTCCTGCTGCGCCACCACGCCCGCACGGGCGCCGAGGGTGCGCTGCAGATGGCCGCGGACACCTGTGAGCGGATGGCGCGGGGCGGGATCTACGACCAGCTCGGCGGTGGCTTCGCCCGCTACTCCGTCGACCGGGACTGGGTCGTGCCGCACTTCGAGAAGATGCTGTACGACAACGCCCTGTTGTGCCGGGTGTACGCCCACCTGTGGCGGACCACCGGCTCGGATCTCGCCCGGCGGGTCGCGCTGGAGACCGCCGACTTCCTCGTCCGCGAACTGCGCACCCCGGAGGGCGGTTTCGCCTCCGCCCTCGACGCCGACAGCGACGACGGCACCGGACGGCACGTGGAGGGGGCGTACTACGTGTGGACGCCCGGGCAGCTGCGCGACGTCCTCGGCGACGACGCCCACCTCGCCGCCCAGTACTTCGGCGTGACCGAGGAGGGCACCTTCGAGCACGGCCGGTCCGTGCTGCAACTGCCGCAGACCGAGGGAGTGTTCGACGCGGAGAAGGTCGCGTCGATCCGGCGCCGGCTGCTCGACGCCCGCGCCCTGCGGCCCGCCCCCGGCCGGGACGACAAGGTCGTCGCCGCCTGGAACGGGCTCGCCGTCGCCGCGCTCGCCGAGACCGGCGCCTACTTCGACCGGCCCGACCTGGTCGAGGCCGCGCTCGGCGCGGCCGACCTGCTCGTCCGCGTCCACCTGGACGAACACGCCCGGCTCGCCCGCACCAGCAAGGACGGCCGCACCGGCCCCAACGCGGGCGTGCTGGAGGACTACGGCGATGTCGCCGAGGGCTTCCTCGCGCTGGCCTCGGTCACCGGCGAGGGTGTCTGGCTCGACTTCGCCGGACTGCTGCTCGACCACGTCCTGGACCGGTTCACCGACCCGGAGACCGGCGCGCTGTTCGACACCGCCTCCGACGCCGAGCGGCTGATCCGCCGGCCCCAGGACCCCACCGACAACGCCGCCCCGTCCGGCTGGACCGCCGCGGCCGGCGCCCTGCTGGGCTACGCCGCCCACACCGGCTCCGAGTCCCACCGGGCCGCCGCCGAGCGGGCGCTGGGGGTCGTGAAGACCCTCGGGCCGCGCGTGCCGCGGTTCATCGGATGGGGACTGGCCGTCGCCGAGGCCCTGCTCGACGGGCCGCGCGAGGTGGCCGTCGTGGGGCCCGGCCCGGACGACGAGCGGACGGCCGCCCTGCACCGTACGGCCCTGCTGGGCGCCGCCCCGGGTGCCGTCGTCGCCTGCGGCACCCCGGACGGCGACGAGTTCCCGCTGCTGGCCGGCCGCACCCTCATCGACGGCGGCCCGGCCGCGTACGTCTGCCGGGGCTTCGTCTGCGATCTGCCGGTGACGGACCCGCAGGCCCTGCGAAGGCGGCTGACCGGCCCCTGAACCAGAGCGGGCCGCAGGTGGGGGCGCGTCAGCCGTGGGCCGCGCCGCGCCGGTTCAGGGCGCGGTCCACGATGGCCTCCAGCTGGTCGTGGTGCGCTCCCTTCCAGTACGCGCGACCGCAGTCCGCGCACCGGGCGAACACGTCGTACGTGCGTTCGGTGCCGCTCTTGAGCTGGTCGGCGACCTCTTCCTTGGCGGCGTCCCGCAGCAGGCCGTTGCACGCGGTGCAGCGGGTCCAGGGGCGCAGCTCGGGGGCGAAGCGGTCGAGGACGTCGTCCAGCTGGTCGTCGGGGCGGGTGCTGTAGACGAACGCGCCGGCCCACAGCTCGCGGCGGCGCAGCAGGCCCCGGTCACGGCTGAGCATCACCCGCTTCTCGGCCGCCGAGCGGGCGGCCAGCGCCGGGTCGCCGATGTCCGTCGACTCGTACGCCGTGTCCACGCCGAGCAGTCGCAGCCGGCGGGCCAGCGTGCCGAGGTGGACGTCGAGGAGGAAGCGCAGCGGCGCGCCGGGCACCCGCTGGGGGCGCTGCACGGGCCGGACGACGACCCGCTCGGCCGCCCCGGGGATGTGCCCGGGCGCGACCGGGCGGCCGTCCACGACCAGGGTGCCGACCTCGGTGAGCGGGATGCCGAGGGACTCGACGACATGGCCGAGCGTCGAGACGCCGTCGGTGGCCAGCGGCGTGGGCCCGCGGCGGCGGGCGGCCGGCACGAACAGGTGCAGTCCGGGGTCGACTTCGACGTGGATCTCGGTTCCGTTCACCCGGCCAGCATCGCACGGGGTCCCGTGCGGACCCCGGCGTTTTTCTCCGGGGGGCGGCTCAGGCGTGCCGGTAGGCGACCAGGGAGATGCCGACGTAGTGCACGACGAACGCGGCGAGGGTGAGGGAGTGGAAGACCTCGTGGAAGCCGAACCAGCGCGGTGACGGGTTGGGGCGCTTGATGCCGTAGATCACGCCGCCGGCGCTGTACAGCAGGCCGCCGACCACCACCAGGAGCATGACGGCCAGGCCACCGGTGTGCAGGAAGTCCGGCAGGAAGAACACGGCCGCCCAGCCCATCGCGATGTAGCAGGGCGTGTACAGCCAGCGCGGGGCGCCGACCCAGAAGACGCGGAAGACGATGCCGGCCGCCGCGGCGGCCCAGATGCTCCACAGCAGCCAGCGGCCCTTGCCGTCGGGCAGGAGCAGCAGGGTCAGCGGGGTGTAGGTGCCCGCGATGATCAGAAAGATGTTGGCGTGATCCAGGCGGCGCAGGACGCCGTCCATGCGGGGGCTCCAGTTGCCCCGGTGGTACAGCGCGCTGACACCGAAGAGCAGACACGCCGTCAGGACGTAGATGCCGCAGGCTATGCGGCCCCTGGTCGAGTCGGCGAGCGCGGTGAGCACGAGGCCCGCGATGAGTACGGCCGGGAACATGCCGAGATGCAGCCAGCCGCGCAGGCGGGGTTTGACCGGATGCGGCAGGGAAAGCGCGACGGGACCGCGGCCTGCGGCCGGCGTGTCCGTGGGCGCGTCGGGGACGGACGCAGTCATGCGGGGCATGGTACCCAGGCCGCCGTAAATCGATCGTCAATGTGTGCGTATCCACGCCACCCCGAAGATCCGTCGGCAAAAAGTCCTTCAGCCGAACCCAACGTGGACGCAAAACGACCTGGACACCGTGGGATTCCTCACGCCCGCTCACCTGTGATGCCCCCTGGACAGATGGGCACTAGACTCGGATGATCAAATGAGTGCGGTCGGCACCGGATGAGCGGCTACGAAGCGTCCGGGTCGCGGCCCCCACGGGGCGAACCAACACAAAAACCCTCACTTAGGAGCAATCGTGGCGCGCGACAACGCGGCTCCCACCGTCGTCCCCACCAAGCACCGGGAACTGATCTCCTGGGTCAACGAGATCGCCGAACTGACGCAGCCGGACAGGGTGGTCTGGTGCGACGGCTCCGAGGCCGAGTACGAGCGGCTGTGCGAGGAACTGGTCGCCAGGGGAACGTTCAAGAAGCTGGACCCGGTCAAGCGCCCGCACTCCTACTACGCCGCCTCGGACCCGACCGACGTCGCGCGCGTCGAGGACCGCACCTTCATCTGCTCCGAGAAGGAGGAGGACGCGGGCCCGACCAACCACTGGAAGGCGCCCGCCGAGATGCGGGAGATCTTCACGGGCGACCAGGGCCTGTTCCGGGGCTCGATGCGGGGCCGCACGATGTACGTCGTCCCGTTCTGCATGGGCCCGCTCGGCTCCCCGCTGGCCGCGCTGGGCGTGGAGATCACCGACTCCGCCTACGTGGCCGTCTCCATGCGCACGATGACGCGCATGGGCCAGGCCGTCCTGGACGAGCTGGGCGACGAGGGCTTCTTCGTCAAGGCCGTCCACACGCTGGGCGCCCCGCTGGAGCCGGGCCAGGAGGACGTCCCCTGGCCCTGCAACCGGACCAAGTACATCTCGCACTTCCCCGAGAGCCGCGAAATCTGGTCCTACGGCTCCGGCTACGGCGGCAACGCCCTGCTCGGCAAGAAGTGCTACGCGCTGCGCATCGCCTCGGTCATGGCGCGCGACGAGGGCTGGCTGGCCGAGCACATGCTGATCCTCAAGCTCACCCCGCCGCAGGGCGAGGCCAAGTACGTCGCCGCCGCCTTCCCCTCCGCCTGCGGCAAGACCAACCTCGCCATGCTGGAGCCCACGATCTCCGGCTGGACGGTGGAGACCGTCGGCGACGACATCGCCTGGATGCGGTTCGGCGAGGACGGCCGCCTGTACGCGATCAACCCCGAGGCCGGCTTCTTCGGCGTCGCGCCCGGCACCGGCGAGCACACCAACGCCAACGCGATGAAGACCCTGTGGGGCAACGCGGTGTTCACCAACGTCGCGCTCACCGACGACGGTGACGTGTGGTGGGAGGGCATGACCGAGGAGCCCCCGGCCCACCTCACCGACTGGAGGGGCGACGACTGGACGCCGGAGTCCGGGACCCCGGCCGCCCACCCCAACGCCCGCTTCACCGTGCCGGCCGCGCAGTGCCCGATCATCGCGCCCGAGTGGGAGGACCCCAAGGGCGTGCCGATCTCCGCGATCCTCTTCGGCGGCCGCCGCGCCTCGGCGGTGCCGCTGGTGACGGAGTCCTTCGACTGGAACCACGGCGTCTTCCTCGGCGCCAACGTGGCCTCCGAGAAGACCGCGGCGGCCGAGGGCAAGGTCGGCGAGCTGCGCCGCGACCCGTTCGCGATGCTGCCGTTCTGCGGCTACAACATGGGCGACTACATGGCCCACTGGATCGACGTGGCCAAGGACAAGGACCAGTCCAAGCTGCCGAGGATCTACTACGTCAACTGGTTCCGCAAGGACGACGGGGGCAGGTTCGTCTGGCCGGGCTTCGGCGAGAACTCCCGCGTCCTGAAGTGGATCGTGGAGCGGCTGGAGGGCAGGGCCGAGGGCGTCGAGACGCCGATCGGCGTGCTGCCGACCAGGCAGGCGCTGGACACCGACGGGCTGGAACTGCCGGGCGCCGACCTGGACTTCCTGCTCACCGTGGACAAGGAGGTCTGGCGCGAGGAGGCCGCCCTGGTCCCCGGGCACCTGAACACCTTCGGCGACCACACCCCGAAGGAGCTGTGGGACCAGTACCACGCGCTGGTGGAGCGCCTGGGCTGAGACCCGCACCCGAAGACTCCGCGGCCGGTTTGGATGTGCCCTGACCAGCGATCGTCACGACCGGCCGCGGTGACCACCCGCCCGGGGCCCCGCACAACGGCGTGCGGGGCCCCGGGTCGTCGTGTTTCCGGGCCCGGCGGCACCGGCCTGCCGGGGCGGCGGAGTGGGTGGCACCCGGTCCGCGCGTCGCTGCGGGTGCGCGCGGACCGGGGCCGTCGAGGGGACCCCCGGGCGGGGTCAGTGGGCCGGGCTGAGCGTCTTCGGGTCGGTCTCGGCGGCGGCGTGGGCGTCCATCCGCTCGGCCGCGAGGATCGCCGCCGCGGTGTCCGCGCGGGAGGCGGCGACCACCAGGGCGCGTCCGGCGAGCGTGTGGGCGCGCCGGTGCAGTGCGCCCGGGTCGCCCGCCACGGCCGGCGCCGCGCGCAGCGGGGTACGCCCGCCGCGCAGCCGGGCCACCTGGGCCGCGAGGCGTTCCGCGGCGGTGTCCAGGTCGGCGGACGGGGACAGGGCGCGCAGTTCGTCGGTGACCGCGAGCAGCGCGGCGAGGTGTCCGGCGAGCTGGATGTCCAGCTCCTCCTCGCGCGACCGGTGGGGGAAGTCCGAGGGGGTGCCGGCCATCGTGTGGACCGACTTGGTGCGGATCGGTTCGTACATGGGGGGATGGCCTCCTGTGCTCTGACAGGAAACCATCTTAGCTTGGATTTCGTCTAAAGTTGAGCCAAGTCACGGAGTGCGGTCCGCCGGCTACGGTTGGCCGTATCCGTCCAGGAAGGTGCCGATGCGGGTGATCGCGTCCCGGAGATCGCCGACCGTCGGCAGGGTCACCACCCGGAAGTGATCCGGCTCCGGCCAGTTGAAGCCCGTGCCCTGGACGACCATGATCTTCTCCTGCCGCAGCAGGTCCAGCACCAGCTGCCGGTCGTCCTTGACCTTGAAGACCTGGGGGTCCAGCCGGGGGAAGAGGTACAGCGCGCCCTTGGGCCGCACACAGCTCACGCCGGGGATCCGGGTCAGCAGGTCGTAGGCGAGGTCCATCTGCTCCTTCAGCCGCCCGCCCGGCAGCACCAGGTCGTTGATCGTCTGGCGTCCGCCGAGCGCGGCGACCACGCCGTGCTGGCCCGGCATGTTGGCGCACAGCCGCATGTTCGCCAGGATCGTCAGGCCCTCGATGTAGGAGTCGGCGTGGGCGCGCGGGCCGGAGACCGACATCCAGCCGACGCGGTAGCCGGCCACCCGGTACGCCTTCGACATGCCGTTGAAGGTGAGGGTGAGCAGATCGGGGGCGACCTTCGCGGTGGGGGTGTGCGTGGTGCCGTCGTAGAGGATCTTGTCGTAGATCTCGTCCGAGCAGACCAGCAGGTTGTGCCGGCGGGCGATGTCGGTCAGGCCCTTGAGCACTTCCTCGTCGTAGACCGCGCCCGTGGGGTTGTTCGGGTTGATGACGACGATCGCCTTGGTGCGGTCGGTCACCTTGCGCTCGATGTCGGCCAGGTCGGGCATCCAGTCGGACTGCTCGTCGCAGCGGTAGTGCACCGCCGTGCCGCCGGACAGGGAGACGGCCGCCGTCCACAGCGGGTAGTCCGGGGCCGGTACGAGCACCTCGTCGCCGTCGTCCAGCAGGGCCTGCATCGCCATCACGATCAGCTCGGAGACGCCGTTGCCGACGAAGACGTGCTCGACGTCCGTCTCGATGCCGATGGTCTGGTTGTGCATCACGACCGCGCGGCGGGCGGCGAGCAGGCCCTTGGCGTCGCCGTAGCCGTGCGCGGTGGAGACGTTGCGGAGGATGTCCTCCAGGATCTCCGGGGGGCACTCGAAGCCGAAGGCGGCCGGGTTGCCGGTGTTCAGCTTGAGGATGCGGTGGCCCGCCGCCTCCAGCCGCATGGCCTCTTCGAGAACCGGGCCCCGGATCTCGTAACAGACGTTGGCGAGCTTGGTCGACTGGATCACCTGCATGCCGTGAGCTTACGGCCCGCTCCTGCCGCGTGGGCGGTGTTTTCCACCACGCGAGACGCGAAGGTTGCCCGGAAAACGCCGCCGGATGTCTCCCGGGGCACTTGCCTCCCTGGAATCCGCTGACATGTCCACGGAACGGGAGTACGAGGCGGGAGCGCACGACCCGCACGGAGCGGGCGGCACGCCCGGGATCCGGCCGAACGTGTACCACCCGCTGCCGGCTCCGGCCCCCGCCTACGGCGAGTACGCCGACCCGGCCGCCGCGCACGGCTGGCGGAACGACTGCGACGTGACGCGCGAACCGCCCCCGGTGGCCGGGGAGCGCCCGCACCCCGTGCCCCCCGCCGGGCCCCCTCGGCCCGGACCGGGTGCGGGCCGGGCCGACGGGCGCGGGCGGGCACGGCGCCGCGCCCGCGGACGCCGCCGCGCGGTGGTCGCGGCCGGCGCCCTCGCGGCGGCGGCCGGCACGGTCGCGGTGATCGCCGCGCTGTCCGGATCCGGTTCCCCGGACGGGTCCCGCCCCGCCGGCGGGGGCCGGATCGCCGACGGCCCCGCGACGGAGGGCCCCGCGGCGGGATGCACGGAAGACGAGGACACGCCCGCCGCGGCGCCGCCCGCGTCGCCCCCGGCCACCCCCGCGGGTTCCGCGGGTTCCGCCGGTCCGGCCGTGGCCACGCCGTCGGCCACGGCCGCCCGTCCGGCCGCCGTCCCGCGCCCGGGCACCACTCCGAGCCGCCCGGGCGGCAGCCCGCGGGCCACCACGGCGCCGCCCGCCGTCCGGTCCACCACCCGGCCGGCCACTCCCACGGCCTCGCCCACCGCCTCGCCGACGTCCGGCCACGACGGCCGCCACGGCTGGGGTCACGACCACGACACGCCGAGGTGGCCCCGCTGACCTCGCGGCCGGCGTGCCGGGCAGCGTTCGCGCGTGGCCGGGGAGTTGCCCGCCATGGAGCAGTGGCCCCATGAGCGGGCCGGCCGCCCGGAGCGGACCGTGCCCGGGCGGTCGGGCCCCGGCCGGACGCGCTCGTCTCCGACGGGGACCGCGAGCGGATCGTCGAGCGTGTACGGGACGTCGTGGCGGGCGGCCGGCTCGACCGCATCCACACCGCCGGACGCGGGGCGGGTCGCGCGCGGCCGGGCAGCCGTCCGCCGCACCGCCCCAAGCCGAGGGAACGTTCCGCCACTCCGCCGAAGCGGCCTCCCGCCCCGCTGCCGGAGGAACCTCCCGCCTCTCCGCCGGGGAAACCTTCCGCCCCGGCGCCGAGGGAAACCCCTATGACCCGTCGCCGCTTCTTGTCCCGGCCCCTCTCTGCTGCTGAGAATGCGCATGACAACCGTGTGGGCGGCCGGAAGACCTCCGGTCGCCTCCGTCGTACGAGGGGACCCCCACGTGAACAAGCCTCTCCTTGCCACGCTCTGCGCCCTGGCGACCGTCGGGCTGGGCGCCACCCCGGCGCTGGCCGCGCCGCACACCACCGCCCCGCACGCCTCCGCCCCGCACTCCGCCAAGGCCGCCGCGGTCACCGTCGACTTCGCCGGCACCGTCTCGCTCAGCAACTGCTCCGGCTCCGTCATCCGCTTCCCGGGCTCCGCCGACACCGACCCGGCCCTGGTGCTGACCAACGGGCACTGCCTGGAGACCGGCATGCCGAGCGCCGGCCAGGTCATCACCGGCCAGTCCTCCAGCCGCACGTTCGGCCTGCTGAACTCCGCCGGCACCAAGATCGCCACGCTCCGCGCCAACCAGGTCGTCTACTCGACCATGACCGACACGGACGTCACGATCTACCGCACCAGCACCACGTACGCGGCGATCAGGAACTCGTACGGCATCAGCCCGCTCACCGTGCAGGACACCCACCCGGTGGCCGGCACCGCCATCAAGGTGGTCTCCGGCTACTGGAAGCGCATCTACAGCTGCAACATCGACGGGTTCGTGTACCGGCTGAAGGAGGGGGACTGGACCTTCAAGGACTCGGTCCGCTACACCTCCGCCTGCGACACCATCGGCGGCACCTCGGGTTCCCCGGTGATCGACGCCACCACCGGCAAGGTCGTGGCCGTCAACAACACCGGCAACGAGGACGGCGGCCGGTGCACGGTGAACAACCCGTGCGAGGTCGACGCGAGCGGCAACGTCACCGTCCGCCAGGGCATCAACTACGCCCAGGAGACCTACAACATCCCGGCCTGCTTCACCACCGGCAACAGGCTCAACCTGAGCGCGGCCGGCTGCACCCTGCCCAAGCCGTAAGCGCGGTTCACAGCGGCGTACGGCGGACGGAGCGGCCCGGCAGGGCGTCCGTCCGCCGGCCGTCCTCGATGACGAACCGGCCGTCGACCAGCACGTACGGGATGCCCGTCGGCAGCCGGCGCGGCTCCGCGAAGGTGGCACCGGGCGCGACCGTCCGCGGGTCGAACAGCACCAGGTCGGCCCGGTACCCCTCGCGCACCAGCCCGCGGTCCGGCAGCCGCAGCCGTGCCGCCGGCCGGGAGGTGAGGTGGGCCACGCACTCCTCCAGCGTCAGCACGCCCGCCTCGCGCACATAGTGGCCGAGATAGCGCGGGAACGTGCCGTACGCCCGCGGGTGCGGCTTGCTGCCGCGCAGGATGCCGTCGGAGCCGCCGGTGTGCGCCCGGTGCCGCATGATCGCGCGGACGTTCTCCTCGTGGCCGACGTGCTGGAGGATCGTCGTGCCGAGCCGGTCCCGCACCAGCAGGCGGCGGGCCGTCTCCCAGGGGGCCTCGCCGCGCAGGTCCGCCGCCTGCCGGACGGTGCGGCCCACGAAGTCGCCGAGGGCCGGGTCGGCCACCCCGGAGATCTCGATCGTCTCCCACTCCACCGGCACCCCGTGGCAGCCGTCCGAGCCGGTGACCTCCAGGTCGTGCCGGATCCGCCCGGCCGTCACCGGGTCGGCGAGCCGGGCCAGGATCTCCTCCGGGCCGCCCTCGCTCGCCCAGCTCGGCAGCAGCGCGGCGAGGGTGGTGCAGCCGGGGGTGTAGGGATAGGTGTCCAGGGTGAGGTCCGCGCCCGCGTCCAGGGCCCGGTCGAGCAGCGCCAGCAGCTCGGGCGCCCGGCCCTCGTTCACCCCGAAGTTCATCGTCGCGTGCGCCAGGTGCAGCGGGCAGTCCGCCTCCCGGGCGAGGGCGACCATCTCGGCGTACGCCTCCAGCGCGCCGGCGCCGTAGGAACGGTGGTGCGGGCAGTAATAGCCGCCGTAGGAGCCCACCACCCGGCACAGCTCGGTCAGTTCGGAGTCCCGCGCGTACATGCCCGGCGTGTACGTCAGCCCGGACGACATGCCCACCGCGCCCTGCTCCAGCCCTTCCGCGACCAGCCGCCGCATGCGGTCCAGCTCTTCGGGGGTGGCCGCGCGGTCCTCCCAGCCGACCACGAGCGCCCGGACCGTGCCCTGGGGGATCAGATAGGCCGCGTTCACGGCGATGCCCCCGTCCAGCCGGTCCAGGTACCCGCCCACCGACCGCCAGTCGAAGTCGATGTCGTCGCCGTACCCGTTCCAGCCGGTGATCGCCCGCCGCACCTCTTGAAGCGTGCGGTCGTCCACCGGGGCGTACGACAGCCCGTCCTGGCCGAGGACCTCCAGCGTGACCCCCTGCGCGGCCTTCGCGCTGTGGTCGGGGTCGCGCAGCAGGGCCAGGTCGGAGTGGGCGTGCATGTCGATGAAGCCGGGGGAGAGGACCAGGCCCTCCGCGTCGATCTCCCGCACGGCGCGCGGGCGCTGGCAGCCCGCCGCCGCGGCCTCCTTGACGATCGAGACGATGCGGCCGGCGTCGATCACGACATCGGCGCGGTACGCGTCCGCCCCGCTGCCGTCGACGACGTCGGCGTCCCGGATGACCAGGTCCTCCACGCGGGCCTCCTAGAAGAACGTACGGATGTAGTCCACGACCGTGCCGTCCGCCTCGGCCACCGGGATCAGCTGCCACTTGTCGAAGGACGTGCACGGGTGGGACAGGCCGAAGCCGATCCAGTCGCCGACCTCGACGTCCGCCTCCGCGTCCGTGCGCAGCCAGGTGTGCTGGTCGGACAGGCCGGTGACGGTGATGCCGGTGGCCGGGCGCTCCTCGCCGTCCCGGCGTACCACCTGGGCGGTGGGCAGGTCCAGGTCGTAGGCCGCGTCCCGCTTGCCCGCGTTGGCGAAGGCCTGCCCGGGGGCGGGCCGGGAGACGACCCGCGCCCACAGCCGGAACGCGGGCTCCAGCGCGCCCTCCTCGGGGACCCGGCCGAACGGGGTGAGCCTGCGGTAGTGGCCGTCGTCGTGCGAGACGTACGCGCCCGAGCGCAGCAGCTTCAGCACCGGCCCGGACAGCGCGGGAATCCCGGCGAAGACGTCGGCGACCGCGTCGAACCAGGCGCTGCCGCCCGCGCTCACCACGATCTCGTCGGCCTCGCCGAACCGCCCGGCCCGGTCCAGCCCGGCGGCCAGCGCCACCAGCCGGCGCAGGTACGCCCGCACCCGCTCCGGATCGGCCTTCGGCACCTCGCCCTCGTACCCCGCCACGCCGACCAGACGCAGGGTCGGCACCGCGGCCACGGCGGCGGCGACCTCCTCGGCCTCCGCCTCCGTGCGCACGCCGGTGCGCGCCCCCTCACCCGCGCCCAGCTCCACGACCACGTCGACCGGGCGGGCCGCGCCGCGCAGGGCCGCGTCCATCAGCTCCACGCCGCGCACCGAGTCGACGTAAGCGACGAACCGGAACTCCGGGTCGGCGGCCAGCTCGGCGGCGATCCAGCGCAGGGCGGGGGCGTCCACCAACTCGTTGGCGAGGAAGATCCGCCGGACGCCGAAGGCCCGGGCGACTCGCACCTGGTGGGGCACCGCCAGCGTGATCCCCCAGGCGCCGTGCTCGATCTGGCGGTGGAAGAGCTGCGGGGCCATGGAGGTCTTGCCGTGCGGGGCGAAGGCCAGGCCGTGCCGCGCGGCGTACGTCTCCATCAGCGCGAGGTTGTGCTCCAGGCGCTCGGCGGACAGCGCGAGGACGGGGGTGGTGAAGCCGTCGCCGTCCCGGAAGAGGTTGCGGCGCTGGCCGGCCAGTTCGGCGACGGTCAGACCGGAGGCGTCCGGCGGCAGGCCCTTGAAGCGGTGGTCGACGTGCTCCTCGGCGAGGCGGGTGAGTGCTTCGGTGTCCATGAAGCCCCTCTCAGGCGTTGCGTGCTCTGCAACGACCATTGCGTGTTGTGCTTACTGGTGTCTAGCATCTCGCCGAACACCGGGTCAACGGATCCGTCGCCCCGGCGATCGACGGGAGTCATCATCAACGACGCTGCTTACGCCTCGGTCGTCGCGCGGACCGTCCCGGACGTGGACGTGGCGGCGCTCGGCGAGTCCATGGTCACCTTCCTGCCCAGCCGTCCCGGCCGCCTCGCCGACGTGCCCTCCTTCGACCGGGCCATCGGCGGCGCCGAGTCCAACGTGCTGTGCGCCCTGGCCGCCTTCGGGCACCCCGTCCGCTGGGTCAGCCGGGTCGGCGCGGACGGCTTCGGCGACCACCTGGTGGAACGGATCGCCGGACACGGCGTCGACGTCACCGCCGTGCGCCGGGACCCCGGCCGGCCCACGGGCGTGTACTTCCGCACCGCCGGGGAGCGGGGCACCGGCGCGCACGAGGTGGCGTACTACCGGGCCGGATCGGCCGCCTCCGCGATGTCCGTGGGGAACGTGGACCTGGCGGCGGTCCGCGCGGCACGGGTGCTGCACCTGTCCGGGATCACGGCCGCGCTCTCACGGGAGTGCCGGGAGTTGCTGTACGAGCTGACCGCACCCGGACCGGGACGCCCGCTGGTCTCCTTCGACGTCAACCACCGGCCGGGACTGTGGCGGGACGGCGACGGCGCCCGCGTCCTGCTGGAGCTGGCCCGGCGCGCCGACCTCGTGTTCGTGGGCGAGGACGAGGCGGCCCACGCCTGGGACGTCACCGGCGGACCGGCCGCCGTGCGCCGGCTGCTGCCCGAGCCGCGCCTGCTGGTGGTGAAGGAGGGAGCGCGCGGCGCCACGGCCTTCACCCGCGCCCACCCCGGCGGCACCTTCCAGCCCGCCCTGCGCACCGTCGTCGTCGCCACCACCGGCGCCGGGGACGCCTTCGCCGCCGGGTTCCTCTCCGCCACCCTGCGCGGACTCCCCCTCGGGGCCCGGCTGCGGCACGGCCACCTCTTCGCCGCCGCGGCCCTCACCGTCCCCGGCGACCTCGCGCCGCCCCCCGCCCGCGACCACGCCGACCGCCTCGCCGCCCTGGACGACGAGGCATGGGGGAGACTTCGACTCGGCCCCGGCTGGACGCGAGCCGAGCAGGCCGAGAAGGAGGCGAACACCCCATGAGTCAGACCGTCGACCGCGCCCTGAGCATCCTGCCGCTGCTCGCCGAGGGCCCCGCCGACCTCGGGCAGGTCGCCGACCGCCTCGGCGTGCACAAGTCCACCGCCCTGCGGCTGCTGCGCACCCTGCACGAACACGGCCTGGTCTACCGCCAGTCCGACCAGCGCTACCGCCTCGGCGCCCGGCTCTTCGCCCTCGCCCAGGAGGCGATGGAGAACCTCGACATCCGCGAGATCGCCCACCCCCACCTCGTACGCCTGAACGAGCAGTGCGGCCACACCGTCCACCTCGCCGTGTACGAGGAGAACGAGGTGCTGTACATCGACAAGGTCGAGAGCCGCTACCCGGTCCGCATGTACTCCCGGATCGGCAAACCGGTGGCCATCACCGTCGCCGCCGTCGCCAAGCTGCTCCTCGCCGACCTGCCCGCGCCCGAGCGCCGCGCCCTCGCCGAGCAGCTCGACTACCCCCTGTACACGCCCCGTTCGACCCCCCACGCCGAGGCCTTCCTGAAGGAACTGGCCACGGTGCGCGAACAGGGCTGGGCCACCGACCTCGGTGGCCACGAGGAGTCCATCAACTGCGTCGCCGCCCCCGTGCGCGGGGCCGACGGCCGGGTCGTCGCCGCGATGTCGGTCTCCGCGCCGAACGTGGTCGTCACCGCCGAGGAACTCCTCAGCCTGCTCCCGCTGGTACGCCGCACGGCGGACGCCATCAGCGGCGAGTACTCCGGAAGAACGCCAGTGAAGGGCACCCCCGCATGACCGAGAAGACCGCGCTCACCCCGAAGACCCACACCACCCCGCCCGCGAAGTTCTCGCACGGTGTGAAGAAGGGCAACATCCTCCAGGTCGCCGGCCAGGTCGGCTTCCTGCCCGCCGAGGAGGGCAAGCCCCCGACGCCGGCCGGTCCCACCCTGCGCGAGCAGACCCTCCAGACCCTCGCCAACGTCAAGGCGATCCTGGAGGAAGGCGGCGCCACCTGGGACGACGTGATGATGATCCGCGTCTACCTCACCGACGTGGACCACTTCGCCGAGATGAACGACCTCTACAACGCCTACTTCGAGGAGCAGGGCCTCACCCAGCCGCCCGCCGCCCGCACCACGGTCTACGTCGGACTGCCGGCCGGCCTCCTCATCGAGATCGACGCGCTGGCCGTACTGGGCTGACACCCGCCCGCGCTCTCCCCTCCGTTTCCCGCGTGTCCGCACGGCACGGCACTCCCCGGGGTGCCGTGCCGCGCTCCTCCCTGCCCGAAAGCACGATGCATTTACGTAGAGGACCCCCGTATGTCCGCTCCGCTCGCCGCTTCCGCTCCCACCGCGCCACCCCACACCGGGGGCCTGCTCCTCCTCGTCGACGGCACGCCCGGCCTGCTCACGGTCGCCGCCCTGGGCATGGCCCTGCTGCTCTTCCTGATCATCAAGGTCCGGCTCCAGCCCTTCGTGGCCCTGCTCGCCGTCTCCATAGCCGTCGGCCTGCTGGCCGGCCTCTCGGTCACCGAACTCTTCGGCACCGTCCAGCGCTCCGACGCCGTCTCCACCGTCGAGTCCGGCATGGGCGGCATCCTCGGCCACGTCGCCATCATCATCGGCCTCGGTACGATGCTCGGCGCGATCCTCGAGGTCAGCGGTGGCGCCGAGGTGCTGGCCGCACGCCTGCTGGCCCTGTTCGGCGAGCGCCGCGCCCCGCTCGCCATGGGCCTGACCGGCCTGCTCTTCGGCATCCCCGTCTTCTTCGACGTGGGCATCTTCGTCCTGGCCCCGATCGTCTACGCGGCAGCGAAACGATCCGGCAAGTCGGTCCTGCTCTACTGCCTCCCGCTGCTCGCCGGCCTGTCCATGACCCACGCCTTCCTGCCGCCGCACCCCGGCCCGGTCGCCGCCGCCGGACTGCTGCACGTCCAGCTCGGCTGGGTCGTCCTCATGGGCATCGTCTGCGGTCTCCCCGCCGTGCTGGCCGCCTGGGCGTACGCCGCCTGGGCCGGAAAGCGGATCTTCGTCGCCGTACCGCAGGACATGGTGGAGGCGGCCGAGGAAGCCAAGAGGGCGGTGGCGGCCGAGCAGCGCGCGCAGGGCGTGACGCCGAGGGAGACCCCGGTACCCCTGGCCACGGTCCTCACCATCATCGGCACGCCCCTGCTGCTCATCCTCGCGGCCACGTTCTCCTCGATCGCCCTCGACCCCTCCCCGCTCCGCTCGGTCCTGGAGTTCTTCGGCAACCCCTTCGTCGCCCTCACCCTCGCCCTGCTGCTCGCCTACTACCTCCTCGGCATCCGCCGCGGCTGGTCCCGCAAGTCCCTGGAGACCGTGTCGACCGCCTCCCTGAAGCCGGTCGGCAACATCCTGCTGGTGGTGGGCGCGGGTGGGATCTTCGGCGCCGTGCTCAAGGCCGGCGGGGTCGCCCAGGCCCTGTCGGACACCTTCCACGGCGTCGGGCTGCCGGTGATCGTCCTGGCGTACCTGATCGCGCTCGTGCTGCGGGTCGCCCAGGGCTCGGCGACGGTGGCGATCGTGACGACGGCGGGCATCGTGGCCCCGCTGCTGTCCGAGGGCGGACACTCGCAGGCGTTCGCCGCGCTCGTCATCATGGCCATCTCCGCGGGCTCCATCTTCGCCTCGCACGTCAACGACGGCGGCTTCTGGATGGTGGCCAAGTACTTCGGCATCAGCGAACGGGACACACTGCGCTCCTGGACGGTCCTGGAGTCGGTGTTGTCGCTGGCGGGGTTCGCGGTGGCGGTGGTGGCCGGGGTGTTCGTGAGCTGACCGGTTCCACGGCGTGTTCGTGGGCTGACTGGTTCCGGCACAGGGAAGTCGTCCATACTGCCGCCGTGGAGCAGCGCATAGGATCGAGCAGCGAGCCGGCGAAGGTCGAGCCGCCCAGGACCGAGCCCGTGACGGGTGCCGGCTTCGACCCGGCCTTCATCCCGGGGATCACGGGGCCGACGCCGCATCAGGCCGGGCCGGTGGCCGAGGAGTCGGCGGACCCGTCGGGCCCGCGCGACGAGGCGGCCCCGGCGGACCCCGAGGAGGTACCTCAGGAGGCCCCTGGGGAATCCGCGGAGGAGCCGGCCGGGGAACCGGCGGCCGACGGACCGGTCTTCGAGGCGGCGGACCGGCGGGCGCGGATCGTGGCCGACCGCAAGGGGGTCCGCCTCAGCCTGGACGAGGAGGCCTGTGAGTTCCGCTGGGACGAGATCGCCGCGGTGGAGACGGAGAGCGCCCGCTTCGGCAAGCGGTTCACCGTCACCGTGCACACCCCTGACCGCCGCTGGTTCCCGATCGAGATCGAGGCGCCGGCCAGGGCGCGCTTCAAGGAGTGGGACGAGCAGCTGGACGCGGTGCTCGACGCCTACTTCGAGGAGGCGTAGCCGCTAGGAGCAGTACTGGGCGGCCTTGCCGATCGACCGGTACATGCAGTCGGCGTTCTCCAGCAGCTGCAACACGGCGTCCTTGTTACGGGAGGTCTCCCGCTCGATGACTTCGTCGGGCGGGTAGAACCCGCCCCCCGAGGACGAGGCCGGGTACATCTCGAAGGTGTAGCTGAAGATCTTCTGCGTACCCCACAGGTAGTCGTCGATCGTCCCGTCCGTGATGTACAGGTCGCTGGACTGCTCGGCGGTGTACCCGTTGCTGGCGGCCATCTTCCGCCCGACGGCCTGGAACGCGGCGGCGTCGTCGGCGGTCATCCCGGTGGCGGTGTCCGCGTAGGTGTACCCGAACGGCCACAGCACCAGCTCGCTGTAGGTGTGGAAGTCGATCCCGGCCGTGATCTGCTGCTTGCCGCCGACGACCCGGCCGCGCACGAAGTCGGCGACCACCTTCACCTCGGGCGCGGACTCGGCGGCGGACCCGCGGTAGGTCTCGGAGGACGTGGACCCGGACGACCCGCCGCAGCAGCCCCACTTGTAGTTCCAGTTCCGGTTCAGGTCCGTACCCACGTTCGTGGAACCTGAGTTGGGCTGCCGGTTCTTCCGCCACGACCGGTACGACCCGCTGGCGATGTCGTACTCGCCGCCGTCCGGGTTCAGATCGGGGACGATCCAGATCTCGCGGCTGTCGACGAGGCCGGTGATCCGGGAGTCGGACCCGTATCCCGCGCCGAGTTCGCGCAGCAGGTAGAGCGCCATCTCCACGGTCAGGTGTTCGCGGGCGTGCTGGTGCGCGGTGAACAGCACCTCGGGCTCGTCCTCGTCGGCGGCGACGTTGTCGCTGACCTTGATGGCGATGATGTCCCGGCCCTGGTACGACTTTCCGATCACCCGCTTGTTCATGATGCCCGGGTAGGCGGCGAGCCGCTGGTCGATCTCGGCGTTCGCCTCGGCGTAGTTGTGGTACTTCGAGTCGGCGCTCGGGAAGTCGTACAGCCGGGCCTGCCCGCGCTGGGGAGCGGCCCCCAGGGGCTGGACGTCGTACCCCATCCGGCGGAGCCTCTTGATCTGCCCCTCCCGCCCGGAGACGACGACGCTCTCCTCGTCGGCCTCGTCGACGGTGACACCCGCGGACTGGATGGCCGTACGGGTCACGGGGGTGGTGCGCTGGTGGATCTCGTACTGCCGGATGCCGTCGTCGCCTGATGCGGCCCTCTGCACGCTGTCGGCGCCGGCCTGGTCGAGACCGGCCGAGACCGGCGCGGCGAGCGCGAGGGCCAGCAGTGCGCCGAGCCCGGCGGCCCGTCTGCGAAGTCGCATGAACGCTCCTTGTGGGGGTTGGAGGGGGTGTTCCCGTGCGACGTGCGGATACGAACCTCTGGGGGCCGTTCGTGGGGCCCTGTGGGTTCGCTGTGGTCTCGCTGTGCGGATTGGCGCTCATGGTGGGGGTCGGGCATGCACAGGTCAAGTGCGCCGACAGGGTGCCGACGGAAACCGGCCGGGGTTCCCGGTCCTCACCGGAACGGAAGGGTGAGCCAGGGGCTGCCGGGGTCGGACATCAGGATGCGGTGGGCCTCGGCCATGTTCTGGTACCAGTCGCCGAACTCCTCGTCGTCGAAGTGGAGGCAGCGGCCGAGGATGTAGCCGGCGGAGAAGTCCTGCCAGGACTTGTAGGACAGCGCGGCGGCCCGGCCGGCCTGGAGGACGGCCGCCTCGGCCTCCTTGAGGGTGCCGAGGCGGGCGCCCAGTCCCCACCGGGCCATCTTGGAGGCGCGGCCGAGGTCCCAGGCGTCGACGGACGAGACGTACTGGTTGCCGTCGAGCACGCCGTCGGCCCGCATCCGGGCCTCGTAGCGGGTGATGCGCCCGATGAGCCGCTGCACGCCCTCGATGTGCGCCTCGACCTCGGACGCGGGCCGGGGCTCGGTCTTGGTGACCCCGTCCTCGCCGACCACGACCGAGCCCTCGGACCTGGCGCGGATGACGTGGGCGGCGGCCTGGCGCCAGTAGCCGGTGTCCACGTGGCCGCCGAAGTCGCGGGCGATGGTGCGGCGCAGGCCGAGGGCGAAGTCCCAGACGGAGCTGTGCTGTTCGCAGGCGAGGAGGTCGCGGAGACAGTACTGCCACTGCTCGCGGGTGGTGATGCCCCACCATTCGTTCAGCCGCTTCCGCTCGTCCGGATAGCCGGTGCCGTGCCAGGCCATGCCGTTCCAGAAGGAGCCGTTGTTGACGCACAGGAGGGCACCGCAGGCGAGTCCGTGGGCGACCGGGCCGTGCAGGGGGGCGCCGACGCGGAGGGTGCGCAGCCGCATCGACCGGTCCCGCGGCGGGGCCTGTTCCCCGTACTGGGCCCAGGCCGCGGAATGGGGCGGCGCGGAGGGGAGGAACGCCTCGCACGGGCTCCCCGGATTGACGACGATCATCGGCGGGTCGGTCGGCTGCCAGACCTTGGCGAACCACTCCAGGCGGTTCCAGTCGAAAACCCGGTGCGGCTCCGGCGCGGGCAGCATGCCCTCGGTGTACACGGCCCAGATCCGCCCGCCGGCGACCCTGGGGTCGTGCCCGAAGAGGGCGTACGTAGCACTGGGCGTGGCATCCGCCCCGCTCTTCTCTATCTCGAAGAACAACCGCGCCTGAGCAAGCGCCCCGAAGTACGCGGCCCAGTCCCCCCGCCCCTTGGCCTCGAACAGCGCCTGCTCGATCTCCGACGGGGGAGTCCAGGCGGGGGCGGCGACAGGAGGAAACCCGGCAGGCGGTGGCCCGAACGACATAAAACCTCCTGCTCCCCTTTGTTGACTGTCACTTATCGATCACGTTCAGTCGCGATCGAGTGTCCCTTTGTTGGCGATGTGGTGGACCGCAGGGCCAACTCTGACTCGGATCTGCTTGTCACGCTCATTATGGAATGAGACGACCCCGTCCACAGGGGAACCTACATCTGGCAAAGGTGCGGGGCAGGGACCGGCCGCCGGATTGTAGGATGCAATATCGAGAAAACCGATAACTCCTGGAGCTCCCGGAAGATCCAGGAACGCTCCGAACGGGGCCTTGACCTTTACTGTTGCTCGCACCGCTGCCCCCAGGGGGTATAGGTACTTTGCTTCTTCCCACTGCTTTTCGCTGCTCACCTGTGGCGAATCCTCGGGTACTGGTTGAGTTCCTCGACTGCTGTGTTCGGTATCTCTAGTTCGGTAAGTGGGCCCCCTTCGTACGGGTGCTCGTGTCGGGAAAATATCTCAAGATATTCTCTCATTGGGATCTGGATCTCTATCACGCCTTCGCCGTAATGTTTTGCATATATTTCTGCCAGCTGCCTTTCCTTGGCGAAGTAGACAAGGCCGTTCATGTATGGGTCGTCGGGACCCCCGGGGAAGTCCTCGGCTCGGTAGCCATGCTGCTCCTGCAAGTCACCCTGGCCCCTCTGGGGGGCTTTATAGATCGATTGAACCTCATCCGGGCACTCGTCCGGGGCAAGCCCAAGGTGGTCGGTCCAGGCATGTGGGTTGTGGACGTAGGTCGCGGGGTTGGGGGCGGGTGCAAGTCCGAGGGGATCGGGGCTGAGGTAACGGGCCGTTTCCGGGTCGTAGTGGCGGAAGTAGTTGTAGTGGAGGCCGGTTTCTGGGTCGTAGTACTGGCCTGGGAAGCGTAGGGGGGTGTAGGTGGTGCTGTTTGTCGACCACGCCGTCGTGCCCCAGAGGGTGCTTCGGGTGTGCCAGGCGATCCGGCCCTGGTCGTCCAGCAGCTCGGTCGGGGTGCCGACCAAGTCGGTGATGATGGCGAAGAAGCGGGAGTCGATCTCCTGTTGGGGTGCTTCTGCTGCCGTGATGCGTTCTGTTTGGGCGAGGGGGCGTAGGCCCTGGTGGTCCCAGGTCAGAGTGATCGGGTGGGGGAAAGCCTCAGACCTTGTCGTTTGTTCGCAGAGGGTGGTGCCGTCCCAGGTGAAGTCCACCCGTTCCGCGACCGTTTCGCCGTCTTCGGCCAGGCGGAGTTTGGCTGTGCGGCGGCCCAGGGGGTCGTAGGTGTAGCGCCATCGGGTGCCGTCGGGGGTGACCACCGAGGTGAGGCGGTCTTCCGCATCCCACTCGTAGTGCCAGGTGTCCGGCTTACGCGACAGGCGGGACTTCTGGCGGAGGGTGATGCGGCCGAGGGCGTCGTGTTCGTAGCGGACGTTGCCGGCTCGGGTGATGCGGGTGCCGGTGTAGGCGCGGGGGCCCGTCGCCTCCGCTCCCGGGTGGGTCGCCGGCCAGGTGGCCTGGGTTTGGTTGCCCGCCTCGTCGTAGGCGTAGCGTTCCGTCCAGCCGGCCGCGTGGACCGCCGTCACCCTGCCGGTGGCGTCGAGGTCGAAGCGGCGGGGGCCGGACAACTCGTCCTCGATGGCGGTGAGGTTGCCGTCGGCCCGGTAGGTGTAGGCCCGGTGCTGGACTCTACGGCCTCCTGCGCCGGTGACCGACTGTGTCGTCGGGCGGCCCATCGTGTCGTAGGCGTGCTGCAGAGTGATCTTGTCGCCGACCAGGCGCTTCAGCTCGTGCCCGGCCTCGTCGTAGGTGAAGTCGATCGTGCGGCCCGATGCCACCATGCCCGTGCGGCGGCCCGCCGCGTCGTAGGACCACGTCGTCACCGCCCCGGTCGGGGTCACCCGACTCGTACGGCGGCCCAGGGCGTCGTACGTGTACGTCACCGTGCGGCCGTCCACCGTCTCCGAGCGCAGGCGGCCGTGGCGGTCGCGCAGGAGGGTCAGGGTGGTGCCGTCGGGGCCGGTCGCGTGAGCGAGTTGGTCGGTCAGGTCGTAGGCGTAGGTCGTGACCCGGCCCGCGACGGTCTTGCGCATCACCCGGTCCAGCGCGTCACGCTCGAAGCTCGTCACCTCGCCCAGCGCGTTGCGCCGTGTCGTCAGACGGCCTGCCGGGTCGTACTCGTAGGTCAGGGTGCGGTTGTCGAAATCCGTTTCCCGGATCAGGTGGCCGGCCGGGTCGTAGGCGTACTCCCACGTCAGCCCCTGCGGGTTGGTGACCTTCGTCAGGCGTAACTCGGTGTCGTGGGTGAATTCGTAGCGGACGCCGTCCGGGCCCGTGCGGGCCGTCAGCAGGTCGAAGTGGGTGTACTCGAAGCGGTTGACGCCGCCGAGGGGGTCGGTGTGGGTGGTGCAGTTGCCCTCGCCGTCGTACGTCCAGGACTCCGTGCTGCCGTCGGGGGCCGTGCGGCGGGTCAGCCAACCCTCCACCGTCCACTCCAGGCGGGAGACACCACCCAACGGGTCCGTGATCGCTGTCGGGAGGCCGAGGGCGTTGCGTTCGTAGCGGGTGGTCGCGCCCAGGGGGTCCGTCACCTGCACCGGGAGGCCCGTGCGGTCGCAGACGACCGTGGTGGTGTTGCCTGACGGGTCCGTCACCGACGTCAGGTGGCCGGCCTCCGTGTAGGTGAAGCGGGTGGTCCGGCCGGCCGGATCCGTCACCGAGGTGCGGTTGCCCCGGTCGTCGTAGGTCTGGTGGATCACCGTGCCGTCCGGGTTCACCACCTTCACCGGCAGGCCGAGGGCGTTGTACCGCGCTCTCGCCTCGCGGCCGTCCGGGCGGACCACCCGGGTGAGGTGGCCCGCGTCGTCGTACTCGAACGCCGTCGTGTGGCCCAGGGGATCCGTCGTGGACAGCAGGCGGTGGTGGCGGTCCCGGCGGTAGTGGGTGGTCGCGCCGAGCGGGTCGGTCTCCCCGGCCACCTGCCAGGTGTCGTTGACCAGGTAGCGTCGGGTGTGGCCCTCGGCCGTCGTCACCGTCGTCGTCCGCAGGCCCGTCTCCGGCTCCGGGTCGCCGTAGGCCAGGCGCAGGGCCATGTGGCCCGCCTCGCCGGCTTCCGCGACGCAGCGGTCCTGGTCGTCGTACGCGTAGGTGTAGCCGCGGTCGTTCGTGTCCGCCCAGGAGGTGACGCGGCCGGCTTCGTCATAGGTGAAGCGGAGCGGCAGGCCGGAGGAGTTCACGACCTCCGTGAGGTCGCCGTCCGTGTAGCCGAAGCGCTTCAGTTCCTCGCCGGTCGCGGCCAGGTGGTACGCAGTGACGCGGCCCGATTCCGTCGTGATGCGAACGCCCTGGCCGGCGCTCGTGTACACGCCGAGCGGCGTGCCCTCGGTGTCGTACTCGAAGGTGATCCAGTTGCCGTTCCGGTCGTCCAGTTGCTCCAGTACCGCCAGGGCGGGGCCCCGGTCGGCGAAGTGCCGCACTCGGCCGGTGTGCGGGTCCGTGACCGTGTAGCCGCCGTCCACCCGGTCGAGGGGGAGGCGGGGGCCGTGGCCCGCCAGTGTGGGCAAGCCCGGCGCCGGGTGGGGGTACGAGAGGAGGAGACCGTCCTCCGTGACGTAGACGACGCCCTCCGCGTCGATCTCCAGGCGCTCGTCCAGAGTGGAGGACCAGGAGGGACCGAACCAGTGGCCCAGGTGGTATCCGGACTCCACCCGGCGGGTCAGCAGCAGGGGGAGTGCGCCGGGGAGGGTGACGTCCGTCTGCGACAGGTACATCCTGCCGGTGGCCACGTTGACCGGGTCGCCGCAGCCCTTGGTGCTGTTCTGGTCGTGTGAGTGCTTCGGCGGGTCGTTCTCGACGGTGTCCCGGGCCGACCTCCCGGCCGTGCCCTCCGCCCCGGCTCGGGTCTCCCGGGCCGCCGTCTGCGCGGCCTTCCGCGCCAGGCCCGCTTGTGCCGCCGCCTCCCTGGCCACCCCCGCTTCCACGCCGAGGCCCTTGGTGCCGAGGAGTTCGGGGACGAAGCGGCCGCCGAACTCGGAGGGGTCCTTGCGGAACTCCTCCCACATGGTCTTGGCGGTCTGTTCGGGGTGGGCGGCGGTGGAGACGAGGCCGGAGAGCGTCATGCTGACGTTCTGCAGGTACGCGGCCGGGTGGTTGAGGTTGTAGGGGTCGACGGGATTCAGGCCGCGCACGAAGGTGCCCAGACCGGCCGTGCCCTTGACGATGCCCCCGGCGAAGTGGGTGAGTTCGATACCGGCGGACAGGGCACCGTCGGACAGGTCGCTCTTGATGCGCTCCAGCGGCGGGGGCTCGGCGGGAGCGTGTGCCAGGGCCGTCCTGACCTTGCCCTGGGCCTCGGTGGCGGCGGTGTTGCGCTGTTCGCGGGCCTGGGCCAGCTTGTGGTGCGCGGCCTGGACGTCGGCCTTGCCGGGGTCCTGGAACCCGCTCGGCCGGGGGCCGGGGTCCTCGCCCGCCTCCACCTTCGCGTTGTAGGCGGCGGCCTTCTCCTTGTGGGCCTCGAACGCGTCCCTGGACGCCTTCACGCCCTTCCTGTACAGGCGGACGGCTTCCCCGGCCTGGCCCTGCGCCCACTTCACCGTGTCGGCGTACGACTCCAGCGCCTCCGCCGCCGCCCCGCACGCCTCGGCGGCCTGCGCCCACCTGGCCGGGTGCACGCCGAACTTCTCCCGGAAGGCGTCACCACCCTCACCCCGCCAGCCCGAGGAATCGACCTTCTTCAGCCCCTGGCCGACCTTGTCGAACGCACGGTGGAAGTCCCGCAGGTGCTTCGCGCTCTCCCGGATCCTTACCGGACTGCCGTGGACGAGCTCGTTCGCCTCCTCACTCTCACCGAGCCGCTGCTCACCCGGCGTCGCCCCCAGATCGGAGGCGACCCCGTCCCCCCAGTCCTCCACCACATCGGCCCACTGGTGCGCCCCGACGTAGTCCAGGCCGTCACCGATCTTGTCCGTGGTGTAGTCAACACCCTCGCCGACGAGCTTCTTGCCCCGGTCGACCAGCCGCTCCCCGCCGCCGAGGAGCTCGTTGGTCACATCCCCGATGCCCATCAGCCCTCCCCGCCCTGCTCCGCGGCGGCTTCGGCACGGGCCTCCGGGGAAGGGCCGAGGGCATCGTCCAGCATCGCCTCGTACCGCTCCCGCCCCACCCCGGCGGCGTCCATCACCTCGGCCGGTCCCACACCCGGCACAACGGAGGAATGCGAGGTCAGCGCATCACGCGCGGCGTCCTTCCAGCCCTGCTCACTGTTCGCCCACGCCTCACGGAACGACTCCCCGCCGTAGTCCGTCCCCCCGCCCGACGCGGCGATCTCCCCCACGCTCATCCTCTGCACCTCCTCCTCGGAGGCGTACGGATTGCCGACCGACGCGTTCACCACGACCTTGAAGGCACCCTTCACGTACTGGTCCGTCTCGTAGTACGTGCCCGCCGCCAGCCCCGCCTTCTCCGCGAAGGCGTTGCCCTCGGCGACCAGCGCCCGCACCCCCCACTCCCACCGCTCACAGAACGACGTGAACTCGCCCGTCAACCCCTCGTGACCCAGCTCCAGACCCGACAGCGCGAGATCACCGAAACCACGGCCGGCCCCCGCCAGACTGTCCATGCCCAGCTCCCCCAGCTCCCCCAGCGCCTCGGTCAGCCCCTTCGCGATCAGATCCAGACCCTGCGTCGCCAGGTCCTTACCGCCGGCCCCGCTCACCGCACGTCCCCCGCCCCGCCGTCGACGTCCACCGCCACCCCGCCCGGCACGACCCCCCGCACCGGAGGAAACACCGTCCCCCGCTCACCGTCCGCACAGTCCAGCGCCACCCCGCACGGCACCCCCACCGCCACCACCGCCGCATCCAGCAACCGCGCCCCCAGCCACCGCTGATACACCCACTCCCGCGCCCCCTCACCCCGCGCCACCGCGAACCGCGCCAACGCCCCCTCGTCCGAGAACGCGTAGAACCAGCGCACCCCGCCCAGATCGGCGGCCAGCGGACTCCCGGACACCGGATCGAGCGGCACCAGGACGGCCGTACGCCGGAACGCACCCAGCAACGCCGCGAACCCACGCTCCCCGCGCGCGGCCCCCTCGGCGGCTCCTCGCCGGCCGGGCTCGTCCGTGTCCACATAGTCGTACAGGCGTGACCTGCGGGCATGCCCCAGCGAGTCGGTTTCTCCCCCGTGTTCGGCCATGGCCGGGATCATCACATCCCCCCGGTGACGGGTTCAACGCGACAGCCCGCCGGGCGATCGGGACCGGCCACCCCGGGCATACGCGACGGCGCCCGGACCGTGGGGTGGTCCGGGCGCCGGGTGGGGACGGGGTCGGTCGGTTACGGGAGGGCGTGGACGTGGGCTCCCACGCCGTTGGACCAGGCGTTGCCCGAGGCCGCGTCCCAGTTGGTGGACCAGGTCATCGCGCCGCGCAGGTCGGGGTAGGTCTTGGACGGCTTGAAGGTGCCGCAGTTGGCGGCCTTCGTCAGGCAGTCCAGGGCGTTGTTGACGACCGTCGGGGAGACGTAGCCGCCGCCCGCCGCGCGGGTGGAGGCCGGCAGGCCGAGGCCGACCTGGGACGGGGACAGGCCGCCCTCCAGCTGGATGCAGGCCAGCGCGGTGAGGAAGTCGACCGTGCCCTGGCTGTAGACCTTGCCGTCACAGCCCAGCATGGAACCGCTGTTGTAGTACTGCATGTTGACGACCGTCAGGATGTCCTTGACGTTCAGGGCCGTCTTGAAGTACGAGTTCGACGTCGACTGCATGTCGATCGTCTGCGGGGCCATCGTGATGATCAGGGACGGGCCCGCCTTCGCGGACAGCGACCGCAGGGCCTGCGTCATGTACGTCGCGTTCAGGCCGTTCTCCAGGTCGATGTCGACGCCGTCGAAGCCGTACGTCTGCATCAGGCCGTACACGGAGTTCGCGAAGTTGGCGGCCGAGTTCGCGTCGCTGACCGACACCGAGCCCTTCTCGCCGCCGACCGAGATGATGACCTTCTTGCCGGCCGCCTGCTTGGCCTTGAGGTCCGCCTTGAACTGGTCGACCGTGTACCCGCCGAGGCCGGCCGAGTCCAGGTTGAAGGTCACCGCTCCCGGCGTGGACGTGGCGTCCGCGAAGGACACCGCGATGATGTCGTAGGCGGAGGGGACGTCCGACAGCTTCTGCACGGTCGCGCCGTTGTTGAAGTTCTGCCAGTAGCCGGTCACCGCGTGCTTGGGCAGCGAGCCGCCGCCCCCGCCACCGCCGCCCGAACCGGAGGTCGTCGTGCCGGTCACCGTCGCCGACTTCGCCGACTCGCCGGCCGCGTTGGTGGCCGTGACCTGGAACGAGTACGCCGTCGAGGCCGTGAGGCCGGACACCGTCGCCGACGTGCCCGACACCGCCGTGACCTTCGTGCCGTCGCGGTAGACGTTGTAGCCCGTCGCGCCGGTCACCGCCGACCAGGACAAGGAGACCGAGGACGACGTCGTACCGGCCACGGAGAGGCCGGCGGGGGCCGCCGGGACCGTGGGGGCAGGCTCGCCGCCACCGCCGCCGTCGGGGCCGAAGACGGAGATGTCGTCGGCGTAGTAGGCCGCCTGGCCGTACCAGCCGTGGGTGTAGACCGTGACCGAGGTGGTGGAGGAGCCGGTCGTGAACGTCGTCTGGAGCTGCTTCCAGGAGGGCGTGTCGGGGGTCCACGTGGAGACGTCCGTGGTGCCCGTGCCCGTCACGCCCAGGTAGGAGTAGCCGCCCTGGACCCACGCGCTCAGCGTGTACGTCGAGTTGGGCTTGACCGCGACGGCCTGGGAGCACTTGGCGGTGTCCTGGCCGGCCGGGGTCGCCTTCAGGGCGCCGGTGCCGCCGTGCACGGGGGAGGTGACCGTCGCGCCGCTGCCCGCCGTACACGTCCAGTTGGCGAGGCCCGACTCGTAGCCCGCGTTCTTCACGTTGTTGACGTCGGCCGCCGAGGCGGGCGTGGCCGCGGCGAGGCCCGCGACCGAGAGGGCCAGGGCGGTGGCGGCGGACCACGCCGCGATGCGTCGTCCGGTGGGTCTGGGTATGCCTGGTGCGCGGTCCACTGGAGCCTCCGGTGGGGAGTGGGCGGGGAGGGAGGAGGGGAGAGGAAGGGAGAGGACGGTGGCCACCGCTCGCCCTACAAGTTGGTCCAGACCAATCGGGGTGTCAAGAGGTCCAGACCAAAACGGTTCCGCGGCGGCGGTTCAACCTGTCCTGGTTTGGCGGGGCTTGCGGCGGGAGAGTTCCCCACCGGCTTCCCTCACGCTGTTCTCCGGCCATACGGCCGTGGATACAGTGCTCGGGTAGTCACGCAATGAAGTCGTCCTGGTGCACCGGAGCGACCCCGGTGGGCCGGCGGGTGTGAAGAGCGGAGAGCTGCGTGCCAACAGCCATTGCCGTGACCAGCGCCGACATGGCGCTGCCGGCGCAGGACGAGCGGACCGTGCCCGCCGTCGTGCTGACCGGCCTCGAGAGCGGTCCGCTGGACGAGGGGCTCACCGGACTCCACCGGCTCGTCGAGCAGTACGGATACGTGGTCGTCGTCTGTTCCGAGGCCACCCCGGAGCCCGTCGTCCGGCGGCTGCGCACCCTGCGCGCGCTGCTGGAGAGCGACCGCGTCGCCCTCTTCCGGCCCGGCCTGCCCCCGCTCGGCGTCGCCGTCCTGGCCCGGCAGTTACGCCAGCTCGCCTCCTGCGACCTGAGCCCGGGCGTGCTCGCCTCCGCCGGCCGGCTGCTCACCCACTACATCCACGCCGGCGCCGTCCTCGGCTCCGTCGCCCGGCTGGACCGGGTCCCGGTCGGCCTGAAGGCGCACGCCAGGTCCTGGGTGCCCGGCAGCCAGTTCGCCGTCCTCGCCCACCCCGAACCGCAGCTGGTCCGGGCCCGCCCCGAAGCCACGCTGAAGGGTCCCGAGTTCGGCACCTGGATGCTGGTCGCCAAGGGCCAGCCGCACAGCGAGTGGGTCACCGCGCTCGGCACCCGGTGGGGCGTGCACGGGCTGCGCGAGGCCCCGCTGCCCGCCGAGTCCGCGGTGTGGTGGGGGACCGGCCGCCTGGTCGAGTTCTGCGGCTACCTCGCCGACCTGTCCGTCCTGTACCAACTGGTCACCTCCGTACGGCAGACCACGTGTCACTGGTGCGGCCTCGACGTCATAGGCGACCGCTGCGTCTTCTGCGGCGCCGCCCCGCCCGCCCCCGCCCCACCCCGCGCCCTGGAACCGCGCACGCCCGCCCGGCCCCCGCGAACCTGACCCGTCCCGCTCGACCGATTCCCCCAATGAGGTTGCACGGTTCATGAACTCCCGTCAGCGCCGCGGCGTGATACTGCTGATCCTGTCGGCCCTGTGCGCCCTGGGCGCGTTCGCCGGCGTGCTCTCCGTCATCCACGACGTGAACTCCAAGGTCGGGCCCGAGACCACGGCCTACCGGGTCAGGTCCGAGGTGAAGCCGTACACCACCCTGGACGCCGGCCAGTTCGAGAAGATCGAGATGCCCAGGCGGTGGCTGTCCGGCAACGCCGTCACCGATCTCGGGCAGATCCGCGGCAAGATCGCCGTGACCACCCTGCGCACGGGCTCCCTGCTCCAGACCGACATGATCGTCGACCGGCCCGCCCTCCGGCCCGGCCAGCAGGAGGTCGCCATCATGATCGACGCGGCGACCGGCGTGGCCGGCAAGATCACCCCCGGCTCCCGGGTCAACGTCTACGCCACCTTCGAGGGGCCCAAGGAGGGCGACCCGGACCAGTCGAAGATCATCGTGACCAACGCCCGGGTCCTCGACGTCGGCCGGATCACCGTCCTCGACTCCGACGACGACGGCCGGCGGCGGCCCACCGACGCCGTCCCCATCACCTTCGCGCTGTCCACCCTGGACGCCCAGCGCATCACCTACGCCGAGTCCTTCGCCCAGCGCGTCCGGCTCGCGCTCGTGGCCCCCGGCAGCGAGACCGGCGTCCCCGACCGGGACCGCACCTACGAACTCGCGACGGACAAGTGAGAGGCGGCCATGCCCACCAGGATCCTCCCGGCCGGCGCGGACCCGGACGCCGTCCGCTCCCTCACCACCCTGCTCAGCCAGCTCCCCGACGCCGAACCGCAGCCCCCGGTCACCGACTCCACCCAGCTGGTGGACACCCTCGCCCGGCTGGCCGCCGAGTCGGTCGGGGAACTGCCCGAGGTGGTCGTCGTCCACGAACGCATCGGCCCCGTCCCGGCCCTGGAGCTGATCCGCGAGGTCGCCCTGCGCTTCCCCGCCGCCGGCGTCGTCCTCGTCACCAGCGACGCCAGCCCCGGCCTGTTCGCCGCCGCCATGGACTCCGGCGCCCGCGGCCTGGTCGGGCTCCCGCTGTCGTACGAGGAACTGGCCGGCCGGGTCCAGGCCGTCGCCCAGTGGTCGGCCGGGGTACGGAGGCACCTCGGGCACGGGGCCGAGGCGCCGGCCGGGGCCGGGGGCACCGTCGTCACGGTCAGCGGCGCCAAGGGAGGCGTCGGCGCCACGCTCACCGCGATCCAGCTGGCCCTGGCCGCCCAGGCATCCGGGCGCGCCACCGCGCTGGCCGACCTCGACCTGCAGAGCGGCGACATCGCCTCCTACCTGGACATCCAGTTCCGCCGGTCGGTGGCCGACCTCGCCGCCATCACCGACATCTCCCCGCGCGTGCTCGCCGACGCCGTCTTCCGCCACGACACCGGCCTCGCCCTGCTGCTCGCCCCCGCCGAGGGCGAACGCGGCGAGGAGGTCACCGACCGGGCCGCCCGCCAGCTCGTCGGCGCCCTGCGCGCCCGCTACGAGGTCGTCGTCGTGGACTGCGGCGCCCAGCTCGGCGGGGCCGGCGCGGCGGCCGTCGAGATGGCCGACACCGCGCTGCTGGTCACCACCCCGGACGTGATCGCCGTACGCGCCGCCAAACGCACCGTACGGATGTGGGACCGGCTCCAGATCCGCAAGGCCGAGGAGACCACGGTCGTCGTCAACCGGCACACGCGCGGTGCGGAGATCCAGCCCGCGCTGGTGCAGCGCATCACCGGCACCGCGCTGGCCCGGACCGCCGTACCCGCGGGCTTCAGGGAACTGCAGGCCGTGGTGGACGCCGGACGGCTCCACGAACTCGACGGCAGGAGCACGGTGAAACAGGCCCTGTGGGCGCTCGCGGCGGAACTCGGGCTGGCCAGGGCGGCCGAACAGCCCACCCATCGCGGAGCCGGCCGGGCAGCGGTGGGTTTCCGGCGGCGGAAGGAATGAGCGGTGCCATGAGAAGGCCGGACGGGGACCGGGGACAGGTCAGCGTCGAGTTGCTCGGGATGACCCCGCTCATCCTCCTGACGCTGGTGCTGATGTGGCAGGCCGTGCTGGTGGGCTACACCTTCACGCTCGCCGGGAACGCCGCCGACGAGGCGGTGCGGGCGGGCACGGCGGCCCCCCGGGGCGGCGCGCGGCAGGCCGCGTGCGCCGAGGCGGGGCTGGCACACCTGTCGGGGGCCTGGCGCGCGGACGCGGCGGTGCGGTGCGACGCGTCCGGCTATGTCACGGCCGATGTCTCCCTCAAGGTCCCGGTCCTCTTCCCGGGCCTGATCTCCTTCCCCGCCACCGTGCACGGCCACGCCGGAGCCGTCGAGGAGGTGAAGCGCTGAGATGCCGAAGCGCGGGCAGCGCGACCGGGGCCAGGTCGCCCTCGAATACCTGGGGTTCCTCCCCGTCCTGCTGATCGTCGGGCTGGCCGGCGTCCAGCTCGGCGCCGTCGCCTACGCCGCCGAACAGGCCGGTACGGCGGCCCGCGCCGGGGCCAGGGCGGCGTCCCTCGACCGGTCCTACGCCCAGGCGTGCGCCGACGCGGTGAGCGGCGTGCTGGAGGTGTCCTGCTCGGCCGCCGCGGGGGACGACGCGGTGACCGTCACCGCCACCGTGCGCATCCCCGCCCTGGTGTGGGACCTCGGCGACGCCACCAAGTCCGCCACCATGCCGCTCGACCACTGACCGAGGAAGGCAGACCCATGAGCCTGCGGGCACGCATCAGCGCACCGGAGGAGCACGGCAGCCGGGGCGAGGACGGACACCTGGTCGCCTCCTACCGGGCCAAGCTGCTGGAGGAGATCGACCTCGCGGAGATGAGCGCGCTGGCCGCCGCCGAGCGCCGGGCCCGCCTGGAGCGGGTGCTCGGGCACATCATCAGCCGCGAGGGACCGGTCCTGTCCACCACCGAACGGGCCCAGCTGATCCGCCGGGTGGTCGACGAGGCGCTCGGCCTCGGCATCCTGGAACCGCTGCTGGAGGACGCGTCCATCACCGAGATCATGGTGAACGGACCCGACGCGATCTTCGTGGAGCGCGGCGGCCGGGTCGAACAGCTGCCCCTGCGGTTCGTCTCCGCCGACCAGCTCATGCAGACCATCGAGCGGATCGTGTCGACGGTCAACCGCCGGGTGGACGAGTCCAACCCGATGGTGGACGCCCGGCTGCCGTCCGGCGAGCGCGTCAACGTCATCATCCCGCCGCTGTCCCTGACCGGACCGGTGCTCACCATCCGCCGCTTCCCGCGCTCCTTCACCCTCCAGGAGCTGATCGGCCTCGGCTCGCTGGACGAGCCCATGGTGTACCTGCTGGCCGCCCTGGTGCAGGCCAAGTTCAACATCATCGTCTCGGGCGCCACCGGCACCGGCAAGACGACCCTGCTGAACGCCCTGTCCGGGCTGATCCCGCCGCACGAGCGGATCATCACCATCGAGGACTCCGCCGAACTCCAGCTCCAGCAGACCCACGTGGTCCGCCTGGAGTCCCGCCCGCCGAACGTCGAGGGCAAGGGCCAGGTCACCATCCGCGACCTGGTCCGCAACTCGCTGCGCATGCGGCCCGACCGGATCGTCGTCGGCGAGGTCCGCGGCGGCGAGTCCCTGGACATGCTCCAGGCCATGTCCACCGGCCACGACGGCTCACTGGCCACCGTGCACGCCAACAGCGCCGAGGACGCCCTCACCCGGCTGCAGACCCTCGCCTCCATGTCCGACGTGGAGGTCCCCTTCATCGCCCTGCACGACCAGATCAACAGCGCCGTCGACGTCCTCGTCCAGCTCACCCGGTTCGCCGACGGCGCCCGCCGCATCACCGAGATCGCGCTGCTCGACAGCCACGGCGGGGAGCCCTACCGGCTGGCCACCGCCGCCCGCTTCGAGGCCCGCCCGATGACCCCGGACGGCCGCGTCCACGGCGCCTTCCGCCACTTCCCGCTCCCGCGCCGCACCGCCGACCGCCTCTACATGGCGAGCCAGCCCCTCCCGCAGGCCTTCGGCGTGGCCCGCTCCGCCGACCAGCTCGCCACCCGAGAAGCCAGGTAGGACCCCCGACCATGGATCCGAGCACCCTCGCCCAGCTCACCACCGGCGTCACCCTGCTGGCCTGCGTCCTGGCGGTGGCCGGCGCGCACGCCTACGCCTCCGGCCGGGCCCGGCGCGCCGCCCTCGTGGACCGCCTCGCGCTCACCGGGGCGCCGCCCGCCGCCGGCCGCCGACGCCGCTTCGCCGCCCTGGACCGGCGACTGCGCCGCACCCGGGCCGGCCGCCGGCTGGAGCGGCGCCTCGCGGCGACCGGACTGGACGTCACCCCGGGCGAGTTCACCGCCGCCGTGCTCGCCGCCGTCGCCGCGCTCTGGCTGATCGGCCAGGCCACCCTGGCGCCCTTCTTCGGCCCGCTCGCCGGACTCCTCGGCGTCTGGGCGGCCTTCCAGTTCCTCGGCTGGCAGCACCGCAAACGCATCGAACGCTTCATCGGCCAGCTCCCCGAGCTGGCCCGCATCCTCGCCAACGCCACCCACGCCGGGCTCGCCCTGCGCACCGCGATCGGCATGGCCGCGGAGGAACTGGAGGCCCCGGCCGGCGAGGAACTGGCCAAGGTCGCCGACCAGCTGGCCATCGGCCACTCCCTGGACGACGCCCTCGGCGAGCTGGCCGGCCGGCTGCCCTCCCGGGAACTCGTCGTGCTGGTCACCACCCTGGTGCTGTCCAACCGGGCGGGCGGGCAGGTGGTCTCGGCGCTGCGCAACCTGACCGAGACCCTGGAGGAGCGCAAGGAGACCCGGCGTGAGATCCGCACCCAGCTCTCCCAGGTGACCATGACCTCCTATGCCGTACCCGTCCTCGGGGTCGGCGCGTTGTTCCTGATGAACGGCGTCAAGGACGGCGCGCTCGACCGCATGACCGGCTCCCCGGCCGGCCAGGTCTGCGTGATCGTCGCGTTCGTCATGTACGCCGTCGGCTTCGTCCTGATCCGCCGGCTGAGCCGCATCGACGTCTGAGGGAGGTGACCCGTGGAGTTCCTGCTCGCCCTGCTGATGGGCGCCGGTGTCTGGGGCGTCTTCGCCGGCCTGCGCATGTACCGCGCCGACGCCCGGCTGCCCGCCGACCTCGCCGTCGCCCTGGAGGTCGGCGCCACCCGCACCGGCGCGGTCGGCTCGGTCGTCGACCGCCTCGGCATGCGCTGGGCACCGCTGGTGCTGCGCCTGATGGGCCCGCGGCTCGTCGCCCGCTACCGCCGCAGGATCGACCTCGCCGGCAACCCGGGCGGCCTGACCATCGACCGCTACGCGGCCCGCCGCGCCGTCTACGGCACGCTGGGCGGCGTCGGCTTCCTGGCCTTCCTGCTGCGCGGCCAGTGGTTCGTGGCGCTGCTCCTGCTCGCCTTCGGGGCACTGTGGACCGAGGTCGGCCTCTGGTCGGCGATCCGGGTCCGCAGACACGTCATCGAACGCACCCTGCCCGACTTCCTGGACGTGCTCGCCGTGGTGGTCAGCGCGGGCCTCGGCTTCCGGCAGGCACTGGACCGGGTCGCCGCCCGCTACGAGGGCCCCTGGGCCGACGAACTGCGCATCACCCTGCGCCAGATGGACCTCGGCATGAGCCGCCGCGAGGCCTTCGCGGAGCTGCGCCGGCGCAACGACTCCGAGCAGGTGGCGATGTTCGTGACGGCGTTGCAGCAGGGCGAGGAGCTGGGCGCGCCCATCGTGGACACCCTGGTCTCCCTGGCCAAGGACATGCGCCGCACCGACGCCCAGAACGCCCGCCGCAAGGCCGCGCGCGCGGTGCCCAAGGCCACGCTGATGATCACCACGTTCATGGTCCCGGCGACGATGCTGCTGCTGGGCGCGGGCCTGCTGCTCGGCTCCGGCGTGGACTTCGGCTCGCTCACCGGGAAGTGAGGACGGGCATGACGGCGATGGGGGCGACGGGGAGGGGGGTGCGGTTCCTGGAGCGGCTGCGCGGGACGGGCCGGGCGTGGCCCGGGCGTGGGGCGCGCCGGACGGAGACGGGTGGCGGACGCCGCCGGGCATGGCACCGGCGCGGGGTGCGCCAAGCGGCCCGCGGCGTCGCGCCGCCGGCCGAGCCCTCCGAGAAGCTCCAGGTCAGCGCCCTTCAGGCGATGTGCCGGCAGGTCTTCGGGTTCCGGCTCGCCATGATCGTCGTATCCGCTCCCGCCGCCCTCCTGCACGCCGCCCCCGGCCTGGGCGTCCGCCTGGCCGGCACGGCCGTGGTCGTCACCGTCATGGTGTCCTACGTCCTCTTCCGGGACTGGGAGCGCTTCGGTCCCCTCCTGCTGCGCCACCCCGTCCTGCTGGCCGCCGACACCCTCTTCGGCGCCTTCCTCCTGGTCTCGGCGGGCCCGGACACCACCCTGGCCTACGTCGGTGTCTGCACCCCGCTGCTGGCCGGCCTGGTCTACGGCTGGCGCGGCGCGGCCTGCTTCGCCTCGCTCCAGGCCCTGATCCTGCTGCTGGTCCACACCGCCCTGAAGGCAGGCCGGCCCGAGCCCGTCGCGCAGGCCCTGCTGCTGCCCGGCCTGTGCGTCGTCGCCGGCGCCATGGGCTCGACCCTGCGCAACCTGATGCTCCGCTTCGGCGCCGCGACCCAGGCCCTCGCCGAGGCCCGGTCCCGGCTCGCGGCGGCGGAGGCGGTCAGCGCCGAACGCGCCCGGCTGGCGAGGGAGATGCACGACTCGGTGGCCAAGACCCTGTACGGCGTGGCCCTGGCCGCGGACGGGCTGGCCGCGACCGCCTCGGCCGGCGCCCCGGACCCCGCCCGCATCCGGCAGCAGGCGGAGCTGGTGTCCCGCTCGGCGCGCCGGGCGGCGGCGGAGTCCCGGGAGCTGCTGGCGGACCTGCGCCGGGACCCGCCGCGGGAGGTCCCGTTCTGGCAGGGCCTCGCCTGCCGGGCCGGGGAGTTCGCCCGGCGCACGGGCCTGGAGGTCGTCTGCCACTGGCCGGCGGACGACCCCGCCCCCTTCCCGCCGCCGCCCGCGCCGGTGGCCCGGCACGTCCTCGCCATCGCCACCGAGGCCCTGGAGAACGCCCACCGCCACGCGTCCGCCGCGCGGGTGGACGTACGGGCGTCGGTCGAGGGGCACCTGCTCAGCCTCGCCCTCCACGACGACGGCACCGGCCTGCCGCCCGGCACCACCCTGGAGCGGCTGCGCGAGTGCGGGCACTTCGGGCTGCTCGGCATGGTCGAGCGGGCCGCGCAGGCGGGCGCCCGCATCCGCGTCGGCCGGGGCACGCACCCCCGGGGCACGGAGGTACGCCTCGACATCCCCCTGTCCGGGCCCGCGCCCCGCGCACCCGGCACCCCCTGAGAGGAGGCACCATGCGATCCCTGTCCGGCTTCCCGCCGCCGGCCCCGGCCGCCCCGCCGCTGCGGCTGCTGATCGCCGACGACAACCCCGTGGTCCGGGCCGGCCTCGCGGCCCTGCTCTCGGACGGCACCGGGACCGGGACCACGGTGGTGGCGCAGGCGGGGGACGGCCGCGAGGCGTACGAGGCGGCGCTGCGGCACCGGCCGGACGTCATCCTGCTCGACGTCCGCATGCCCGGCGTGGACGGCATCTCGGCGTTGCCCCACCTGGTGCGGCTGGCCCCCGTCATGATGCTCACCTACAGCCACGAGACGGAGACCGTGCGGGAGGCGCTGCGGCTGGGGGCGGGGGGATACCTGGTGCACGGCGAGTTCACCACGGAGCAGCTGATCCGGGCGGTACACGACGTACGGGAGGGCCGTCCGCACGTCACCCCCGGGGCGACGAGGGCGTTACTGTCGTCCCTCCACTCCGATGCACCTGCACACGCTGATCCCAACTCCGTTGATATGACGGCAAATTCCGACGCCGTGTCTCTTTCGCGATTGCAATCAGCTGTGGGACAGTCGTTCCGCTCGCGGTTCCGGCTGAGTACGAGGGAGGCGGAGATCATGGACCTCATCGCGTCCGGCATGACCAACCAGCAGATCGCCGCCGCCTGCTTCATCAGCGAGAAGACGGTCAAGAACCACATCAACCGCATCTTCGCCAAGCTCCAGAGCACGACCAGGTCCCAGGCGGCCGCGAAGTGGCTGGGGGTGGCCTGAGGTGGCGGCGCGGCGGAGCGAATGGGTCCGCGGTTGGGCCCTGGGACCCTTCGGGGCCGGGCGCGTGCGGCCGTACGGTGCGCGGACCGGAGGCGAAGCTGGAGGGGAAGACCGTGAGCAAATGGTTCCGCACCACCGTCGCGTATCTGCAGACCCGTGCCGCGCGCGGCGACCGGGGACAGACCGCGGTGGAGTACCTCGGCATCATCGCGGTGGTCGTCGCGATCGTCCTGGCGATCACCGGCACGAGCATCGGCCAGTCGATCTACGACGCGATCACCAACAAGATCGCCGAGGTCACCGGCGGCTGATCTCCTTACGGCACGACGCGGGGCAGGCCTTCCCCATCTACCTCACGGTGGTGGCGGGCCTGCTCTTTCTCGCGTTGGCCTACCTCGCGGTCGGGCAGGCGGCCGTGAACCGCGGCGGCGCCCAGACGGCGGCGGACGCGGCGGCCCTGGCGGCGGCGCAGGAGACCCGCGACCAGCTCGCCGGCCTGTGGCGGGCGAACGTGGACGACCCGGGGAGCTGGCAGGCCATCTTCGAGGGGGCGGGAGCCGACGACTCCTGCTGGCGCGCCGACCAGCTCGCCGCGCGGAACGACGCGACGACGGTGCGCTGCGCGTCCGACTCGCCGCTGAGCTATGCCGTCGACACCCGGGCGAACAAGTCCGTGGGCGACTCCGTCGTGCCCGGCACCGAGAACGTGCACGCGACAGCGCACGCCAGGGCCGTCATCGAACCGCTCTGCACGCCCCCCGAGGACGTGCCCGGACCGCCGGGGGACGGGACCGCGCCGCCCGAGGACGGGACCGCGCCGCCCGAGGAGGGCGCCGACCCGCCCGAGGACACCCCGCTGCCCGCGCTCACCTGCGAGGACAAGGTCTGGCATCCCGAGCCGGACGACACCACGGAGCTGCCGGGGCCCGAGGACCTCTTCGACGTCCACCTGGCCGACTCCCCGGCGAACGACCGATGACGAAGGAAGCGACAGTGATGAGCATGCGGTTCACTGCGAGGGCCCGCAGGGGACTGGTCGCCCTGACCGTGGCGGCCGGTCTGGCCGCCGGTGCGGCCGGTTGCGGGGGGAGCGGAGGCGGCCAGGACAAGCCGCGCGGACCGGCGTCCGCCTCCACGGCCGGCGACCCGGACCCGAGCACCCAGGAGGACGACCCCGGCCGGCCGCTCGCCGAGCTGCGCGGGTCGGACGGCCTGCTGCTGCAGGTCACCTCCGCCGAACGCGACGCGGGCGGCTTCGTGACGGTCAACGGCACGCTGAAGAACGACGGGGGCCGGACCGCCGTCATCCCCTCCGCGCTGAGCGGCAACGAGACCGAGATCATCAAGAACGGCAGATCGCTGGGCGGGGCCACGCTGGTCGACCCGCGGGGCAGGAAGCGGTACTACGTGCTGCGGGACACCGAGGGCCGGCCGCTGACCACGACCGGCTTCACGACCCTGAAGTCCGGCGCCACCCTCGCCGTCTTCATGCAGTTCCCGGCGCCCCCTGCCGGGGTGACCGAGGTGGACTTCCAGCTGCCGACGTTCACCTCCGCCGGCATCAAGGTCTCCGGGTGAGGCCCGCGGTGACCACCACACCCCGCCTCGCCCTCCTCGGCGCCCTGCTGCTGTGCGTCCTGAACCTGCCCGCCGCCCCGGCCGCCGGCGCCGGACCCGGTGAACCCCCCCTCACCGAACCCACCGCCGCCGCCCCCGTCGACGTCGACCCCACCGACCCCGACCTCAGGCTCCCGGAGGGCGCCACGCTCGCCGAGGCGAAGGTGCTGGACATCAAGCTGGTCGTGGAGGAGCAGAGCGGGGACGAACGGCGGGAGGACACCAACGCCGACGTGACCTTCGCGCTCCAGACCGAGGTGCTGTTCGGCAAGGACAGCGCCACGGTCGGCGACGAGGCCAAGACCCGCATCGCCACCATCGCCGAGGAGATCCGCGCCCAGCACGCCACCCGGGTCCGCGTCTTCGGCTTCACCGACAGCCTCGGCACCACCACCCACGGCGTCGCCCTCTCCCGGCGGCGCGCCGACGCCGTACAGGCCGTGCTGGACCGGGTTCTGAACGTCCCGTCCATCACCTTCGAAGTCCGCGGCTACGGCGAGCAGTACCCGATCGCCGACAACTCCACCGAGGCGGGCCGCAAGAAGAACCGCCGGGTCGAGGTGTCCTTCCCCCGCACCGGCCGGTGACCACCGGCTACCTCTCCGCCTCCCTCTCCATGTGTACCTCCACCCGTACGCCCGTCCGCACCCCCCACCCCGCCATCGCCCCGGCCGCCGCCTCCAGCACGTGCCGGGCCCGCGGGCGCGGCAGACCCAGGCGGCCCGGCGGCATCGTGCGGACGGCGATCACGACGAGGCGGCGGTCCAGGTAGGCCACGTCGATCGGGATCCGCATCCCGAACGTGTGCACCCCGCTCGCCGGCGACAGCAGCATCGCCCCGTCCACCGCGTCCCGGCCCAGCAGACCCTTCGTCCGGGCCCGGTAGGAGGCCGAGATCTCCAGCGGAACGGAGACGGCCGTCCCCTCCCCGGCGTCCGTCCGCACGGTCAGCCGTCCCCGCCCGTCCCGCCAGCGCCCCATGCCCCCGCCCTCCCCTTCCGCGGCCGTCAACCGCCCAGGTCCGTAAACGCGTCGTCCTTTCCCGTCCTCCCCACCAGGAAGGACGCTATGACAGGACTCGGTGCCGTGTTCCGCCCCCAGCTCCCTCCCGAGCGACGGCGTCGCCGGGGACGCGGAGGCGGTGGCCGAGGCGGTACGGCGCCTGGCCGAGGCCGGCGCGGACACCGTCGTGCTCCAGCCGACGGCCGAGGAACCCGACCCGGAGGGCTTCGTACGCTGCGCGGCGGAGCGGGTCGCCCCACTGGTCCGCTGACGACCGCCACCGAGGACGCGGGCACCACCCCCGGCCCCTGCGGCTCCCCTCCGAACCGCCCCGGCAGCCGACCCGTGGGAGCCGCCCTCCCCAGACGGAGGGAGCCGTCGCCCGGTCGCGGGGGCAGCCGGTCGGAGCGGCACTCCTCGCCCCGGAGGGGCCCGTCGCCCGGTCGCGCGGGCAGCCGGCCCGTCGGCGCCGCTTCCTCCACCCCGGAGGGAGCCGTCGCCCGGTCGCGGGGGCAGCCGGTCGGAGCGGCACTCTTCGCCCCGGAGGGGCCTGTCGTCCGGTCGCGGGGGCAGCCGGCCCGTCGGAGCT
>NZ_JBVHXT010000004.1:95942-186803 GCF_055569255.1 Streptomyces sp. NPDC029296
GCCGTCGCCCGGTCGCGGGGGCAGCCGGTCGGAGCGGCACTCTTCGCCCCGGAGGGGCCTGTCGTCCGGTCGCGGGGGCAGCCGGCCCGTCGGAGCTGCTTCCTCCACCCCGGAGGGACCCGTCGCCCGGTCGCGGGGGCAGCCGGTCGGAGCGGCACTCTTCGCCCCGGAGGGGCCCGTCGTCCGGTCGCGGGGGCAGCCGGCCCGTCGGCGCCGCTTCCTCCACCCCGGAGGGACCCGTCGCCCGGTCGCGCGGGCAGCCGGCCCGTCCGAGCCGCTTCCCCTACCCCGGAGGGCCCGTCGCTCGGTCGCGCGGGCAGTCGGCCCGTCGGAGTGGCACTCCTCGTCCCGGCAGGACCCGTCGCCCGGGAGGCTCGGTGCCGGTCGGCCGCCGGCTTCCCCGGCGCCCCGGCCGCCCGGGCGGCCCGCAGCCCGTTCGCCGTGTCCCCGTGATCACGGGCGGCCCGGTCCCCGGCCGAGGCAGCCCGTCACGGGAAAACCGCGGGCCCCCGTGTCGCTCCGCTGGGAGCATGGCCGTATGAGTGCCGAGCGTTCCTTCGAAGATCTCGTGGCCGAGGGCGTCGCCGTGCCCACCGAGGGGTGGGACTTCTCGTGGTTCGAGGGGCGGGCCAGCGAGGCGCGGCCGTCGTGGGGGTACGCCCGGTCGGCCGGGGAGCGGCTGACCCGGGCCGGGGCCGCGCTCGACGTCCAGACCGGCGGCGGGGAGGTGCTGGACTTCGCGCTGGGGCGGGCGGAGCCGGCCCGGCCGCCGCTCGTGGCGGCGACCGAGGGCTGGCCGCCGAACGCGGCCAAGGCCACCGCCCTGCTGCGGCCACGCGGCGTCGTCGTGGTCGCCGCCCCGGACGACGCGCCGCTGCCCTTCGCGGACGAGGCGTTCGACCTGGTGCTCAGCCGGCATCCGGTCCGCCCCCACTGGACGGAGATCGCCCGGGTGCTGCGGCCCGGCGGGACGTACTTCGCCCAGCACGTGGGGCCCGCCAGCGCCTTCGAGCTGGTCGAGTACTTCCTCGGGCCCCAGCCGGAGGAGGCGCGCCGCGCCCGCGACCCCGAGCGGGAGCGCGCCGACGCCGAGGCGGCGGGGCTGGAGGTGGCCGGCCTGCGTGCCCAGCGGCTGCGGATGGAGTTCCACGACATCGCCGCCGTCGTCCATTTCCTGCGCAAGGTCGTCTGGATGGTCCCGGGCTTCACGGTCGAGGCGTACGAGCCACGGCTCCGCGCGCTGCACGAGCGCATCGGGAAGGAGGGGCCGTTCGTCGCGCACAGCGCCCGGCACCTCTTCGACGTACGCAAGCCGGAACGCTGACGACACCGGGTTTCCGCATTGTTATCGACCCTGGGTTCACAGGGGCCCCACCGGTCACATAGGTTCAGACCAAGGTAAATCGCGTCGGCAAAGCCGCGCGGTCGGTGGCGCGCGGTGGAGGGGGCCGCGCGGTGCCGTGGAACCGTCCGGGGCTTTCGCCGGGACGCGGCCGGACCCCGGCCGGGACGCCGTAGCGGAGCGGTCAAGTCCACCGTTCGCCGGCGGGGTCGCCCATCGGGGGGATCCGGGACACCCGCCGGATGATTCCCCCAAGACGGCGTAATCCTTGCGAATCCCTTCGCATTCGACACGATTCTCCTGGGATTCCACTGTGAATCGCCCCGGCAACACCCCTGAATCCCGCATTCCGTCGTCCCCACGGCGTCGCCGGGTGATTCCGGAGAGTAGTTGTGGCACGCCGATGCACCCACCATCCCTTACGAAGGGTTATGGTGGAAACCCCCCCTCGGGCCGGTCCGTCTCCCCCCCACGGACCGGCCCGTTTTTTTCGTGCGGGAGGACGGCGGGGTTCCGGAACCGCCCGGCCCCGGCCCGGCGTCTCCCCGAAGGGGCGTGGCCCCCGGCGGCGCGCACCGCCGCCGCGTGGCCAAACCCCGGGCCGGACCGAGCCCCCGGCAGCGGTAGGCTCGACGGCTCCGGCACCCCCAAGGCTCCGGCACCCCCCTACCCCGCGCCCAACCCCCGGAGGGTCACGTGAACCTGCGCGACAAGCTGCGCGGTCTGCTCGTCAGGCTCTACGCACGCCGGGTGGAAGGTCACCTGGATCACGCTCAGGTGCCCAAGCACATCGGCGTCATCATGGACGGCAACCGCCGCTGGGCGAAGGCGTCCGGCTCCAGCACCGTCCACGGGCACCGGGCCGGTGCCGAGAAGATCGAGGAGTTCCTCGGCTGGTGCTCCGAGACCGACGTCGAGGTAGTCACGCTGTGGCTGCTGTCCACCGACAACTTCGACCGCCCGCAGGAGGAACTGGTCCCCCTGCTCGGCATCATCGAGGACGTCGTGCGCACCCTCGCCGCCGACGGCCGCTGGCGGGTGCACCACGTCGGCACGATGGACCTGCTGCCCGCGGGCATGCAGCGCACCCTGAAGGAAGCCGAGGAGAGCACCGCCCACACCGACGGCATACTCGTCAACGTGGCCATCGGCTACGGCGGCCGGCAGGAGATCGCCGACGCCGTGCGCTCCATGCTGCACGAGGCGCACGACCGGGGCCTGTCGATGGAGGACCTCGCCGAGTCCGTCGACGTCGACATGATCGGCCGTCACCTCTACACAGGCGCCCAGCCCGACCCGGACCTGGTGATCCGCACCAGCGGCGAACAGCGGCTGTCCGGATTCATGCTCTGGCAGACCGCTCACTCCGAGTACTACTTCTGCGAAGTCTTCTGGCCGGCCTTCCGGAAGGTCGACTTCCTGCGCGCCCTGCGCGACTATGCCGCACGTCACCGTCGCTACGGCGGCTGACCGCCCCCGTCCCGCCCCGCCGCCGCCCGGTGACGGGGCGTCGTCGTGCCCCCCGATTGGCACGGACGTCACAAGGAGTTCACCAGCGCGCCGGTGGCCGCATTCGCATGGCGCCGCCCGTTCGAGGGCATAAACCCAACAGGTCGACACCCGAACCACGGGCGTCGTATCTCAGCGGGCGGCTCGGGGCCGTCCGCCCGGGAGGCCCTTTGCACCAGCCCGACCGTGCGGTCACGGCACGGCATCAGCCGCGGAGGGCCGGTTCACGGCCCGCCGCGCGCGGGGGCCAGACACCGGTCCAGCAACTCCTCGTCGCTCCCCGACCACATCCGAGGGGGTACGTCCTTCCGTGGTGACCAGCACACAGCGCCACAAGCCCGACCGGCGCACGTATGTTCTCGACACCAGCGTCCTGCTGGCCGACCCGAACGCCCTGACCCGCTTCGACGAGCACGAGGTCGTGCTCCCCATCGTGGTGGTCACGGAGTTGGAGGCCAAGCGGCACCATCCCGAACTCGGCTACTTCGCCCGGCAGGCCCTGCGCCTGCTCGACGACTACCGGGTCCGGCACGGCCGCCTCGACGCCCCGATTCCGACCGGGGACCTCGGCGGAACGCTCCGGGTCGAGCTCAACCACTCGGACCCCAGCGTGCTGCCCACGGGCTACCGACTGGGCGACAACGACTCCCGCATCCTCGCGGTGGCCCGCAACCTCCAGGCGGAGGGATACGACGTCACCGTCGTGTCGAAGGACCTCCCGCTGAGGATCAAGGCGTCCTCCGTCGGTCTCCTCGCCGAGGAGTACCGGGCCGAACTCGCCATCACGGAGAACTCCGGCTGGACCGGGATGTCGGAACTCACCCTGCCCGGCGAACAGGTGGACATCCTCTTCGAGGAAGGACACGTGTACGTCCCGGAGGCGTCCGGCCTGCCCGTGCACACCGGTCTGACCATCCAGTCCGAACGCGGCAGGGCCCTCGGCCGGGTCACCGCCGAGGGCAACGTCCGCCTGGTGCGCGGCGACCGGGAGGCGTTCGGCATCAAGGGCCGCAGCGCCGAACAGCGCATCGCGCTCGACCTGCTCCTCGACCCGGACATCGGGATCGTCTCGATGGGCGGCCGGGCCGGCACCGGCAAGTCGGCGCTGGCGCTGTGCGCGGGCCTGGAAGCCGTCCTGGAACGCCGCCAGCACCAGAAGGTGATGGTCTTCCGGCCGCTGTACGCGGTCGGCGGGCAGGAGCTCGGCTATCTGCCGGGCACCGAGGCGGAGAAGATGAGCCCCTGGGCGCAAGCCGTCTTCGACACCCTCTCGGCGGTCACCAGCCGCGAGGTCATCGAGGAGGTCACCGCGCGCGGGATGCTGGAGGTCCTCCCGCTGACCCACATCCGCGGCCGCTCGCTGCACGACGCCTTCGTGATCGTGGACGAGGCCCAGTCGCTGGAGAAGAACGTCCTGCTGACGGTGTTGTCCCGGATCGGGGCGGGCTCCCGGGTGGTCCTCACCCATGACGTGGCCCAGCGGGACAACCTGCGGGTGGGGCGGTACGACGGAGTGGTCGCCGTGGTGGAGAAGCTGAAGGGGCATCCGCTCTTCGCCCACGTCACGCTGACCCGGTCCGAGAGATCCCAGATTGCCGCACTTGTGACCGAGATGCTGGAGGACGGTCACATCTGACACACCCCGCCCAGCGGCTGGCGCCGCCCGGCAAAGGCAAAGAGCCTAGCCGGGCGGCGCCGTCGTGCGTGGAGCTTTCCTGAAATCCCCAGGGCCAAACGGGATGTGAGCTTTCACACGCAACACAGAATTGCCACGCGGCGTCCGGTTACGGCAGAGTCTCGTTCCTGTCAGGCCCCGCATACGACACAGTCGTACCCCCAGCGGTACGGCGCCCCGCAGGCCCCGCCAACTCCATACAGATCGTCGTATGCCGCCCGCGCACCACGCGGCGCTCCCCTTCGGGGAGTTGCCCACCGGGCCCGTGCCTCCCGTGACCCCGCAGTTGGGAGGCCTGTGCCAGGGGCACGATCGCGTCCGCCAGGGTCACCGAAGCGGGCGATGCTGGAAGGAAACCGTGTGAGCCGGATTTCGGTCCGGGGACTCGCAGTGGCCTCGGCCACCGCGGTCACCGCTGTCGGAAGCGTCGTCGGCGTTGCCTCGGGCAGCACCGCGCAGGCCAACGACGCCGCCGAGGCGACGGCAGCCGACACCACGCTCCTCGCGGACATACCCGCGGGTCAGCAGGCGCAGGTGCAGACCGCGTCCCTCACGCAGCAGGCCGACGCCCAGGCCATCGCGGCGGACGCGACCGCCAAGAAGGACGCCGAGGAGGCGGCCCGCATGGCGGCCGCCGAGACCGCGATCGCGAAGAAGGCGGCCGCCGAGAAGAAGGCGGCCGAGGCCGCCAAGGCGGCCAAGGAGGCCAAGGAGCGGCTGGAGGCCAAGGCCGAGGCCAGCCGCGGTGGCACCGACGTCCGCGACTCCTCCAGCTTCCCGGCCCAGGGCAGCTACAGCGTGGGGCAGATCCAGGCGATGGCGCGCCAGATGGTGGCCGGCAACCAGTTCCAGTGCTTCAGCAACATCGTGGACCACGAGTCCAGCTGGAACTACCAGGCGGTCAACGCCTCCTCCGGTGCCTACGGTCTCTTCCAGGCCCTGCCCGCCGGCAAGTACGCCTCGGCCGGCGCCGACTGGCGGACCAACCCGGCGACCCAGATCAAGTGGGGCCTCAACTACATGAACGAGCGGTACGGCAGCCCCTGCGAGGCCTGGACGTTCTGGCAGGGCAACCACTGGTACTAGGCCGCCCGCCGGCCCGTCCGGCCGCAGCTCACCCTCGCGCAGCCCTTCCCCCGTCCTCAGGGGAGGGGCTTTCGCCCTGTACGGTCTTACGCGGACGACTCCTCGGGGGAGTGGTGGCGAGGACGCGGAGACGCGGGGGAAGAGGACGGAGCATGGCGCGAGTGCCACGGTGGCTGGGCCGGCTCGGACGCGGTCTGGCCGAGATGAGCGAGCGGCTCGACGAGCGCCGCGCGGAGGTGGAGAAGGAGCAGGACGAACCCGTCGGCCCCGGGTCCGGGGCCGGGACGTCCGGCGCCGAGGCGGCCCCGGCCGCCCGCGCGAGCGCGCCGGGACCCGCCCGCCGCGCCGCCGCGCCGTCCGGGCGCCGGCCCGACCCCGCCGAGGCCGTGCCCTGGGGTGTCCGGGTCGCCGCCGAGGCGGGCTGGCGGCTGCTGGTGCTGGCCGGCACCCTGTGGGTGCTGATGCGGGTCATCAGCGCGGTGCAGCTGGTGGTGTTCGCCTTCGTCATCGCCCTGCTGGTCACCGCCCTGCTCCAGCCGACGGTCGCCCGGCTCACCCGCCGGGGGGTGCCGCGCGGCCCGGCCACCGCGCTCACCGCCATCAGCGGCTTCGTCGTCATCGGCCTCATGGGCTGGTTCGTGACCTGGCAGGTCATGGAGAACATCGACACGCTCTCCAACCAGATCCAGTCCGGCATCGACGACCTGCGCAACTGGCTGCTGAAGAGCCCCTTCCACGTCACCGACAAGCAGATCAACCAGATCGCCAAGAACCTGCGCGAGGCGATCGGCGCCAACGCCGACCAGATAACGTCCGCGGGCCTGGAGGGCGTCCAGGTCATCGTGGAGGCGCTGACCGGCATCCTGCTGGTGTTCTTCTCGACGCTCTTCCTGCTCTACGACGGCAAGCGGATCTGGGAGTGGTTCCTGAAGCTGGTGCCCGCCGCCGCCCGCCCGGGCGTGGCCGGCGCCGGTCCGCGGGCCTGGCGCACCCTGACCGCGTACGTGCGCGGCACGGTGCTGGTCGCCCTCATCGACGCGATCTTCATCGGCATCGGCATCTACTTCCTGGACGTGCCGATGGCCGTCCCGCTGGCCGTGTTCATCTTCCTGTTCTCGTTCATCCCGCTGGTCGGCGCCGTCGCCTCCGGCGCGCTCGCGGTGATCGTCGCGCTGGTCACCCAGGGCGTGTTCACGGCGGTGATGACCCTGGTGGTGGTGCTCGCGGTCCAGCAGATCGAGGGCCATGTGCTCCAGCCGTTCATCCTCGGCCGCGCGGTCCGGGTGCACCCGCTGGCGGTGGTCCTGACCGTGGCCGCCGGCGGCATGGTGGCCGGCATCGGCGGCGCGGTGGTGGCCGTACCGCTGGTCGCCGTGACGAACACGGTGGTGGGGTACCTGCGGACGTACGCGCGGCAGCAGGCCGGGGAGGGCGAGGACGACGAACCCGCCGGGGGCGAGGCGGGCGCCGCGGCCCCCGGCGAGGGCGGCGAGGAGGCTTCCGGCGAGGGCGGCGAGAAAGCCCCCGAGAGCACGGAGGCCGCCGGTGCCGGCACCGGGGAGAAGGCCCCCGCCGGGAACGCGGGGAACGCTCCCCGCGAGGGGGCGAAGGACGACGAAAACCCCGCTCACACGGAGTGAGCGGGGCCTTCGGGACGAGTCCTACTCGGCCAGGACGGCCTCGGCGTCCACGGTGACGGCGATCGCCTGCACCACGGAGGCGATCTTGAACGCCTCCTGGACGGTCTCGCGCTCCACGCCGGCCTTGCGCAGCACCTGCTCGTGCGAGTCCAGGCACATGCCACAGCCGTTGATCGCGGAGACCGCGAACGACCACAGCTCGAAGTCGACCTTCTCCACGCCCGGGTTGCCGATGACGTTCATCCGCAGGCCCGCGCGCAGGGTGCCGTACTCGTGGTCGGACAGCAGGTGCCGGGTGCGGTAGAAGACGTTGTTCATCGCCATGATGGCGGCGGCCGACTTGGCGGCCTGGTACGCCTCCGGCGACAGGTTCGCCTTCGCTTCCGGCTCCAGCTCACGCAGCACGATCGGGGAGCGGGAGGCGATCGCGGTCGCCAGCACCGTGCCCCACAGCTGCTGCGCCGGCAGCTCCGAGTTGCCGATGACCGAGCCCAGGTTGAGCTTCAGGTCCTTGGCGTAGTCCGGGATCCGGGACTTCAGGGAGTCGAGGGACACGGGTCACTCACCAGCCAGCAGCGCGACCGGGTCGAGGGTCTCCTCGCCCTTGGACCAGTTGCAGGGGCACAGCTCGTCGGTCTGCAGGGCGTCCAGCACCCGCAGGACCTCCTTGGGGTTGCGGCCCACGGAACCGGCGGTGACCATCGTGAACTGGATCTCGTGGTTCGGGTCGACGACGAAGACGGCGCGCTGGGCGTAGCCGTCCTCACCCTCGATGCCGAGGTCGCGCATCAGCTCGTGCTTGGGGTCCGCCATCATCGGGAACGGCAGGTCGGTCAGGTCCGGGTGGTCCTTGCGCCAGGCGTGGTGCACGAACTCGGAGTCACCGGAGAAGCCGAGGATCTGGGCGTCGCGGTCGGCGAACTCGTCGTTCAGCTTCCCGAACGCGGCGATCTCGGTCGGGCACACGAACGTGAAGTCCTTGGGCCAGGCGAAGACCACGAGCCACTTGCCCTCGTAGGACTTGTGGTTGATCTGCTGGAACTCCTTGCCCTTCTCCAGTGAGACGCAGGCGGTCAGATCGAACTCGGGGAACTTGTCACCGACAGTGAGCACGGACTCTCCTTGCAGCGAAGAAACTTCCCTTTTGGGGTGTTTCCCAGGGGTTGGACTCTGACGATGGTGGCACAGGGTGCATTGATTAGGGAAATAGCTACACTCGGTCGTGTTGATTGGAGGCGGTTATCAGTGACGACCGGCAACGGGAAGCGACGGCAGCCCACGCTGTCGCAGCTGCGGGCATTCGTCGCCGTGGCCGAGCACCTGCACTTCCGGGACGCGGCGGCGGCCATCGGGATGAGCCAGCCCGCCCTGTCCGGTGCCGTCTCCGCGCTGGAGGAGACCCTCGGGGTGACCCTCCTCGAGCGTACGACGCGCAAGGTACTGCTCTCGTCGGCGGGGGAGCGGCTGGCCGTGCGGGCCAGGGCGGTGCTGGACGAGGTCGGCGCGCTGCTGGAGGAGGCCGAGGCGGTCCGGGCGCCGTTCACGGGCGCGCTGCGCCTCGGGGTGATCCCGACCGTCGCGCCCTATCTGCTGCCGGCCGTGCTCCGGCTGGTCCACGAGCGCTATCCGCAGCTCGACCTCCAGGTGCACGAGGAGCAGACCGCCAGCCTGCTGGACGGCCTGCTCTCCGGCCGGCTCGACCTGCTGTTGCTGGCGGTGCCGCTCGGTGTGCCCGGCGTGGTCGAACTCCCGCTGTTCGACGAGGACTTCGTGCTGGTCACCCCGCTCGACCACTGGCTCGGCGGCCGGGAGGGCATACCCCGCGAGGCGCTGAAGGAGCTGCATCTGCTGCTCCTGGACGAGGGCCACTGCCTGCGTGACCAGGCCCTCGACATCTGCCGGGAGGCGGGCCGCGAGGACGCGCCGGTCACCACCACGGCCGCCGGACTGTCCACGCTGGTCCAGCTGGTGGCGGGCGGCCTCGGCTGCACGCTGCTGCCGCGCACCGCGCTGAAGCTGGAGACCTCCCGCAGCAGCCAGTTGCTCACCGGCGCCTTCGCCGACCCCGCCCCGAGCCGCCGCGTCGCCTTCGCCATGCGCGCGGGCGCGGCCCGCGCGGCGGAGTACGAGGAACTGGCGGCGGCGCTGCGAGGCGCGCTGCGGGCGATGCCGGTACGCGTGCTGGACGGCGCCGGCTAGCGCTCCGGGGGAGGGCGGTCGTGCGGTGCGCGGTTCCCCGCGCCCCTTCGGGCACGGGGGTGGTCCGCCTACTCCGTCCGCAGCCCCTCCGGCCGCATCATGCGCAGCAGCGGCGGCAGGCTCAGCAGCGTGACCACCAGGACGACTCCCGCGCCCGCGCCGGCCATCGACAGCACGCTCGCCCACTCCACGGACACCGTCGTGTCCGTCATCTTCAGCAGCACCGCGCCGAGGGCCAGGCCCACCGCCGAGGCCAGCAGCAGGCCGAGCGTGATCGGCACCGCCGTCTGCCACAGCACCGACAGCCCCAGCGTGCGGCGCCGGGTGCCGAAGGCGACCAGCGACGACAGCAGCTTGCGCCGCTCGCGCAACTGCTCCAGCTGGGAGACCAGCAGGCTCGCCCCGATCAGCGCCAGCACACAGACCGCGCCGAGGAACAGGCCGGTGCGCAGGGAGGTGTACTTGCGGGACTGGGTGGTCGCCGCCCAGTGCCAGACGCTCGAGAGCCGGTCCACCCGTGCCGCCGTGTTCCGCACGTACTGGTCCGCTTCCGGCACCGACAGGTCCAGGCGGACGTAGACCTGGTGGTACAGGGTCGGCGCGGCCTCGGCGGGCAGCGCGGACGGGGTGAGCAGCAGTCCGTTGACGTTCGACTGGAGCGCGTCCTCGCGCGCGGTGGCCCGGCGCAGTCCGGCCGGCACCGTCCAGGGGATCTCGCGCCCGCGTACGCCCTCCGAGTAGGTGGCGTCGATGAAGCCCTCACGGCCCGGCCGCAGGGAGGCCCGGGCCGCGGCGCTGTCGTTCGGGTCCGGGACGACGAACACGTCACCGTCCCGGCAGGACGGCAGGTGGGCCAGCTCGCGCAGCGCGGCACAGTCGCCGACGGTGATGCCCGTCGTGATGTCCGGGTCGCTGCGCCGGTCGCCCATCGAGCCGGAGGAGATCGCCACCGCCGCCCGGACGCCCTTGGTGCGCGGGAACTCGCGGGCCGCCGCCGGCAGCGCGGTCCCGTTCGAGAGGTCGATCTGCACCGACGCCCGCTCCGGGTCCTGGCCGGTCTCCTTGGTGTACTGGCTCTCCACCCCCGCGAACAGCATCTGCAGCGCGATCGCCCCGGCCACGGCGACGGCGATGCCGTTGACCATGCGGGCCGCCGTGCCGCTGCTCAGCTGCAGCCGCCGTACGGCCAGCTGCCAGGAGACCGGTCCCGCGCCGAGCCGGGCCACGGCCGCCTCCACCAGCCAGGGCAGCAGCGCGCTGACGCCGACCAGGAGCAGCAGGACGCCGCCGACGACCAGGTACTCGTTGAAGTCGCCGTGGGAGCGGCCGTTGCCGATCATGGGGACCAGCATCGCCAGGCCCGCCACCGGCGGCAGCAGCCGCCACCACAGGCGCCGCCGGGCCTGCTTGGCCGTGCGCACCACACCGAGCGGTTCGACGGCCACCCCGCGCATCGCGAACAGCGTCACTCCCACCGCGGCGGCCGGAACCGCCACCGCGACCAGGACGACCAGCACCGGGGAGGGGTTCAGATAGCTGGGGAAGAAGCTCTCCCCCAGCACCTCGACCGAGCCCGCCGCCTGCCGTCCGATCAGGAAGAACACCGTCCCGACGGCCAGGCCGAGCAGTGCTCCGGCCAGTGCCTCGCCCGCCGCGATCCGGCGGGTCATCCGGCGGTCGGAGCCCACCAGCCGCAGCGCGGCCAGCCGGCGGTCGCGCCGTTCGCCGCCGAACCGCACGGCCGCCGCGATGAACACGGCGACCGGTGTGAGCAGGACGACGAACACCACCAGCGTCATCATGATGAGCACCGGGTCGGCCCGCTCGGTCGTCGGACGCCGGTCGCCGAACGCGGTCAGCCGCACCACGCGCGAGCTGTTCTCCTTCACCGTCAGGTCGTCGGCGCCCGCGTAGAAGGCCAGTTCGTGCGAGCCGATCAGCCCGGGCTCGCCGATCGTGCCGGTGATCCGTTCCGGCAGCCGTTCGCGCAGCAGCCGGCCCCCGTCGGAGGAGAGCAGCTTCTCCAGCTCGGGCGAGACCACCATCTCGCCCGGCGCGGGGAAGCGGTCCACGCCCGGCGGCAGCGGTGCCCGCGCGCCTTCGGGCTCCAGGAAGCGGCCCCGGACGTCCTCGTCGTGCCACTTGGTGTCGCCCATGGCGACCAGCACGGTGTTCTCGCCCTTCGGCGGCACCTTCGCGCTGTAGGTGAGGTCCGTGCGGGCCTCCTCGCGCTGGTGCCGTGCCGTCAGCACGTTCGGCAGCGCGGTCGTCAGCAGCAGCAGCGCCACGCCGAGGCCCACGCCGACCGCCGTCAGCACCATCCGGACCCAGCCCTCGCGCCCGCCGGTGACCGCGAACCGGACGCCCATGCCCAGGTCCCTGGTCCACTGCCGGATGTTCATATGGCGCGCTCCATGTCCCGGGACCTGCCGTCGCGCACGACGATCTCCCGGTCGGAGTAGGCGGCCACCCGGGCCTCGTGGGTGACCAGCACCACGGCCGTGTTGGCGGAGCGGGCCGCGTCGGTCAGCAGCTCCATCACCCGCTCGCCGTTGAGGGAGTCGAGCGCGCCGGTCGGTTCGTCGGCGAAGATCACCCGGGGGCCGGTGACCAGGGCGCGGGCCACCGCGACCCGCTGGCCCTGGCCGCCGGAGACCTCGCCGGGCCGCTTGTCCCGGAGGTCGTCCACCTCCAGGCGTTCCATCCAGGTGAGCGCGGCCCGTTCGGCCTCCTTGCGGGGGCGGCCGTTCAGCCGCAGCGGCAGGGCCACGTTCTCCACACAGGTCAGCTCCGGGACCAGCTGGCCGAACTGGAAGACGAAGCCGAAGTCGCGGCGGCGCAGCGCGCTGCGTTCGGTGTCGCCCAGGCCGGCGAGTTCGCGGCCGTCGTAGGTGATGGAGCCGGAGTCGGGCGGCACGATGCCGGCCAGGCAGTGCAGCAGCGTCGACTTGCCGGAGCCGGAGGGGCCCATCACGGCGACGACCTCGCCGGGGTGGATGGAGAAGCCGGCGCCGTCGAGGGCGACGGTGGGGCCGTAGGACTTGCGCAGGTCCTCGGCGGCGAGCAGGGAGCCGGGGGGAGGGGTCACCGGGTCACCGCCGCACGGAGCTTGTCGAGGCGCGCGGCGGTGAGTTCCAGCCAGCGCAGGTCCGCCTCCAGGTGGAACAGGGCGTGGTCGCAGATCAGCTGGTCGGCGAGGTCGCCCTTGCGCTTGCGGTCGGTGAGGATGCGCATGCTGCGCAGGTGCTCGGACCGCTGGGTGTCGAGGATGTCGGCGGCGTCGCGGTGGGTGAGGAGGGCGAGGACGACCTTGGTGTAGAGGGTCGACTGGAGGTACTCCTCCGGCTTCTCCGGGGTGGCGAGCCAGCGCTCGACGTCGGTGACGCCTGCGTCGGTGATGGCGTACCGCTTGCGCTCGGGGCCGCCGCCGGCCTCGATCCCGTCGACCTCCACGAGACCGTTCTTCAGCAGCCGGGACATCGTGGAGTAGACCTGGCCGTAGTGCAGCGGCCGGTCGTGACCGAACTTCTCGTCGAAGGCCCGCTTGAGGTCGTAGCCGTGGCGCGGGCCGGACTCCAGGAGCCCGAGGAGGGTGTGACCGATGGACATGGAAGCACTCTACACACCGTGTATACGCTCGATGTATACACACCGTGCAGAGGGCCGGTGCGAGGGTCCGTCGGCGCAGGTGGGACGCCTTTGTCAGGGTTCCGTAACAGCCGGACCCCGGTACGGCGAAGGCCGGGCCCCTTGAGGGAGGGGTCCGGCTCAGGGCGGTGGCGGCGGGGTGCCGGGGGCGGGGCCGGGGTCGCCGGGCGGCCGGCCCCGGCGCGGCAGCGGGCCGGCGTCCCGGGGCAGCCGCCCGGCCTCCGCGAGGGCGCGCCGCAGCAGGAACTCGATCTGCGCGTTCGCCGACCGCAGCTCGTCCCCGGCCCAGCGGACCAGTGCCTCGTACACCGACGGGTCCAGCCGCAGCAGCACCTGCTTGCGCTGCCGCGGCCGGACCTTCGGCGGCTCCGACGGATCGGTCACTGGTAGAGGGTTCCGGTGTTCAGGACCGGCTGGGGGGCGCGGTCCCCGCACAGCACCACCATCAGGTTCGACACCATCGCCGCCTTCCTCTCGTCGTCCAGCTCCACGATGTCCGCCTCCGCTATCCGGGCCAGCGCCGCCTCCACCATGCCCACGGCGCCGTCCACGATCTGCCGCCGGGCCGCGACGACCGCGCCCGCCTGCTGCCGCTGGAGCATCGCCGAGGCGATCTCGGGAGCGTACGCGAGATGCGTGAACCGCGACTCGACGATCTCCACTCCGGCCGCCTCCACCCGCGCCTGGAGCTCGCGGGCCAGCTTCTCGGTGATCTCCTCGGCGTTGCCGCGCAGCGAGAGGCCGTCCTCGTCGTGGGCGTCGTAGGGGTACTCGATGGCGATGTGCCGTACGGCCGTCTCGGTCTGCGTGGCGACGAACTCGGCGAAGTCGTCGACCTCGAAGGTGGCCTGCGCGGTGTCCCGGACCTTCCACACCACGACCGCGGCCAGCTCGATCGGGTTGCCGTAGGCGTCGTTGACCTTCAGTACGGCGGTCTCGTGGTTGCGCACCCGGGTGGAGATCCGGGTCCGGGAGGTGAAGGGGTTCACCCAGCGCAGGCCGTCCTGCCGGATCGTGCCCCGGTAGCGTCCGAAGAGCTGGACGACCCGGGCCTCGCCCGGCGCGACCGTGTTCAGGCCGCGCATCGCGATGAGGGCGGCGAGGAGCACGACGACACCGGCGGCGATGAGCCCGCCCCGCCCGCCGGGCGAGGAGACGGCCCCGGCGGTCGCGAACAGCGCGGCGGCGGCGCCGAGCCCGAGCAGGCCGAGCAGCAGGGCGAGCCCGCCGCCGATGCTGTGCGCCTGGAACTCGCGCACACGCGGAGCGGGCATCTCGGGTATGTCGGACATGGGTGACCCCCCGGTTCGGTGTCTTGTAGCGTCGGTCTAGCTAAGTGATAACACTTTCCTCGGAGCAGGCAACCCTGTACCGCTCCCGAACGTCGGTTCCTTGGGGGCGGGTGCTGATTGTCACGTCCGCAAAAGACCGGATCGGACGCCCTTTGTCATATAGGCGGGTGTTAGCTTTCGGAGCTGACCCCGAGACGGAAGCGAGCGTAGGGACCCATGGGACGAGCGGAAGAGAGACGAGCGCGACAGCGTGGCGGTCACCGCGCGGCGCCCCAGCGCCGCCGCTCCGAACCCACGGCGGCCGGAAAGCCCGCCAAGAGCCTCCTGCGCCGCATGTTCACCTGGAAGAAGATCCTCGGCACCGTCTTCGGGGTGTGCCTGCTGGCCATCCTCGGCTTCGTCGGCCTGTACCTGTACGTCGACATCCCCGAGGGCAACGCCGCCGCCCAGCAGCAGAGCAACGTCTACAAATTCAGCGACGGAACGCTGCTGGCCCGCAACGGCAAGGTCAACCGCGAGATCGTGGACCTGTCCAAGGTGCCCCGCAAGGTCCAGCTGACCTTCGTCGCCGCCGAGAACAAGAGCTTCTACAGCGACTCCGGCGTCGACTTCAAGGGCACCGCCCGCGGCCTGCTCAACACCCTGCGCGGCCGGGGCAAGCAGGGCGGCTCCACGATCACCCAGCAGTACGTCAAGAACTACTACCTCAACCAGGACCAGACCGTCACGCGCAAGCTGAAGGAACTGGTCATCTCGTTGAAGGTGGACCGCGAGAAGTCCAAGGACGACATCCTCGCCGGTTACATCAACACCAGCTACTACGGCCGCAACGCCTACGGCATCCAGGCCGCCGCCCAGGCCTACTTCCGCGTCGACGCCGAGGACCTCACGGTCGAGCAGGGCGCCTATCTTGCCGCGCTGCTCCAGGCGCCGAGCCAGTACGACTGGGCCGTGGCGACCGACACCGGCAAGCGGCTGGTCACCGAGCGCTGGAACTACGTCCTGGACAACATGGCCGAGGAGGGCTGGCTCCCCAAGGCCACGCGCTCCGCCATGCGCTTTCCCGTGATCAAGGAGCCCAAGGGCGCCCCCGGCCTCGACGGGCAGAAGGGCTACCTGGTCGAACTCGCCAACCAGCAGCTCGAGCAGCGGCTCATGGAGCAGGAGGGCCTGACCCAGTCGCAGGCGGAGAACGCGGTCATGGAGAAGGGCTGGACCATCACCCTCAACATCGACCGCAAGAAGCAGGCCGCGCTGGAGAAGGCCGTCCGCAACGAGCTGACCGGCAAGCTCAACAAGACCAAGCGCAAGGTCGACGGCGACATCCAGCCCGGCGCGGTCTCCGTGGACCCGGAGACCGGCAAGATCGTCGCGCTCTACGGCGGCCAGAACTACTACGAGCACTACTACAGCAACGCCACTCGCAGGGACTACCAGCCCGCCTCCACCTTCAAGCCGGTCATCCTCGCCGCCGCGCTGGAGCGCGAGGCCACCACGCAGGACGGCAAGCCCATCACCGCCGACACCGTCTACGACGGCAGCAACCGGCGCCCGGTGCTGGACCACGGCCGCCCGGTCGGTTTCGCCCCGCCCAACGAGGACGACGTCGACTACGGCCCGATCACCGTCCAGCAGGCGATGAACAAGTCCGTCAACTCCGTCTTCGCGCAGATGGGCGTGGACGTCGGCATGGACAAGGTCATGAGCACCGCGGGCACCCTCGGCATGAACACCAAGGGCATGCAGGCGGTGCCCGCCCAGACGCTCGGCTCGATGGGCGCGAGCCCCCTGGAGATGGCCGGCATCTACGCCACCTTCGCCAACCACGGCCACAAGGTGACCCCGACCATCATCAAGTCCGCGGAGAACCGGGGCCGCACGGTGGACCTGCCGGACCCGGTCGGCGGCTCGGTGATCAGCCGCACGGCCGCCGACACGGTCACCTCGGTGCTCACCGGCGTGGTGGACGACGGCACGGCCAGCCGGTCCGTGGCCGCCAACCCGCTGCGCGACGGCCAGCAGGTGGCGGGAAAGACCGGCACCTCCGACGAGAACAAGTCCGCCTGGTTCACCGGCTACACCCCCGACCTGGTCACCTCCGTCGGCCTGTTCGGCGAGGACCCGAAGAGCCACAAGCACGTCTCCATGACGGGCGCGACCGGACTGCTGCCGGCGCCCGGCCGGATCAACGGCGGCGGCTACCCGGCGGAGATATGGGCCGCCTACACCTTCGGCGTGACCGACCGGTCCGCGTTCGAACTGGACACCACCCAGGGCGCCGCCGTCGCACCGACGAAGACGCCGACCAGCGAGCCGCCGACCCCCTCCCGGACGCCGACGCACACGCCGACCAGCGAGCCGCCGACCTCCTCCGCGCCGCCGTCGCAGACGCCGTCCGAGACGCCGAGCCACACCCAGTCGCCGTCCCACTCGCCGTCGCAGACGCCGCCGTCCCAGACGCCCACCACCGAGCCGCCGTCCCAGACCCCCACCGGGGACCCGTTCGACCCGGACGAGGACCTCGGGCAGGACTGGCACACCGGCTGACGCGCGCACGGCCCACGCGAAAGGGGCGCCCGGACAATCTCCGGGCGCCCCTTCGCATGAGCCGTGCGCGACGGCTCAGCGGTTCAGCTCGAACCAGACCACCTTGCCGGTGCTCAGCCGGGTCGCGCCCCAGCGCCGGGCCAGTTTGTTGACCAGGTACAGGCCGCGCCCGCCCTCGTCGGTGGCCCGGGCCTGCCTGAGGCGCGGCAGCTGCGGCACGTCGTCGCCGACCTCGCAGCGCAGCACGTCCGTGCGCAGCAGCCGCAGCGTCACCGGCCGCGACGCGTACCGCACCGCGTTCGTCACGACCTCGCTGACCAGCAGCTCCACCGAATCCGACAGGTCCTCCAGGTCCCAGCGGGCGAGCGCCCGGCGGGCCAGCCGGCGGGCCTGGCCGGGGGCCGTGCGTTCCGGCTCCAGCGTCCAGTACGCGACATCGCTCGGCGCGATCCCGTCGAACCGGGCGGCGAGCAGCGCGATGTCGTCGTCCCGGTCGCCCGGGCCGAGCATGTCCAGCACCTCGTCGCACAGCGCTTCCAGCGGCGGCGGATGGTCCGGCCCCGTCAGCCGGGCGGTCGCGGCCAGCCGCTCGCGCAGCTGCTCTATGCCGGTCCACACGTCCCGCAGCCGGGACTCCACCAGCCCGTCGGTGTACAGCAGCAGGGTCGCCCCGGCGGGCGCGTCCAGCTCCACCGCCTCGAAGTCCACCCCGCCGACGCCGATCGGCGCGCCCGGCGGCACCCGCAGCACCTCCGCCCGGCCGCCCAGGTGCAGCAGCACGGGCGGCGGATGGCCGGCGTTGGCGATCGTGATGCGGTGCGTCACCGGGTCGTAGACCGCGTACAGACAGGTCGCCATGCGGTCGGTGCCCAGGCGCTGCGCCTGCTCGTCGAGGTGGTGCAGCACCTCCTGCGGCGGCAGGTCGAGCCCGGCCAGCGTCTGCGCGGTGGTGCGCAGCTGGCCCATGATCGCCGCCGAGGTCATCGAGTGGCCCATCACATCGCCGACGACCAGGGCGACCCGGCTGCCCGGCAGCGGGATCGCGTCGTACCAGTCGCCGCCGACCCGCGCCGTCTCCGCCGCCGGCAGATACCGCGAGGCCAGCCGGACACCGGTGGGCCGGGGCAGGGTCTCGGGCAGCATGGTGCGCTGCAACTCGTCGGCGATGTACGCCTCCCGGCCGTACAGCACCGCCTTGTCGATGCCGAGCGCGCTGTGCGTGGCCAGCTGGGCGGCCACCAGCAGGTCGTCCGCCTCGAACGCCGGCTGGTCCGGGCGGCGCAGGAACAGCGCCGCACCGATCACCCGGCGCCGGCCGCGCAGCGGCGCGAGGATCGCGTGCTGCCCGCCCGGTACGACCTCCTCGCCGCTCTCGCCGAGCAGTTCGGGCAGCGCGGCCCGGGCGGCGGGCGCGTCGGCGAACACCGGACGCACCCCGCGCAGCACCTCGTTCAGCGCGCCGCCCGGCCGCACCTCGCACAGCTCGGTGGTCAGCGCCGACAGGTCCGCCAGCACGGACGGCTCCGGCTCCGGCTCGAACGCCGACGGCAGCAGCACCCCGTCGGTGTCCCGCTCGTCCGGTATCCGGTCGGTGCGGCGCAGCCGCAGCACCACCGGGCCGGTGGGCCGTTCGTCGCCGACCGGCAGCGGGTCGCGCAGATAGACCAGGATCGCGTCCGAGAACGTCGGCACGGTGGCCCGGCACAGACCCATCACGATCTCGTCCAGGTCGAGCCCGCGGGCGATGCGCCGGGTGGCCGCGCCCACGAACCTGAGCCGGTCCCCGTCGCGCCGCATGGGCATCGGCCGCCCCGAGGGCACGACCCGCCCGGCACGGCGCTCCGGACCCTCCGGCGCACGCTCCTGGCCGGCCCCGGGCTGCGCCGGGATGCCGTCCGGCGCGGGGCGCGGGCGCAGCGCGCCGGGTTCGGTGATGGCGGGCTGGGAGTGTTCGGGGCCGCCCACCGGGTGCTCCTTCCCCATGCCGTCCTTTCCCTTGCCACGGGACGCGGCCGTGCCCGGCCCGGCGGGCGTGGTGTCGGTACGGGCCTGTGCGGGTAAGGCCGGGTCGCCGAGCGGCCGCGCGGACTGCTCCGGGGTACGCGGGGGCGCCCCGCGGGCCTCCGCGGGGTCGGCGCCCGGCTGGGGGCGCTCGATGGAGGTGGGCTGCTCCGTCACGCGTGTCGCATCCGTCCGTCCGGGGCTGCGCGCCGGATGCGCCGGGCGCGCAGTTGGTCCCGCCGAAGTCCCGATACCCGCAATACGTGCCCAGGGAACGGAATTCCCGCGGGGCCGGCTTTCGTGGTGGTGCCCTGGTACCCCTCGCTCACGTCCTGCCGTCCCTCGGTGACGATCGGTCAGCCCCGGCGCATGCTCCGGTAGTTGCGTTCACGCGCCCTTGCGGAGGACGATCCTACGTTTCCCGTCCGGGGGCGCATCAAGGGTCTCATGAGGACACATGCGCGGGCGTGCGGTCCCAGTCCTCGGGTAGAGAAGGTACCGCCCAGGAGGGGTCCGGGCGCCAGTCCTGCCAGCCGTCCGGGAACGGCGGGCCCCACGCCCGGATCACCTCCACGGCCTCCCGGCCCGCCGCCCGCACCCGTTCGGCGGTCGCCGGGTCCATCAGGCCGTCCCGCTGGGCCTGGGCGAACTCGTCCTCGTCCCGCCAGTGCCACCTGCGGTCGGGGCCGACGGTGATGTCCAGGAAGTGGTCCTCGGAGTCCACCCCGCCCGCCCAACGCGCGAGCGGCTGCTCCAGGTTGACGTACCAGTTCTTGAAGCGCCAGCCCGGCTCCCAGAACAGCCACACCGACCAGGGCCGGCCGGGCTGGGCCAGCTTCAGCACGCCCGTGCCGAACCAGCGGTCCCGCTGGACCGTGCGCGGCTTGGTGTAGCGGGACTCCAGCGGCTCCAGGTGCACGGGCGTGCCGTCGGCCAGGACCGGTTTCACGCACTCGGTACCGGGGGCCAGCCACACGGCCAGCAGGTCGGCGTCGTCGCGTACGACGGTGACGGGCCGGGCGATGTGGAACTGCTCGCCCCCGTTCTCCCGGTAGCGCCACAGGATGTGCGTTCCCGGGGCCCAGTGCGTCACCGCTCCCGCCGTCACTCGTGCCCTCGCTCCGTCGTCCGTCATGGACAGATTTTAGGTGCCCCCGGCATACGACGCTGCGGTGCGCGTCACGGCCGTCCCGGGTGGCCGGAAACGTTCGTTAGCGGGCTACGGGCGCGTCATCCGCAGGACGTCCAGCGCCTCGTCGAGCTGGGCGAGCGTCAGGTCCCCGCGCTCCACGTACCCGCTGTCCAGGACGACTTCGCGGATCGTCCTGCGTTCGGCGAGGGACTTCTTGGCGACCTTCGCGGCCTCCTCGTAACCGATGTACTTGTTCAGCGGGGTGACCACGGACGGGGACGACTCGGCGTACTCGCGGGCGCGTTCGCGGTCGGCGGTGATGCCGTCGATCGTCCGGTCGGCCAGCAGCCGGGAGGCGTTGGCGAGCAGCCGGATGGACTCCAGGACGTTCTTGGCGAGGACCGGGAGCATCACGTTCAGCTCGAAGTTGCCCGCGGCGCCGGCCGTGGTGATGGTGGCGTCGTTGCCGATGACCTGCGCGGCGACCATCAGCACGGCCTCGGGGACGACCGGGTTGACCTTGCCCGGCATGATCGAGGAGCCGGGCTGGAGGTCGGGCAGCCGAATCTCGGCGAGGCCGGTGCGCGGGCCGGACGACATCCAGCGCAGATCGTTGGCGATCTTCGTCAGGCCGACCGCGATGGTCCGCAGCTGCCCGCTGGTCTCCACGATGCCGTCGCGGGCGCCCTGGGCCTCGAAGTGGTCGCGGGCCTCGGTGAGCGGCAGCCCGGTGACCCGGGCGACCTCCTTGATGACGGCGGCGGAGAACCCGGGCGGGGTGTTGATGCCGGTGCCCACCGCCGTGCCGCCCAGCGGCAGCTCGGCCAGGCGCGGCAGGGATGCCTCCAGCCGCTCGACGCCGTGGCGGACCTGTGCCGCGTACCCGCCGAACTCCTGGCCGAGGGTCACGGGGGTGGCGTCCATCAGGTGGGTGCGCCCGGACTTCACGACGTCGGCGAACTCGGCGGACTTGCGCTCCAGGGCCGCGGCCAGGTGCTCCAGGGCCGGGATCAGGTCGTGGGTGACGGCCGCGGTGGCCGCGATGTGGATCGAGGACGGGAAGACGTCGTTGGACGACTGCGAGGCGTTGACGTGGTCGTTGGGGTGCACGTCACGGCCGAGCCGCTCGGTGGCGAGCGTCGCGATGACCTCGTTGGTGTTCATGTTGGACGAGGTGCCGGAGCCGGTCTGGAACACGTCCACCGGGAAGTGCTCGTCCCAGGTGCCGGCGGCGACCTCCCCGGCCGCCTCCCGGATCGCCCGCGCGATGTCCCCGTCCAGCACTCCCAGTTCGGCGTTCACCTTGGCCGCGGCCGCCTTGATGCGGGCCAGGGCCTCGATGTGGGCGCGTTCGAGGCGCTGTCCGGAGACGGGGAAGTTCTCGACGGCGCGCTGGGTCTGCGCACGCCACTTGGCATGGGCCGGGACCCGGACCTCGCCCATCGAGTCGTGCTCGATCCGGTACTGCGGCTCTTCGGTCGTCATCGTCGTACCTCCGAAAACATGAGCACGTGTCGCGTCACACGTATTCCCCGACTGACTACCCGCCAGTGAATACCGGGGGTGACACCTGCTTGGGGGAGGCGCCATGCAACGCCTGGGACGACGCGTTCCGCCCGCTGACCGGCCAGGCCACCGGCGCCTGCCTCGACGCCTCGGGCGGATCGAGCGCCGACGGCACCGAGGTGGTCGGCTGGGACCGCCGCGGGGGCCGCAACGAGGGCTGGTGGTACGACGCCGGGCGGGGCGCGCTGTACGTGGAGCTGACCCACGACCGGTGCCTGGACGTGCCGGACGGCTCCTGCGCCGCCGGGACGGGCCTGGTCCTGTGGAACTGCCACGGCGGCGCCGACCAGCGGTTCGTCCGCCAGGCGGGCACGATCCGCCCGGCGGCGGCGCCGGGCCTGTGCCCGACCCTGACGGCGGCGAAGGAGCGGGTCGGGCTCCGGACCCGCGACGGCTCGGCGGCCCGGCGCTTCAGCCGACGGGGAACCGGGGCGGGCGCCTTTCGTCCGGTGCCCGCCCCGGCCCGCGTGCTGCCTAGGCCAGCCCGGGGCCCCGCACCGGAATGGTGGTGAACGTCGGCTGGGGAGCGGGGTCCTGGAAGAAGTCGTTGCCCTTGTCGTCCACGACGATGAACGCCGGGAAGTCCTCGACCTCGATCTTCCAGACGGCCTCCATGCCCAGCTCCTCGTACTCCAGGACCTCCACCTTCTTGATGCAGTCCTGGGCCAGGCGGGCGGCCGGGCCGCCGATGGAGCCGAGGTAGAAGCCGCCGTGCGCCGCGCAGGCGTCGGTGACCTGCTTGCTGCGGTTGCCCTTGGCGAGCATCACCTTCGAGCCGCCCGCCGCCTGGAACCGCTCCACGTAGGAGTCCATGCGGCCGGCCGTGGTCGGGCCGAAGGAACCGGAGGCGTAGCCCTCGGGGGTCTTGGCCGGGCCGGCGTAGTACACCGGGTGGTCCTTCAGGTACTGCGGCATCTCCTCGCCCGCGTCCAGCCGCTCCTTGATCTTGGCGTGCGCGATGTCCCGCGCCACGACCAGCGGACCGGTCAGCGACAGCCGCGTCTTGACCGGGTACTTGGTCAGCTCGGCGAGGATCGTGTCCATCGGCTGGTTCAGGTCGATCCGCACCACGTCGGAGGACTCGTCCAGGTGCTCGTCCGTGGTCTCGGGCAGGAACCGCGCCGGGTCGGTCTCCAGCTGCTCCAGGAAGACGCCCTCGGGCGTGATCTTCGCGAGCGCCTGGCGGTCGGCCGAGCAGGAGACGGCGATGGCGACCGGGCAGGACGCGCCGTGCCGGGGCAGCCGGACCACGCGGACGTCGTGGCAGAAGTACTTGCCGCCGAACTGCGCGCCGATGCCGATCCTCTGCGTCAGTTCGAAGACCTTCTCCTCCAGCTCCTTGTCCCGGAAGCCGTGGCCGAGCGGCGAGCCCTCGGCCGGCATGTTGTCCAGGTAGTGCGCGGAGGCGTACTTGGCGGTCTTCAGCGCGAACTCGGCGCTGGTGCCGCCGACGACGATCGCCAGGTGGTACGGCGGGCAGGCGGCCGTACCGAGCGAACGGATCTTCTCCTCCAGGAACTTCATCATGGAGGACTCGTTCAGGACGGCCTTCGTCTCCTGGTACAGGAAGGACTTGTTGGCCGAGCCGCCGCCCTTGGCCATGAAGAGGAACTTGTAGGCGCCGCCGTCGGTCGCGTACAGCTCGATCTGGGCCGGCAGGTTGGAGCCGGTGTTCTTCTCCTCCCACATGGTGAGCGGAGCCATCTGCGAGTAGCGCAGGTTCAGCTTGGTGTAGGCGTCGAAGATGCCGTGCGAGAGGTGCTTCTCGTCCTCGCCCGCCGTCAGCACGTGCTGCCCGCGCTTGCCCATGACGATCGCGGTGCCGGTGTCCTGGCACATGGGCAGCACGCCGGCCGCCGCGATGTTCGCGTTCTTCAGCAGGTCCAGCGCCACGAACTTGTCGTTCGCCGACGCCTCCGGGTCGTCGATGATCCGGCGCAGCTGCGCCAGGTGGGCCGGGCGCAGATAGTGCTGGATGTCGTGGATGGCCTCCTCGGCCAGCTTGCGCAGCGCCTCCGGCTCCACCTTGAGGAACGTCCGGCCGTCCGGTCCCTCGACGGTGGACACGCCCTCGGAGGTCACCAGCCGGTACGGGGTGGTGTCCTCGCCCTGGGGGAGCAGATCGGTGTACGCGAACTCAGGCATCTCAGCCCATTCCTCACTCTGACGGACGACCGCCCGCCGACGCTGGCGAGCCTCCCCAGCGTAGAACCTGCCGCCGGCGGCGAACCTGTGAGGTAAGGCTCAGTCGGCGGTGCCCCGGGTGGGCGGCGCCCCGGGCGGGGATGCTCCGGGGGGCGCGGGGGCGCTCCCGGCCGGGACTGTCGCGATCTATCGTGTTTCGGTACGCTGCGGCCGTGGACCTTCACCAGCAGACCGCACCCACACCCGCGACCGAGCTGCGCGCCTCGGACGCCGACCGCGACCGGGTCGCCGACATCCTCCGCGAGGCCCTGGCCGAGGGCCGGCTGACCGCCGACGAGCACGCCGAGCGCGTGGACGGGGTCCTGAACGCCAAGACGGTGGGCGAGCTGGAAACCTTCATCCGGGACCTGCCCGCCGCCTACGCACGCCCGGCCGCCCCCGCCTACACCCCCGTCCCGCCCCGCCCCGAGCCGGGCGCGATCCCCGCGGAGGCCGACGCGAACGTGGTGGCGGTGTTCAGCAGCGCGATGCGCCGGGGCCGCTGGCGCGCCGGGCGCCGGCTGCACGCGTACGCGGTCTTCGGCAGCGTGGAGATCGACCTCAGCGAGGCGATCTTCGAGTACCAGCAGGTGGTCGTCAAGGCGGTCGCGGTCTTCGGCGAGGTCCAGATCCGGGTCCCGGAGAACATCTCCCTGCGCGGCACCGGGGGCGGGGTGCTCGGCAAGTTCGAGGTGAGCCCGCTGGACTCGGTCGACTCCGGCGCGCCGGTGGTCTACGTCGACGGCTGGGCGGTCCTCGGCAGCGTGGAGGCGCGGCCCCGGCGCGGCCGGACCGTCTCGGACATCCTGGAGCGCGTCCAGGACAAGGTCGACCGGAAACTGCGCCGGCACCTCGGCCGGTGACGGTCGTGAATCCGCCGGTGACCGGAACGCTCCGGTGCGCCGGCGGCGCCGGCCCGGGGGCATGAACGAGCCGCCGCGTGCTCGCCGGTGCCAACGCTGTGCATAGGCGCACGCACAGCGGGTAGGCCTTGCTGCATCGTCTCTCGCTCGCGAAGCCGTCGTCAGGAGTAGACCGTGCTGCAACCGCCGCATTCGTCCCTGCAGGTAGCTGGCGTTCCGGCCCAGCGGGTGCCAGCGCGAGACAGGGACCAAGACGCACCCTGGCACACCGAGGCGGTGTGCCGGCGCGACGAGGCCGGCCTGTTCTTCGCCCCGTCGAAGGAGCCCACCGCCGCCCGGCTCTCCCGCGAGGAGGCGGCCAAGCGGGTCTGTGCCCGCTGCCCGGTCATGGTCGAGTGCCGCGAGCACGCCCTGCTCCAGCCCGAGCCCTACGGCGTCTGGGGCGGCCTGACGGCGGCCGAGCGCCGGGTGGTGCTGGCCCGGCGCCGCCGCCGGGAAGTGGAGCTGAAGAAGGCGGCGCGGGCGGCGGCGAACCGCATGGCGGGCTGAGACGGACACCGCGGAAAGGGGCACCCTCCGCACGGAGGGTGCCCCTTCTCTCGGGTTCTCCCGGGCCGTCCCGGGCGCCGGGTCCTACTTCGCCCGGTCGAAGTCGATCGCGCTGTAGGCCCGCAGCTTCCTCAGCCGGTGCTCGGAGTCGATCCGGCGGACCGTCCCCGACTTCGACCGCATCACGATGGACTCGGTCAGCGCCGTCTCCGAGCGGTACCGGACCCCGCGCAGCAGCTCCCCGTCGGTGATCCCGGTCGCGACGAAGAAGACGTTCTCCCCGGAGACCAGGTCGTCGGTGGTGAGCACCCGGTCCAGGTCGTGGCCGGCGTCGATCGCCCGCTGCCGCTCCTCGTCGTCCTTCGGCCACAGCTTGCCCTGGATGGTCCCGCCCAGGCACTTCACGGCGCAGGCCGAGATGATGCCCTCGGGGGTGCCGCCGATGCCGAGCAGCAGGTCGACACCGGTGCCCTCGCGCAGCGCGTACACCGAGCCGGCGACATCGCCGTCCGAGATCAGCTTGATGCGTGCGCCGGCCTCCCGGACCTCCCGGATCAGCCCTTCGTGGCGCGGCCGGTCGAGGATGACGACGGTGACGTCCTCCGGCGTGGACCGCTTGGCCTTGGCGATCCGGCGGATGTTCACGGCGACGGGCGCGTTGATGTCGACGAAGTCCGCCGCCTCGGGACCGGTGACCAGCTTGTCCATGTAGAACACCGCGGACGGGTCGAACATGGCGCCGCGCTCGGCGGCGGCGAGGACGGCGATCGCGTTCGGCATGCCCTTGGCGGTCAGCGTGGTGCCGTCGATCGGGTCGACGGCGATGTCCACCTCGGGGCCGGTGCCGTCGCCCACGTGCTCCCCGTTGAAGAGCATCGGGGCCTCGTCCTTCTCGCCCTCGCCGATGACGACCACGCCGTTCATCGACACGGTGGAGACGAGGGTCCGCATGGCGCGCACCGCGGCACCGTCGGCGCCGTTCTTGTCGCCGCGCCCCACCCAGCGGCCCGCGGCCATCGCGGCGGCCTCGGTCACCCGGACGAGTTCCAGGGCGAGGTTGCGGTCGGGGGCCTCCGAGGGAACATCGAGCTCGGACGGCAGGTGATGGTGTTCGGTCATCGGAGCGCACCTTTCTGATACGACGACGGCCGGATGAGGGTCTTGGACCCGACTCTATCGTTAGGCATACAAAATGAGCAGGGGACCCCACGGATGAGCGCCCGGGACACCTGCGACGATAGGGGACGTGGCAGGTTCGAACCGCAAGCAGAAGACGGCCCGGGACATGGTGCTCTCCCTGGCCCTGATCGTCGTCGCGTCGCTGGTCGTGTACTTCTTCACCATCCCGCACGACGATCGCGCTCCCGACCTCAAGCGGGTCGACTACCAGGTCGAACTGCTCACGGCCCGCCGGGCGGCGAGCTACCCGGTGGCCGCGCCCGAGGGCCTGCCGAGTACCTGGAAAGCCACCTCCGTACGCTTCAAGGGCGCGGACGGCGACCGCTGGCACCTCGGCTTCGAGACCCCGGACGGCCAGTACGCGCAGGTCGAGCAGTCGACCACGCACAAGCGCGCCGAGTTCCTCGAGGACGCGACCCAGGGCGGCTCGGCCGGCAGGCACACCGAGCGGATCGACGGCCGTACCTGGACCCGCTACACCGGCGGCCGGTACGACGCCCTGGTCCTCGAGGACGCGCCCGGCGCCACGACGGTGGTGGCCGGCACCGCCCCCCTGAAGGACCTGACGACGCTGGCGGCGGCGCTGAAGACGGAGTGAGCGCGCACCCGCTCCCGTACGCGTGAAGAGGCCCCCGGCGATGCCGGGGGCCTCTTCACGCGTACGGGGGCCGTCAGACGGTGGTGACGACGTCCTCGTAGGCCAGGCGCGGGGAGCGCGGGAACCAGGCGTCCGGGCCCGGCTTGCCGATGTTGACGACCATCAGCGGGGTGTGGTCGTCGTCCAGGAACTCCTTGCGGACGCCCTCGAAGTCGAGGCCGGTCATCGGGCCGGCGGCCAGGCCCGCGGCGCGGACGCCGATGATGAAGTACGCGGCCTGGAGGGTGGCGTTCATCGCGGCGGCGCCCTCCCGGACCGGACGCTCGCCGAAGAACACGTCCTTGGCCTGCGGGAAGTGCGGGAAGAGGGCCGGCAGCTCCTCGTGGAACTCGTTGTCCGCGGAGAGGATCGCGACCAGCGGGGCGGCGGCGGTCTTGGCCTGGTTGCCCTCGGCCATGAGCCCGACCAGGCGCTCGCGGGCCTCGGCGGAGCGGACCAGGGTGATGCGCAGCGGGCTCTGGTTGAAGGCGGTGGGGCCGTACTTGACCAGGTCGTAGATCGCCTGCACCTGCTCCTCGGTCACCGGCTCGTCGGTGAAGGTGTTGGCGGTACGGGCCTCGCGGAACAGCAGGTCCTGGGCGGCGGGGTCAAGAACGAGAGACATGCGTGTACTTCCTGGGGTGCGCGTCCGGTCCGACGGGAGGCCGGACCGGCTGACGCGGACGACCCTACGCCAGTGAAGTTCAACGTTCAACTAAGACGGAGGTGCGGTGAGCCGCCTCACAGCCCGGGTGGCCCGTGGCGCCTACTCGCCGTCCCCCTCGGCGCCCTCCTCCTCGGCCAGCGCCGCGTCCAGCCGGGCCCGCGCCCCCTCCAGCCAGCGCCGGCACACCTTGGCCAGCTCCTCGCCGCGCTCCCACAGCGCCAGGGACTCCTCCAGCGAGGTGCCGCCCGCCTCCAGCCGCCGTACGACCTCGATCAGCTCGTCCCGGGCCTGCTCGTAGGAGAGCGCCTCGTCCACCTTGCTCGTCATCCGTCCACCTTCACCGTCAGTTCACCGTCGGCGACGCGGGCCCGCAGTGCCTCGCCCGCCGTCACCTCGGCCGGATCGCGCACCACGTGCCCGTCCGCCCGTTGCAGCACCGCGTAACCGCGCCGCAGCGTCGCCGCGGGGGAGAGGGCCACCACGCGCGCGTGCGTGTGTGTCAGCTCCGAGTCCGCGCGGTCCAGCAGATGCCCGAGGGTCCGCCGGCCGCGCTCCAGCAGGGCGAGCACGTGGTCGGCGCGCTCGTCCAGCATCCGGTGCGGATCCTGTATCACCGGCCGGGCCAGCGCGTGTGCCAGACCGCGTTCCTCCCGCTCCACGAACGCGGACGCGCAGCGCCGCGCCCGGTCCCGCAGCATCCGCACCCGCTCCAGCTCCTCGCCCACGTCGGGCACGACCTTCTTGGCCGCGTCCGTCGGCGTGGAGGCCCGCAGGTCGGCGACGTGGTCCAGCAGCGGATTGTCCGGCTCGTGCCCGATCGCGGACACCACGGGCGTACGGCACCCGGCCACCGCGCGCACCAGCTGCTCGTCGGAGAAGGGCAGCAGATCCTCCACGCTGCCGCCGCCGCGCGCCACGATGATCACGTCGACCTCGTCCATCGCGTCCAGGTCCTCGACCGCCTGGACGACCCGCGGGACGGCGTGCACGCCCTGCACGGGGACGTTGCGCACCTCGAAGCGGACGGCGGGCCAGCGGTGCCGGGCGTTCTCCAGCACGTCCCGCTCCGCGGCGGAGGCCCGGCCGCACACCAGCCCGATCAGCTGCGGCAGGAACGGCAGCGGCTTCTTGCGCTCCGGCGCGAAGAGCCCCTCCGCCGCCAGGGACTTCTTCAGCTGCTCCAGCCGGGCCAGCAGCTCACCGACGCCGACGGGCCTGATCTCGGCGGCGCGCAGGGACAGCTGCCCGCGCGGCGCGTACCACTCCGGCTTCGCCAGGACGACGACCCGCGCGCCCTCGCCGACGACGTCCGCCACCGTGTCGAAGACCTGGCGGTAGCAGGTCACGCTGACGGAGATGTCGTACGACGGGTCGCGCAGCGTGAGGAACACGACCCCCGCGCCGGGGCGGCGCGACAACTGCGTGATCTGCCCTTCCACCCACACCGCGCCGAGCCGGTCGATCCAGCCCCCGATCAGCCGCGACACCTCGCCTACGGGCAGCGGGGACTCCGGGGACGTGTTCACAGCCATGCGGTCGAGGGTAACGGCCGGTACTGACAGGGGATGGCCGTGCGGTTCCGCGTGGCCGGGGGTGGGGGCGGGCGCGGCCGCGGGGGCGCGGGGCGTGCGGCTGGGCGCCGTGGGAGGCGGCGCGCCGGGTGCGGGAGCCTCGTGGCCGCTGGCGCGGTTACCCGCGCCCCTCAGGGACGCCCGGGCCGGTCACCGGGGAACCCGCACCCGCTGCCCCACCAGCACCCCCAGACCGATCACCAGCCACACCGCCCCCACCACCTGGGCCACCCCGGACGCCGCCACGATGACGGCCACCGTGATCCCCGCCCCCGCCACCGGCACCAGCACGTGCCGCCACCGGCTCAGCTCCCCCCGGCGCCGTACGAAATACCCGACCACGCTCGCGTGCAGCAGCGTGAACGCCGACAGCGCGCCGATGTCGACCACCGAGACCAGCCTGTCCAGCCCGTCGTCCCGCCGCGCCGCCCACCCCGCCGCGACCAGCGTGACCACCGCCGCGCACAGCAGCGCGACCCGCGGCACGCCCCCGTCCGTCCGGGACAGCCCGCGCGGCAGCCGCCCGTCGCGGCCCATCGCGAACAGCAGCCGCCCGGCCGCCGCCTGCCCCGCCAGCGCCGCGAACGCCGCCCCGACCGCCTTGCTCGCCGCCACCAGATCCCGCAGCCACGGACCGGCCGCGGAGTCCACCGCGTCGTAGAAGGCCGAACCCTGCGATGCCGGATCGCGCGCCAGCCGCGCCGACGACACCGGCTCCAGCAGCGCCACCAGATACGTCTGCGCCACGAACAGCACCCCCGCCAGCGCCAGGCAGGACAACAGCGCCCGCGCCACCCGCGCCGACCCTCCGGTGACCTCCTCGGCGAAGGTCGCGATCGCGTCGAAACCCAGGTACGACAGGACCGCCACGGACACCGCGCCCAGCACCGCGGCCGGCGCGAACCCGCCCTGCGTGCCGTCCCCCGTCAGCGGCGTCAGCAGCCCCCGCTCCGCCCCGTCCCGCGCCAGCACCACGACCGCCGAGACCGCGAACACCAGCAGCACCGCGACCTCCAGGGCCAGCACGACGAAGCCCACGCGCGCGGCGGCCCGTACCCCCCACAGGTTCAGCAGGGTGGTGAGCACCACGGCCAGCGCCGTCCACACCCACCGGGACACCTCCGGAACCAGCGCGTTCATCGCGATCCCGGAGAAGAGATAGGCCACCGCGGGGATCAGGACGTAGTCCAGCGCCGCCATCCAGCCGGCGACGAACCCGGCGCCCTCGCCGAGCCCCGCACGCGCGTAGGCGAACACCGACCCCGCCCGCGGTACGACCCGCACCATCTGCGCGTAGCTGAACGCGGTGAACCCCATGGCCGCCGTCGCCACCGCGTACACCAGCGCCACCGCGCCGTGCGACCTGGCGTCCAGCGCCCCGAACACCCCGACCGGCGCCATCGGGGCGATGAACAGCAGCCCGTAGACCACGAGGTCCCGCAGGCCCAGACCGCCCCGGAGACGAGGGCCCGCGTCGGTCCCGGAGGACGTCGTTCCGGTGTTGGACATACACACAAGTCTTCCCCGCGGAGTGTGGGGAAGCGATCTCTGCGCTTTCGGACGCGGCCTTACGATGGGTCGCATGACCGCTTCGTCTGGCCGCCGTGTCCTGCTCGCCGCCCCCCGGGGCTACTGCGCCGGTGTGGACCGCGCCGTGATCGCCGTCGAGAAAGCCCTGGAACAGTACGGGGCTCCGATCTACGTCCGGCACGAGATCGTCCACAACAAGTACGTGGTGCAGACCCTGGAGAAGAAGGGCGCCGTCTTCGTGGAGCGCACGGAGGAAGTGCCGCCCGGCAACATCGTCATGTTCTCGGCGCACGGCGTCGCGCCCGTGGTCCACGAGGAGGCCCGCCAGGGCCGGCTCGCCACCATCGACGCCACCTGCCCCCTGGTCACCAAGGTCCACAAGGAGGCCGTCCGGTACGCCGGTGAGGACTACGACATCCTCCTGATCGGGCACGAGGGCCACGAGGAGGTCATCGGCACCTCCGGCGAGGCCCCCGACCACATCCAGCTGGTCGACGGCCCCGAGGACGTCGACAAGGTCGAGGTCCGCGACCCGTCGAAGGTCGTCTGGCTCTCCCAGACCACCCTCTCCGTCGACGAGACCATGGAGACCGTCGACGCCCTGAAGACGAAGTTCCCCGGCCTCGTCTCCCCGCCCAGCGACGACATCTGCTACGCCACCCAGAACCGCCAGCTCGCGGTGAAGCAGATGGGTGCCGAGGCCGACCTGGTCATCGTCGTCGGCTCGCGCAACTCCTCCAACTCCAAGCGGCTGGTCGAGGTCGCCAAGCTGGCCGGCGCCCGCGACGCCCACCTGGTCGACTTCGCCGACGAGATCGACGAGTCCTGGCTGGAGGGCGTGACCACCGTCGGCGTCACCTCCGGCGCCTCCGTGCCCGACGTGCTGGTCGAGCAGGTCCTCGCCTGGCTCGCCGAGCGCGGCTACGGCGACGTGGAACTCGTCAGGGCGGCCGAGGAGACCATCACCTTCTCGCTGCCCAAGGAACTCCGCCGCGACCTGCGCGAGGAGGCGGCGGCGCTGGTGGCCGAGCGCGGCGGAAGCGGCACACCCGCGGCGTGACCGTCAGTGGTCCGTCGTAACGTGGAGCCATGCAGATCTTCGGCGTGGACATCGGCGGATCCGGGATCAAGGGCGCCCCTGTGGATCTCGACCGGGGCGACCTGGCCCAGGAGCGCCACAAGGTGCTCACCCCGCACCCGGCGACACCCGACGCGGTCGCCGACGGGGTCAAGCAGGTGGTGGACCACTTCGGCTGGACCGGGCCGGTCGGCCTGACCTTCCCCGGAGTGGTCACCGGCGGCGCCACGGTCCGTACGGCCGCGAACGTGGACAAGGGCTGGATCGACACGGACGCGCGCGCGTTGTTCGCCGAGCGGCTCGGCGGACTGCCGGTGACGGTGGTCAACGACGCGGACGCGGCGGGCGTCGCCGAGATGGAGTTCGGCGCCGGCCGCGGACGCCGGGGCACGGTCGTCCTGCTCACCTTCGGCACGGGCATCGGCAGCGCCGTCTTCGTGGACGGCGTCCTGCTCCCGAACACGGAACTCGGCCATCTGGAGCTGAACGGCCACGAGGCCGAGAAGCGCGCCTCCAGCAAGGCCAAGGAGGACGGCGACCTCAGCTGGGAGCGCTGGGCGCACCGCGTCCAGCGGTATCTCCAGCACGTGGAGATGCTGTTCTCGCCGGAGCTGTTCATCATCGGCGGCGGGGTCAGCCGCAAGGCCGACAAGTTCCTGCACCTCATCGAGGACGTCAAGGCCGAGATCGTCCCCGCGCAGCTGCAGAACAACGCGGGGATCGTGGGGGCGGCGATGCGGGCGGCACAGTCCGGGTGACGGGTGACGGGGGACGTGTGCGTGTGCGTGTGACGGGCGGCGAATGGCGGGTGGCGGCTCCCTCGCACCGGCCAGCGCACAGCGGCTGACGGGTCCGCCGGCCCGGGAAGCAGGACCCCCGCCCGGTCGAGTGACGCGCCCTGTCAGGAGGCCTGCCGCGTCGCGCTACCCGGTCGGCCCGCCTGCGGGGATGCCTGCGCCCGGCGTCTGTCGGCGTGGGCGCCCGGGTGGTGCCCGTACCGGTGCTTGTCGGGGCGAGGCGCCGGCCGGTGTGGGTGCCGGGGGTTGGCAGCCGGTGTATGCCGGTGTGGGTGCCGGGTGCCGGGTGCCGGGTGCCGGGTGCCGGGTGCCGCGTGCCGGGCCGGGTGCCGTCGGCCGGTGTCTGCCGGCGCGGGCGTTGGGTGCCGTCAGCCGTTGTGGTGCTGTCGGCCCCGTACCCACCGCACCCGGCGGACCAGCACGACGGCCGCGGCGAGCAGCGTCCCCCCGTACAGCCACCCGGCCTGGGTGGCGAGTCCGGTGACCAGACCCATCATCCGGCCGAGCAGCCCCCCGCCGCCCTCCGCGACGGGCAGCAGCCCCACCGCGAACGCGATCGGGACGACCACGGGCGCGCTCAGCACGTCGCCGCCCCGCACCCACAGCGCGGTCAGCGCGCACACCGGCAGGAACAGCACGCCGTAGACCGTCGGGGACGCGCCGAACAGCAGCTGGTCCAGGCAGCCGAGCAGGAACATGGCGACGGCGCAGAACAGACCGCTGCCGAGCCCGGTGAGCCGGGGATTCGGCAGCCGGGGCCCCGCGGACGCGCCCGGCGCCGCCACCCGGGTCCGCCGCCCGGAGCGCAGGGAACCCGACGCACCCCCGCTGCCGCCACCGCTCCCACGGACGCCCCCCGGGCGCCGCCGGCCCTGGGAGGGCATCGGGGCGGGCGAAGCCGGGGGAGCGTCCGAGGCCCGGGGCCCTTGCGACGCCCGGGGACTCTGGGACGCCCTGGGGTCCTGCGACGCCCTGGGGTCGTGCGACGCCCTGGGGTCCTGCGACGGCGGGGGCTGCCGGGCGCCCCTGGGGCGCTGTGGCGGCATGCCGCGTCGCGGTCCGTCGTTCGGGGGTCGCTGCCTGTGTTGCTCCACAGGGACCAACCTAGGTCTGTTTATGTGCTGAATCAGCCCTCAGACACGCCGGGTGCGGGAGCTTGGCCGGACGTCCGGCACTCTCGCGAGGCGGACGCCCGGGACGCCGTAAACTGGTGGATCGGCCAGTGTCGGTCTCTGGCCCCTGGCAGCCCCTGGCCCACTCAACTACGGGAAGTCGCAACGTGTCGCTCACGATCGGAATCGTCGGCCTGCCCAACGTCGGCAAGTCGACCCTGTTCAACGCCCTGACCAAGAACGACGTGCTGGCGGCCAACTACCCGTTCGCCACGATCGAGCCGAACGTCGGCGTGGTCGGCGTGCCCGACGCCCGCCTCGCGCAGCTCGCCTCGATCTTCAAGTCGGAGCGCATCCTTCCGGCCACGGTGGACTTCGTGGACATCGCCGGCATCGTGCGCGGTGCCTCCGAGGGCGAGGGCCTGGGCAACAAGTTCCTGGCGAACATCCGCGAGTCGGACGCGATCTGCCAGGTGATCCGTGCCTTCAAGGACGAGAACGTCGTCCACGTCGACGGCAAGGTCTCGCCGAAGGACGACATCGAGACGATCAACACCGAGCTGATCCTCGCCGACCTCCAGACCATCGAGAAGGTCCTGCCGCGCCTCCAGAAGGAGTCGCGGATCAAGAAGGACGTCGCGCCCAAGGTCAAGGCCGTCGAGGAGGCCAAGGAGATCCTGGAGAAGGGCGAGACGCTCTTCGCCCACGGCATCGTCCAGGGCAGCGAGCGCGCCGAGCTGCTGCACGACCTGCACCTGCTCACCACCAAGCCGTTCCTCTACGTCTTCAACGTCGACGAGGACGAGCTGACGGAGGAGGAATTCAAGAACGAGCAGCGCGCCCTGGTCGCCCCCGCCGAGGCGATCTTCCTCAACGCCAAGCTGGAGGCGGACCTCGCCGAGCTGGACGAGGAGGAGGCCCTGGAACTCCTCCAGTCCGTCGGCCAGGACGAGCCCGGCCTCGCCACTCTGGCCCGCGTCGGCTTCGACACGCTCGGCCTGCAGACGTACCTGACGGCCGGCCCCAAGGAGTCCCGCGCCTGGACGATCAAGAAGGGCGCCACGGCCCCCGAGGCGGCCGGCGTCATCCACACCGACTTCCAGAAGGGCTTCATCAAGGCCGAGGTCATCTCCTTCGCCGACCTCGTCGAAGCCGGCTCGGTCACCGAGGCCCGCTCCAAGGGCAAGGCCCGCATGGAGGGCAAGGACTATGTGATGCAGGACGGGGATGTGGTGGAGTTCCGGTTCAATGTGTAGTGGACTGAATGCCACCACATCGCTGATCTAGCAAACATGCAGTTCAGGAGGGGTTCGACTCTCTGGAGTCGGGCCCCTTGGTTTTCCCCGTGCTGGGATGGTGCTGGGATGTGGATGAGCTGCCGGTGCTGGGTTCCGCTCTGGTGAGTCCCCGCGACCACGATTCGATCGCCGCGGGGAACATCGGCTGCCAAACCCGGTACCCACCCAGGCCAACAGGTATAGAGACAGGTCGGGGGCAGGGCTGAACCATGGGACGGTGGCTGCTGTCTCTGGCAGAGTGATCGGCCCAGATAAGTGCGCTATCCGTCCCCGTGCCACCAGCCCAAGAGCAGCGGGCCATCGCCGACTATCTCGGCCGTGAGACGGCCCGCATCGACACGCTCATCGAGGAGCAGCAGCGCCTGGTCGAGATGCTCCGCGAACGGCGTGCCGCTGCAATCGCGAGCACCCTGGCCAACCTGAGCGGCGCCATGACCAGGCTGAAGCACGTCTCGACGATCCAGACGGGGGTGACATTGAGCGGTGAGGGCGACTCCGCTGACCCAGAGTGGCCCTACCTGCGCGTTGCGAATGTTCAGGTTGGATATGTGGATCTCGGTGAGATCAAGACGGTCCGCGTTCCTTCTGAGCGCGCAGCCCGCTCCATGCTCCAGCCTGGGGATGTCCTGATGACCGAGGGCGGGGACATCGACAAGTTGGGGCGAGGGGCGCTGTGGCGCGGTGACCTGCCCAAAATGCTGCATCAAAACCACATCTTCGCAGTCAGACCGGAAAGCAGCAGTCGATCAACGGGTGGAGTCAAGCTGAGTAGATGCCGAGGTCAGATGTCCTTAATCTGTACGCGGTCGCCGCACAGTTTCGACCAGTCGTCGCGGTCCGAGGTAAGCACGAGGACGGGTGCCGGGGAGCGGAGCGCCATCGCGGCGACGAGGGCGTCGATGGCGTACTTGTAGCCGTGTAGGCCGCCGGCGTCGCTCAGCAGCTGCACCGCGGTGAGACTGTCCGCCTGGGTGACGTCTTGGACCTGAAGGCGGGAGAGCAGCCAGCGCAGCCGGGCGGTATCCGTCTTCGTGTATACGGCCTCCACCACCGTCAAGGCCGACACGAGGACGGGCACGCCTACGCGTCGAGCGGCCTCGATCCGGGTGATCATCTGCCGATCGTTGCGCAGCAACAGCGACAGCGCCTCGGAGTCGAGCACTAGGGACCTGGCCGAGGGCTCCTTCATGCGGCGCTATCGTTCGACGCGTAGGGCGCCGGTGCGTCACCAAACAGTTCGCTCTGCGCGGCCTGGACTTCGGCCTCGCCCAGCGGCTCGTGCTCGGCTTCGTAGGCGGCCACGATCTCGGCGAGGCCGTCCATGGCGAGCTGATGCCGGACCGCCGCCGTCACGTACGCGGACACGCCGCGCTTACCGGTACGGGTGCGCAGAGCACCGAGGAGTTCCGAGGGCATCGAGACGGAGATATTCTCCGTGCCGCCGGGGCGAGGTGACTTCATGGTCGCAAGTCTAGTACAGAAACTATTACAGCGCCGAGGTTCTGTACGGCTGCATCCTTGGCGCATACTCCCGACGTTCTGGATCTTCTTGTACTCTGCCGAGAACCCCGTGCTGGGATGGTGCTGGGATGCGCCCAGATAACCGCAGGTCAGAGTGGTTGTGATGGAGCTCCGGTTCAACGTGTGACCGGAGAGTCGCTGTGCGTTGACGTGATGCGTGGATCCGGGGCCGAGCCCTCTCGGGGGCTCGGCCCCTTCCGTGTCCTTGGGCGAGCGACGCCCTTCGAATCGCGTGCACCGGAGGCGACGGTCGGGGGGCGGGCGACGGTGACCCCCAGGGAGCGAGGCCGAGGGTCGCCGTGGTCGTGTCAGGAGGCGGCGGTGTCCCGAGGAGGGGCGGGAAGCGGTCGGTTGAGCAGGTCGTGCTGGGAGATGAGGTAGCCGGCGTGGAGCCGGTTCCGGGCGCCGATACGCTTCATGATCTGCGCCACGTGGCGCTGGCACGAGCGCAGTGACAGCCCGAGGCGTGCGGCAATGCGCCGGTCCTCTTCGCCGGTGACCAGGAGGCGCATGATGCTGTGCCTGACGTCCTCGGAGGCTTCGCGGACCTCCCGGCGGTCGTAGGCGATGCGAAACGGAGTCGCGGCGACCCAGGCGCGTTCGAACGCGACCGTGGCGAAGTCGACGATGCTGGGGTCGCTGACCAGCGCCGCGCCGTCGGACCGGTCGTGCAGGGGCACGAGCACAGTGCGCCGGTCGAAGATCATCAGCTGTGGGAACCCGTCGGCCAGGGTGCGGAACTGGGTGCCCAGAGCGGTGAAGTGCTCGACGTAGGCGGTCGTGCCGGCGTCGAAGTGGGCGCTGTGCTGGTAGAGGGTGCGGATGGCGACGCCGCGCTCCAGCAGATCACGCGATCGGGCGACCGATTCGTGGAGCACTTCCTGCGGCCTTGGTCCCCCCGGGTGGGACGTGAGCACCTCGGTGGTCGACGAGGCAGCCAGGCCGTTGATGATGCGCCGGACGTCGCCGCGGTTCAGAATCATCTCGATGCCCGCTCGCCGCGACCGTTCGGCCGCGGCTGTCTCGTAGACGTGCACGAAGCCGTCGTACGCGGTGCGCATCGTCTCGGTCCGTGCCTGCAGGCGCTGTAGTTCGCCGAGCAACGGCGCAAGGCGCTGGAGCTTCGCGCTCTCCGGTGACACGGCGACGAACCGGCCGTCCCCATCCTCCGTTTCGCGCACCAGATGCAGGGCACGGAGGTTCTGGACGGCCGCTCGGATCTCGTTCTGCGGCGCTGCGGTCTCCGCCTCGATATCACTCAAGGTGACGAGTCCAGCTTCGCAGGCGCGGGCGTAGATCCGTTTCTCTAGGTCACGCAGGACGGTGGCCGAATCGCTGGGTGCTGCTGTCACGTAGGGTGAGTTTAGTCGCTTCTGTTCTGCCGTCGTATTCGCGCCAACGAGGAAACGACACCTCGACGATCTTGGCGGCCCGTTCCCGTTCCGGATAGCTTGATCACGCCTCACAAAGGCTCAGTTCGTTCAGCGTGGAATGTGGTTCCGTGATTCATGTCACCTGGCTCAGCCCCCTGCGGCGGGCGTCTCCCTGCCCCGAGGCACGGATCGTGGTCATCCCGCATTCCGGTGCCGGCCCCAACGCCCTGCTGCCGCTGGTGAAGCACCTCCCGGCGGCGTTCGAAGTCGTCGGAGTGACGCTTCCCGGGCGCGAGCGGCGGTTCGTCGAAGAGCCCGAGATCTCGCCGGACGACCTCCTGGAAGGCATAGCCCGTGAGCTGGCGGCGTTGCCTGCCCTTCCCACCGTGCTGTTCGGGCACAGTCTCGGCGGATCCATCGCCTTCGCCCTGTCCGTGACGCGTCCGGGCATCTGCTCGGCGCTGGTCATCAGTGCCCAACTGCCGTGCGGATCACAGATCGAGCGGCCGACGCAGTGGGACGACGACGCGCTGACACGCGTACTCCAGCGAGGCGGCGGAACCCCCGCCGAGATGCTTGAAGATCCGGCCTGGCGTGACCACACGCTGCGCCTCCTGCGAGCCGACCTCACCCTGGGGGGACAGCTCGCACTGCGCAACGCGCGGGTGAGAGTGGCCCACCCGCTCACCGTGCTCGGCGGCGAGCAGGATCTCCTGGTCCCCGCGGAACGGCTACGCGCCTGGGCCGAGCGGGCGGACGGCGCGGTGGCGTCCCGCGTACTTCCCGGCGGCCACTTCTATCTCCTCGACGATGCGAACGCCGAGGCTGTGGCCGGGGCCATCGCGGACTCCGCGAGGGCGGCCACGGCCGCCCGCTGACGTCCGATGTGCGGGACGGCGTGACGCGCGCCCGTCCGCACACCCCGGGGCCCGCTCCGCTTTCTGTTCACTTCTCAACCGTCCGTATAGAGGGAATGTGGTCATGCCCATGACTCATCTCATTTGCCTGCCTTTCGCAGGCTCCGGTGCGTCGTTCTTCAAGGAATGGCAATCGGTCGCTCCGGAAGGGCTCCGGATCGTCCCCGTTCAGCTTCCCGGCCGTGAGGAACGCTTCATCGAGGCTCCGCATACCGAGGTCGCCCGGGCGGTGGAGGAGATCCACACCAGCGTGCTCGACCAGCTGGCCGACGCCGAACGCGTGGCCGTCTTCGGGCACAGCCTGGGCGCCGTGCTGGCCTACGAGCTGACGCACAAGCTCTGCGCATCCCGGCCCGCGCCGCCGAGCCGGCTGTTCGTCAGTGGCTCGCCGGGCCCGTGGAACGGCCGCGAGCACCGGGCCACCGGTCTGGACGACGAGGCGTTCCTGACACAGGTCCGCGCGTTCGCCGGCTACGACCACCCCGCGCTCGCGCACCCCGAGATGCGCGCGCTTCTGCTGCCCATGCTGCGGGCCGACGTCCAGATGCACGAGAACTACCGCCCGACCTCCGACAAGCCCCTGGAGGTGGCGGTCACCGCCCTGCGCGGCCGCGAGGACGAACTGGTCGACGCGGAGCAGATCGCCCAGTGGCGTGAGGCGACGACGGCCGGCTTCCGCACGGCGGAGCTGGACGGCGGCCACATGTACCTGGCCGACGAGGCCGAGGCACTGCTGCGGCTCATCGCCGCCGAGCTCGGGCCGGTGGACGCCCGATGACCCCGCGACTGTCCGGCAAGACCGCTGTCATCACCGGCGCCGCCCGCGGTCTGGGACGCGCCACCGCGGTGGCGTTCGCCCGCGAAGGTGCCGATCTGATGCTGCTCGACCTGGCGGAGGACCTGCCGGGCGTCCCCTACCCGCTGGGCTCCGAGAGCCAGCTGGCCCACACCGCCGAGCTGTGCCGCGAGTACGGCGTCGCCGCCTCGACGGCCCGGCTGGACGTGCGTGACCTCGACGCGGTGGAGGCCGCGATGGCCACCACTCGCGAGCGGTTCGGACGGATCGACGTGCTCGTCAACAACGCCGGGATCGCCGCTCCTTCAGGCAAGGCCGCCCATGAGATCGACGAACGTGAGTGGCAGCTGATGATCGACGTCGACCTCTCCGGAGCCTGGCGGGCCATCCGAGCGGTGGGCGGTCACATGGCCGAGCAGCGCTCGGGCAGCATCATCAACATCGCCTCCACCGCGGGCGTCGTGGGTTACCGCCACTTCGCCGGCTACGTGGCCGCCAAGCACGGCCTGGTCGGTCTGACCAAAGCCGTGGCACTCGACTACGCACCGCTCAAGGTGCGGGTGAACGCCCTCTGCCCCGGCTCCGTCCGGGATGACTCGCAGGTCGAGGGCCGGATGCTGTCCGAAATCGCCCGTTGCCTGGACGTGCCGGTGGCCGAGCACGAGGAGACCTTCGTGCAGGCCCAGCCGATGAACGCCCTGATCGAGCCCGAGGACATCGCATCGGCGGCCGTGTGGCTGGCCTCCGACGAGTCCCGCCAGGTCACCGGCAGTGTCCTCACCGTGGACGGCGGCTTCACCGCCCGTTAGACCCTGTCCCCGGACCCCTCACCCAACCGGGCGAGGCCATGCACGCCTCCCACTGCCTCCACGGAGCCGGAGGTGCCTCACCCGTCACACCGGTCCCGGGCCTACGTACATCCGGTACCAGGACCGGGACCCGGCACATCGAGAGCCCGCGCCCGACACCGCGCGGCCCGACCCCGGCGGACAACAGGATTCCGGCGACCGGACCCGGGGCCGTCCGGTCGAATCCGCTGCCGGTCCGAGGTCGCCCGGTCGCCCGACACCGGCCCGACGTCCCGCCGGCCGCTCCCCCCGGGCCGGGCCGTACGCACCGCTGCCCGTGGCGGCTCGCCCATGTCACTGATCATCGTCCCGGAGAGTCACCCATGCCGCCTACGCTCCTCCACACCCACCTGATCCCGGCCGACTGCCCACCGTCGGGCCACACCCATGCCTGGCGGGTCCGGCTGCCCGAAGGCGCCGACACCGACCGCCTCCGCCACCTGCTCGACACCGCGGTCGACCGGTGGTGGCCCGAGGTCACCGCACGGCCGAGGCTTTGGAGCGAACCCGTCCCGGCGGCGGCCCGCTCCACCACCGCGGACCGCCGTCTGCGGGCCGAGTTGAACCGCCCGCTGGGCACCGGTCAGGCGCCGCTGCGCGTGGTGCTCCTCGCCTACGCGGACGGCCAGGCCGACCTCCTTCTGGTCGCCCACCGGGGTTTCCTGGACGCGGCCTCGCTGCGCCGTGTCGCCGACGTACTGCTCGACCGCGCGCCGGCCGCGCGGTACGCCTCGTCGGTGAGCACGCGGCTCGCGCCGGTCGACGCGGAAGCGCGCAAGGCGTGGAGCGTGGCGGAGTTCGCCGGCCGGGTCGAATGGGCGGCGGGCGACAGGCCGGCGGGGGACCGCACCGGAGTGGTGCGGATGCCCCTGCCCGAGGCGGCCGCCGACCCGACGGGGGACGCGCTCGCGGTCGCGACCGCACTGGTCCTCGGGCGGTACGAGAACCAGGACACCCCAGTCGTCGGCGCCCTGACCGGCCAGCCGGGCCGGCCGGCCGACGCCCTCGGGGCGGACGCGGGCACCCTCCTGGCCCCGGACCTGTCCGGCGCGCGCTCGACCGCCGAGCTGCTGCGCGAGGCCGCGCACACGCTGACGGGCACGTGGTGCGACCGGCAGACCTACGCCGACCTGGCGGCCGAGTCGGGCGGCCGCGTACTGGCGGGCGTGCTCGACCCGGCCGCGCACCCGGCGGACGGCGCCACCGAGACCTATCTCCCGTGCCAGACCGCCCCCTTCCCCCTCACCGTGATGATCCGACGAGGCGCGGACGCGCAGCCCGAGCTGGAGATCCACCATCGTCTCGCCGACATCGACGAGGCGGCGGCCCGGCAGTTCGCCCGGCACCTCGCGCGGACCTTGGAACAGGTGGGGGCCGGCACTGAGGAGACGGCCCCCGGGGACATCGACCTCCTGGACGACGAGGAGCGGAACGCGTTGGTGGCCCTCGGCCGTCCGGCGCGACCGCTCGACTGGCAGCCCCGGCGCATCGACGAACTCTTCGCGCACCGCGCCGCCGAGCGCCCCGAGGCGATCGCTCTCCGCTTCGAGAACCACTCGTTGACGTACGCGGAGCTGAACGAACGGGCCGACCGTTTCGCGGGAGCGCTGCACGACCTCGGTGTCCGGCCCGGCGAACGGGTGGGCATCTGCCTGGACCGCTCCCTGGACCTGGTCGTCACGATGTTGGCCGTACTCAAGGCCGACGCCGTCTACGTGCCGATGGATCCGGCCTACCCGGCCGACCGGCTCTCCTACACCACCGAGGACGCGGGACTGCGCTTCGTCGTCACCGCGCTGGAGGACTTCCCCGCCGGACAGGCCCGCACGATCCACCCGGAGGAGCTGGCGGCGGGCGGCGCCACGGCCGCGCCCGCACCCGGCCGCGGCAACGAGCAGGCCGCGTACATCATCTATACGTCGGGCTCGACCGGTCGCCCCAAGGGTGTCGTAGTCCCGCACCGCAACGTGGTCGCCCTGCTTTCGGCCACCCGTGAGGACTTCGGCCTCCGCCCGGACGACACCTGGACGCTGTTCCACTCCGCCGCCTTCGACTTCTCGGTCTGGGAAATCTGGGGCCCGCTCCTCACCGGTGCCCGGCTCGTCGTCGTGCCGTACTGGGTTTCCCGCTCACCGCAGGAGTTCCGTGCGTTGCTGAGGGACGAGCGGGTCACGGTGCTCAACCAGACGCCCTCCGCGTTCGCCCAACTGGTGGAAGCCGACCGGCAGCACGAGCCCGACCTGGCGCTGCGCCTGGTGATCTTCGGCGGCGAGCCGCTGGACGCCCGCGGCCTGCGCGGCTGGTTCGACCGGTACCCGGAGCGCCGCTGCCGCCTGGTGAACATGTTCGGCATCACCGAGACCACCGTCCACGTCACCGCGCAGACGGTCGGCCGCAAGGAGGCCCTGGCCGGTTCCCGGTCCGTCGGCCCGGCGCTGCCGGGCTGGTACCTCTATGTGCTCGACGAGCGGCAGCGGCCCGTCCCCCTCAACGTCCCCGGCGAGATCTACGTCGGTGGCGAGGGCGTGGCCCTGGAGTACCTCGGGCGCCCCGGGCTGACCGCCGAGCGCTTCATCACCGATCCGTTCACCGGCGGCCGGATCTACCGCAGCGGTGACAAGGGCCGGCTGCGGCCTGACGGCCGGCTCGAGCACCTGGGCCGGCTGGACACCCAGGTCAAGCTGCGCGGCTTCCGCATCGAGCTGGACGAGATCCGCAACGTCCTGCTGGACGATCCCACGGTGACCGCGGCCGCCGTGGTTCTCGGCGGTGCCGACGCCGGGGACGCGGCCGCGGCGCGCTTGGACGCCTACGTGGTCCTCGACGGCGGTGACACCGCCGCGGTGCGCCAGCGAGCGGCCAAGGTGCTGCCCGAGTACATGCTGCCGGCCACCGTCACGGCTCTGTCCGCGCTGCCGCTGACCGCGAACGGAAAGCTGGACGCTCGCCGGCTGCCCGCTCCGGCGGCCGCTCCGTCCGCGCAGCCGTCCCCGGACTCCGACGAGATCAAGGGTGGAGGACTGGCCGCCGCGCTGGCCGAGGTCTGGCAGGACGTTCTCGGCGTGCCGGTCGGCCCGGACGACAACTTCTTCGAGCTGGGCGGCAACTCCCTGTACGCGGTGCGCCTCGCCGCCGCGATGAACGAGCGGAACCTGCCCGCGATGCCGATGCGGGAGCTCTACCTGAACCCGACCGTCAACCGCCTCGCCGCGGTCCTCGCACCGGGAGACCAGGCATGAGCGAGCGTTTCCTCCCCCTGCGCGAGGTGACCGCATGAGCGCGCCCGTCGACACCTTCGCGTCCGCGCCCGGCGGCGAGCCGATGGCCTGGCTGCCCACACCGGCCGATCCGGCGGCAAGCGGTGCGTACGCCCCCGAGGAGGCGGCCGGGACGGAGTCGGGTGCCGTGGTGACCACCGCCCGGCCGGCGCCCGCCCGGGTGCTCGCGGCGTGGGCCGCGCTCCTTCACCACCACACCGGCCGGGTCGACCTCGAGTTCGGCTACCGCGCCGCCGCGGCGGCGCCACCGGTGACGGTACGGCTGCGGGTCGAGCCGGCCGCATCGCTCGGGGCGCTGGAGGAAGCCGCCGCGCGGGCGCTGCGCTCGCCGTCGCCCGGCGCGCCGGCCGCCGCCGCACCGTGGCTGGTCCGCCGCGCGGACGCCGGACGGGCCGGGCCCACGGGTGAGCTGGTGGCGGAACTGGACGAGTCCGCCGCCGGTGGCGTCCTGCGGCTGTGGCACGACCCTGCCGCGCACCGCGCCGACGCGGTGGCCCGGCACGCCGTCCACCTGCGCGGCGCGCTGACCGCCCTGGCGGACAACCCGGCGCTGCCGGTGCGCGAACTGGATCCGCTGACCCCCGCCGAACGCACCCGGCTGCTGACGGACTTCAACCGGACAGCGATCGCCTATCCGCGCGACAGCCGGGTCGAGGAACTGTTCGTCGAGCGGGCCCGTACCGCACCCGGACACCCGGCCGTCGTCCACGGCGACACCGTCCTGAGCTACGCCGAACTCGACCGCAGGTCGAAGCTGCTCGCGGCCCGCCTGCGCGCGGAGGGGCTGCCGCCGGGCGAACCGGTCGCCCTGCTCCTGCGGCGCGAGCCCGCCCTGGTGGTCGCCGCGCTCGCCGTCCTGCGGGCCGGCGGCGTCTACCTGCCCATCGACCCCGACTATCCCGCCGAGCGGGTGGCGTACCTCCTGGCGGACAGCGGTGCCCGCCGGGTGCTGAGCACCGGCGACCTGGCCGGGGGACTCGCGGCGGTCCACGACCGGCCGGACGGGGACCTCACGGTCATCACTCTCGACACCTGGGACTGGCGGCAGACCCCCGGCGCCGTCCCACCCGCGCCGGCCGGCCCGCCGCTGGGCGCCGGCGACGCGGCCTACCTGATGTACACCTCCGGTACGACGGGCAAGCCCAAGGGAGTACTGGTCCCGCACCGGGGCATCACCCGTCTGGTCAGCGGGGCCGACTACGTACGGCTGGACCCGACGACCAGGATGGCGCAGATCGGCACTACCGGTTTCGACGCCTCCGTGTGGGAGATGTGGGGGGCGCTGCTCGGCGGCGGCACCCTGTGCATCCTGGACCGCGACACGCTGCTCGACACCGACGCGCTCGGCCGGGCCCTGCGCGACCAGGGCATCACCACCGCCCTGTTCACCTCCGCGCTGTTCAGCCGGCTCGCCGACGAGGACCCGCGACTGTTCCGTCCGCTGCGCGACCTGCTGGTGGGCGGCGACGTCCTCTCCGCCCGGCACGCCCGCGAGGTGATGGCCGCCAACCCCGGCCTGCGGCTGGTCAACGCCTACGGGCCGACCGAGAACGCCGTGATCTCCACCTGCCAGGTCGTGGGCGAAACCGTCGGCGCCCGGGTGCCGATCGGCCGTCCGGTGCCCAACGCGACCGCGTTCGTCCTCAACCAGGACGGACTGCCGCTGCCCACCGGTGTGCCCGGCGAACTCTACGTGGGCGGTGACGGCCTGGCCCTCGGGTACCACGGCCGTCCCGACCTCACCGAACGGGCGTTCGTGCCACACCCCTTCGCGCCCGGACAGAAGCTGTACCGGACGGGCGACCGGGTGCGGCTGCTGCCGGACGGCGCGCTCGACTTCGTCGGCCGGGCCGACCACCAGGTCAAGGTGCGGGGCTTCCGCGTGGAACCGGGCGAGATCGAGGCCACCCTGGCCGCGCTGCCCGGTGTGCGGGCCGCCGTCGTCCTGGCCCGGAAGCTGCCCGGCTCCTCCGACAGCTACCTCTGCGGCTACGTCGCGGGAGACCCGGACCTGGACACCGGCCGGCTGCGTTCGGCCGCCGCCGAGTCCCTGCCCGCGCACATGGTCCCCGCCCACCTGATGGTGCTGCCCGAGCTGCCGCTGACCGTCAACGGCAAGGTGGACCGCGCCGCGCTGCCCGAGCCCGCCGCCGCGACCGGCACCGCACTCGGCGGCCGCCCGCCGCGCGACGAACTGGAGCGGGCGCTCGTCGGACTGTGGGAGGAGGCCCTCGGCATCCGGGGCATCGGCGTCGACGACCTGCTGAGCGCCTACGGCGCCGGCTCGCTGACCGCCACCCGGCTGTCCGCCCGGATCCGTCGCACCCTGCACCTGGCCTGCCCCGTCTCGCTGGTGCTGACCGCCCCGACGGTGGCCGCGCTCGCCGAGCGCCTGCGCGAAGCCGGACCGTCCGGCCACGGCCCGCTGCCGTCGGACGCCCGCGCGGACGGCCCCCGGGAACCGGTCCCGCTGTCACCACAGCAGCACGGGATCTACGTCGAGCAGATCAAGGACCCCACCGGGACCGAGTACAACCTGCCGCTCGTGGTGGACCTGCCCGGGGTCCTGCCGGCCGAGCGCCTGCGTACCGCGCTGGCCGCGCTCGTGGCCCGGCACGAGGTGCTGCGCACCGACATCACCCTGGACACGGACGGCCACCCCCACCAGCGCGTGCACGCGGAACTGCCGGTGTCGATCGAGGAGGTGGACCTACCGGATGACACCGACCTCGACGGATGGACCGGACGGTGGATCAGGGCCTTCGACCCGCACCGGGCGCCCTTGTGGCGCGTGGCGCTGCTGCGTCGGGCGGGCCGGGCCCGGATCGTCATGGACATCCACCACCTGATCACCGATGGCTACTCCCTCACCCTGCTGGCCACCGAGTGGGCGCAGCTGCTCAGCGGAGCCGAACCCGCGCGCCCGGATGTCGGCTATGCCGATTACGCCCGCTGGGCGGCCGGGCCGGCGGGGCGCCAACACGCCCTCGCCCAGGGAGAGTTCTGGCGCCGCACCTACGACACCCCGGTACGGCCGCTGGACCTGCCCACCGATCTGCCCCGCCCCCCGGTGCGCCGGACCGAGGGCGCCTACCTGTCGTTCACGCTCGGTGCGGACCTCAGCCAGGCGATCCGCCGGCTGGCGCGTACGGAGGGGGTGACCCCCTTCCACGTCCTGCTCGCCGGTTACACGGCGCTCCTCGGGCGGATGAGCGGCAGCGACGACGTCACCGTGGGCACACCCGTGTCCGGGCGCCACCTGCCCGGAGTGGAGCGCACCCAGGGCATGTTCGTCAACACCTTGTGCCTTCGGCTCGCCCCGCGACCGGAGCTCTCGTTCCGCGCCTACCTGCGTGCGGTGGCCGAACACGCGATGGCCGCTTCCGACCACCAGGACTTCCCGTTCGGGGAGCTCGTGGCCGCCGCGGGCAAGCGGGACTACAGCCGCCACCCCATGTTCGACACGCTCTTCGCGGTCCAGGACACCGGACTGCACCAAGTCGACTTCCTCGGGGGCCGGCCGCGCTGGTCGCCGGAAGCCACCGGACGCACTCTCTTCGATCTCAACCTGCAGATCGACGACGCGCCGGAGGGCTTCACCGCCCAGTGGGCCTACAGCACGCACCTGTTCCTGCCACAGACCGTCGAGCTGTTCCGCGACGAACTGCTCGCCCTGTTCGACACGGCCGTCACCGCGCCCGACACGCCGCTGCACAGCGTGAACCGGGTGACGACCGCCACGCAGTCCGTGCCGGACTTCGACTTCGACTTCTGATCTCGCACTCTCGTTCCTGGAAGGTACCGTGCAATCCCTGGAAACCCTCGGACAGCTCAAGGTCGCCGCGGCGCAACGTCCTCGTGAGGGAGCGTTTTGGCGCGCGGCCCTCGCCGCCCTGCCCGAGCGCACCGGCTTCCCCGCCGACGCCCCGGGCCGTCCCGCCGGGACGGGCCCGCACGCCACGACCGTGCTGCCCCTCGGCGCCGACCTGACCGCCGGGCTGAACAGCCTGACCCGTGGCCGGCCGATGGCCCTGCACACCGTGCTCGTCGCCGCCGTCGGCACACTGCTGCAGCGCTACACCGGCGGTGAGGAGGCCGTCGTCGCCGTCCCCGCCGACGCCACGGCCCTCGCGGACGGCCTCGTCCTGCGCCTGCCGTTCACGCCCGAATCGACGTTCCGCGCGGTGCTCGCCGATGCCAAGACCCGGCTGCTCGCCGCGCTGGAGCACCAGGACTACCCCGTCGAGATCCTTGCCGGGGAGTTCGGCGCCGTCGCCGGTCCCGGCACGCACCCCTTCGCGGACGTCATGGTCGACGTCGTGCGCGACGAGCACGACGCACCCGCCGACCGGCCGAGGTTTGCGATGGTGTTCGCCTTCCTCCGGGACGGCGAGGGCCTGCGCCTGGAGCTACGCCACCGTGCCGGGCAGCACGGCGCCGACACCGCCGAGCGGCTGCTCGCGCACACGGCGGTGCTGCTGGCCGAGGCGATTGCCGCCCCGGACGGGGCGCTGTCCGCGCTCGACCTGCGAGCGGACGCCGACCGCGCCGTGATCGAGCGGGCCAACGACACCGACGCCGTGTTCGAGGACACCGTCCGCCTCGACGAACTGTTCGCCCGTCAGGTGCGGCTGACCCCGGACGCAACCGCCGTGACCGGCAACGGCTTCCGGCTCACCTACGCCGAGCTCGACACCCGTGCCAACCGGCTGGCGCGGACCCTGCGCGACCGGGGCGTGGGCCGCGACGACCTCGTCGCGGTGCTGGCCGATCGCTCGCCGCAGATGCTCGTCGCCGTCTACGCGGTCCTCAAGGCCGGTGGCGCCTATCTGCCGGTGGACCCCGGCTACCCCGCCGAGCGCATCCGCTACGTCCTGGACGACAGCGCCGCTCGTCTCGTCCTCACCACACCCCGCTACCGCGACCTGGTCCACGAGGGCCGCGAGGTGCTCGACCTGACCGACGAGTCCGCGTACGCCGAGGACGGCACGGCACCCGAGGTCATCGGCGACGCCCGGGACCTGGCGTACGTCATCTACACCTCGGGCTCGACCGGCAATCCCAAGGGCGTCCAGATCGAGCACCGCTCGGTGGTCAACCGCGTCCACTGGATGCAGCGCGCCTACCCCGTCACGTCCGCCGACGTGATCATGCAGAAGACGCCCACCTCCTTCGACGTGTCCGTCTGGGAGCTGTTCTGGTGGATGTTCGAGGGCGCCGCGGTCTGCCTGCCCGATCCCGGCGCGGAGCGGGACCCGGAGGCCCTGGTCGCTGCCATCGAGCAGCACGGCGTGACCACCATGCACTTCGTGCCCTCCATGCTGGGCGCCTTCCTCGACTTCGTCGCGGGAGCGGGCGTACAGGCCAGGCTGGCGTCACTGCGACAGGTCTTCGCCAGCGGTGAGGCGCTCACGCCGCACCATGTCCGGCGCTTCGGCGAGGTCGCCGCCGCCACCACGGGCCCGGCCCCCCGACTGATCAACCTGTACGGCCCCACCGAGGCCACCGTCGACGTGACCCACCACGCCTGCGGACCCGACGACGTCGACCGGGTCCCGATCGGCCGGCCGATCGACAACACCCGCATCCTCGTCCTCGACTCCGCGTTGCGACCCCAGCCGGTCGGTGTGCCCGGCGAGTTGTGCATCGCCGGTGTCGGTCTGGCCCGCGGCTACCTGGGCCGGCCGGAACTGACCGCCGAGCGGTTCGTCGCCGCCCCGGCGGCCGGTGAGGAGCGCGTCTACCGCACGGGCGACCTGGCCCGGTGGCTGCCCGACGGCAGCATCGACTACCTGGGCCGTATCGACCACCAGGTCAAGGTGCGCGGCTACCGCATCGAGCTCGGCGAGATCGAGGAGACGCTGCGCCGCCACCCCCGGGTCAAGGACGCCGTGGTGCTCGCCCGCAAGGCCGGGGACGGCCAGACCCACCTGTGCGGCTACGTCCAGTCGGTGGACGCCCTCACGGAAGAGGACCTCAAGCGGCACCTCGGCCTGACCCTGCCCGACTACATGGTCCCGGCACGTCTCCTCGTCCTGGAGACCTTCCCGCTCTCACCGAACGGCAAGCTGGACCGGCGTGCCCTGCCCGAGCCCGGCCCGGCGGAGCCCGAGACCGCCGCCTACGTGGCCCCCGGCACGCCGCAGGAGGCCGAGCTGGCCCGCATCTGGGGCGAGGTACTCGGCCACGAGCGCATAGGGGTGGACGACAACTTCTTCGCGCTCGGCGGCAACTCGATCCACTTCGTCACCGTCCTGGCGAAAGCCCGGGCGGCGGGGCTGGACTTCACGTTCCAGCAGTTCTTCCAGAACCCCACGGTGGCGCGGCTGGCCCGCAGCCTGGCGGAATCCGGGCCGGACGAGCAGCCGACCACGCCGCGTCCTTTCGAACTGCTGAAGCCCGAGGACCGCGCGCGTATCCCGGCCGGTGTCGAGGACGCGTACCCGATGACGCAGCTGCAGGCCGGGCTGGTCTTCCAGAGCGAGCTGTCACACGGGACCGCCGAGTACCACGACATCCTCAGCTACATGATCCAGAGCTCCTTCGACGCCGCGTGCTTCGAGGAAGCGGCACGCATCCTGGTCCGGCGCAATCCGATCTTCCGCACCAGCTACCACCTGACGGGTTACAGCGAGTACCTCCAGCTGGTGCACGAGGACGCCCCGCTGCCGCTGTACATCGCCGACCTGCGCGGGATGAGCGAGACCGAACAGGACGAGTGGTACCGCGACTGGGCCGCGAAGGAGAAGGCCCACCAGTTCGTCTGGACCGAGCCGGGCCTGGTACGGCTGCATGTGCACGTGCTCTCGGACGACCTGTTCCGTTACAGCCTGAGCCAGCACAACTCCGCGCTGGACGGCTGGAGCATCACCTTGGTGCACACCACGCTGTTCGACCTGTTCCACCGGCTGCGTGACGGCCGGGAACTGCCGGACGCCACCGTGGTCAACCACGCACGCACCTACGTCGCGCTGGAGCGCCGCTCGCTGGCCGACGACGAGCACCGCGCCTTCTGGGCGGACCTGCTGGAGGGCAGCACCTTCACGCGACTGCCGCGGACCCGGCAGGAGGCCGAGGCGGACGTCTTCCCCGTGTTGTTCCACGAGGTGGAGTTCGCCCCGGGCCTGTCCGACCGCATCGTGTCACTCGCCAACCAGTTGTCCGTGCCGGTCAAGAACGTGCTGATGGCCGCCCACGCGAAGGTGCTCTCGCTCGTCTCGGGCGAACGCGACGTGATGACCGGTTACGAGCACAGCGGCCGCCCCGAGGTGGAGGACGCCACCCGTGCCGTCGGCCTCTTCCTCAACACCGTGCCCTTCCGGGTGCACGCCTTCGAGGGGACCTGGGAGGAGCTGATCCGGCAGGTCTACCGCTCCGAGATCGATCTGCTGCCCGCTCGCCGCTACCCCATGGCGCAGATGAAGCGAGACCTCGGCACGCAGAAGGAGCTGTTCGAAACCGCCTTCAACTTCACGCACTTCTACCTGCTCAAGCAGCTGGAGGCCCAGGACGGCTTCTCCCTGCTGGACGTGCGGGCCAACTCCGAGACGGAGTTCGTGCTGCGCGCGGAGTTCTCCCGGCACTTCGTCACCGACGAGGTCCGCCTGAGCCTGCACTACCACGCCCATCTCTTCGAGCCCTGGCAGATCGACCGGATGGGTGCCTACTACGCCGCCGCCTTCGAGCAGATGACGGGCGATCCGCGTGCCGCGCACCACCTGGCGAACCTGCTGGCCGGGGACGAGCTGGCCGAGCTGGAGCAGGCGGAGCGGGCCGACGCCCTCCCCACGGAGCTGGCGGCCTTCGTCCCGTCGTCCGGTGCCGAGGTCCGGGCCCGCGTGGTCGACGAGCACGGTCTCGCGGTGCCCTTCGCCACCGTCGGCCGGGTCGTGCTGGTCTCCGACGGCCGGGAGCCGGTCGAGACCGGTCTGTACGGGCGCCGGGACCGCGACGGTCTGAGTCTGCTCGGCGAGGAGCGGGAGCGGCACACCTTCCACGCCTCCCAGGCCGAGACAGCCGAGACCGCCTCGGAGCCGGAGCAGCCCGCCGACCGGCGTCCCGTCGACGCGGTGGACCGGCGCATCGCGCAGGTGTGGGCCACGGTGCTGGACACCCCGCTGGAGGAGATCTCCCTCGACGACAACTTCTTCCTGCTCGGCGGTGCCTCGCTCGCCGCGATGCGGGTGGTCATGGAGCTGGACGGACTGGTCTCGCTCACCGACCTGATGCGCAACTCCACCCTGGCGGCGCTGGGCGAGGTCGCCCGCACCCACCTCGCCGCCGCGGCCGGGGCCGGACAGGACCCGCATGAGCTGCTGCTGCCGCTGTCCGCCGAACCCGGCGACGCCGAGTCCGCGCTGATCTGCTTCCCGTACGCGGGAGGCAATGCGATCAACTTCGAGCCGCTGGCCCAGGCGCTGGACGCCGCGGGTGGCGCGGTGGCCGTGTACGGCGTGGAACTGCCCGGGCACGATGCGGGCCGTCCGGACGAGCCGTTCTGGTCACTGGAGGACACCGCTCGGCGCGTGGTGGAGGAGATCCGCGACAAGGCGGGCGACCGGCCACTGATGCTCTGGGGCCACTGCGTCGGTTCCGCTCTCGCCGTGGAGACGGCGCGGTTGCTGGAAGCCGAGGGCACGACCGTGGCGGAGGTCTTCGTCGGCGGCAAGCTGCTGCACGACGCCGCGACCACGCGGCAGGGCATCGAGCAGGCGGCGGCGATGGCCGACGAGGACATCGTGCGCTGGCTCGTCGACGAGACCGGTTTCGCCGAGTTCGACAGTCTGCGGCCCGAGCAGGCCGCGTTCGTGGCGGGGGTCTTCCGCCACGACGCCGGCTCCGCCAACGGCTATCTGCTCGCGGCCGACGAGCACGGCCCGAAGGCGCGGCTGTCTGCTCCGCTGACCACGGTGTTCGCGGCGGACGACCCCCTCACCCCCGGGCACGCCGAGCGCTACACCGCGTGGTCGCTCTTCGCCGATCAGCCCCGACTGGTCGAGCTGGCCGGCGGCGGCCACTACTTCTGCCGCACCGCGGCCGCTGCGGTCGCCGACCTGGTCCTGGGCCGCCGGCAGGCGGCCTCCGGACGCAGGTGACCCGTTGCCGGCGGGCCGGGCGGACACTCGTCCGGCCCGCCGGCCCCGCCCGCCGGCTTTCCCTCAGGCACGAACGAGGTGCGATGACACATGAGTAACCCGCAGGTCCCGCGAGAAGCGGTGCGCCCCGGCCCCGGATCCCCGTTGCGCGCCGGGGCGATGAGCATGATGCCGTTCCTCGCGTCGGCCATCCCCATGGGCGTGGCCGGAGGCATCCTGGGGCCCGCCAACGGACTGTCCGGATGGGCCACGCTGGGACTGGCGATGGCCGTCAACTCGGGCACCGCCCAGTTCATCGGGTTCGCCCTGATCGCGGAGCACTCGGGCGCACTGACCATCCTGCTGACGACCCTGATCCTCGGGCTCAGGATGCTGATCTACTCGACCATCCTGGTTCCCCATGTGCGGGAGGTTCCGCAGCGCTGGCGGGTGCTGCTCGGCTTCGGGCTGATCGACGCCGTCTTCTTCGTCGCCGTCGAGCGTCTCAAGAAGGGAGAGCTCACGGAGCGCAAGCACCTGTTCTTCCTCGGGGCATCCGGGGCGATGTACGTCACCTGGATGCTGTCCACCCTGGTGGGCATGGCGCTGGGCAGCGCCGTGCCGGACCTGGCGGACCTCGGTCTCGACTTCCCGATGACCGCCATGTTCGTCGCCATGCTGGCCGGATCGCTCACCAATTGGCGTGTGGGCGCAGCCATCGTGACCGCCGGCCTGACCGTCGTGCTCGCCCGTGACCTCCCGTACAACCTCGGCGTGGTGCTCGCCACCGCTGTCGGAGCCACGGCGGGCACCGTGTGCGAGTACCTGGAGAAGCGCCGGAACCCGCAGGGTTCCGCCACCGAGGCGTCCGAAGAGCCCGCATCGGACGAGGGCGCCCCGACGAGCGGGGAGAAGACAGCGGACGACGGCGCGCTCCCCGTCGGGGACAGAGCGGCGAACGCGGTCGACGTGGCCAAGAAGGACGAGGAGAACGTGGCATGACGATGGCGCTGTTGATTCTGGGCATGGGCCTGTGCAGCTTCCTGCCACGCTATCTGCCCCTCGTTCTCCTCGCCGACCGGGAGATGCCCCCGGTGGCCAAGTCCCTGCTGGGCTACACCCCGGCGGCGGTGCTGGCCGCGCTGGTCGTCCCTGAGATGCTGATGCCCGGCGGACACGGCATGCACCTGAGTGTCTCGAATCCCTACCTCATCGGTGGTGGCGTGACCTTCGTCGCCGGTCTCTGCTCGAAGAAGTTCCTGCTGGTCACCGCGATCGGCATCGCCGCCTTCTACCTGAGCCGCTGGCTGCTCGGCTGACCGAGCCCTCCGCAACGACCACGTTCATCTGGAGTCGAATAAATGATCAACACCGGAACGACCTCGCGTGCCCCGCTGCGGGTGGCGGTCGCGCAGACGCTCGCCCGCCCGGGTGACACCCTGCACAACGCGACCGAGGCGGCGGCGACCATCGTCCGCGCGGCGGACGCCGGGGCCAGGGTCATCCAGTTCCCCGAACTCTCCCTCACGGGATACGAGCCCGGATGGCTCACGTCCCACCTGCCCGCCGGTGCCCTGGCCCCGGACGGTCCGGAACTGACCGTGGTCCGCGAGGCGTGCCGGGCCACCGGCGTGACCGCCATCGTCGGTGCGCCGACCCCCGCGGGCACGAAGTCGGCGATCTCGGCCATCGCCGTCGGAGGAGACGGTGACATCCTGGCCGACTACCGCAAGAGCCGGCTGGAGGTGCACGAGCGACGACTGTTCGTGCCGGGCACCCAGTGCCGCACGCTCGACGTGGATGGCTGGCGGCTGGCTCTGGGCATCTGCTACGACGCGAGTTTTCCCGAGCACGCCCGGGCCGCGGCGCGCTCCGGCGCCGATGCCTATCTGTGCGGCGGGGCGTTCGTGCGGGGCGACTCCGACCACCGCCGTTCGGTGTATTTCCCCGCCCGCGCTCTTGAGAACACCTTCTACGTGATGTTCTCGAACTTCGCCGGGTCCCAGGGGCCGTGGGACTTCTGCGGTCGCAGCGCCATCTACGGGCCGGACGGCCGCACCCTTGCGGAAGCGGGTGCCCGGGAGGCGGAACTCCTCGTGGCCGACCTCGACGACTCCGCACTTGCCGACACCCGCCGCGGCCTGACCATGCTCCGGGACCTGGACCACGCCGGGGAACTCCCGGCGGTGAGTTCGTGTGTCGTGTGACTCCGTTCTCCGTACCGGAGGATCTGAGGAACGCGCCCGCTGTACGGCGACCTGACGCGGGGCGTCCGGTCGTCCGGCTCATCGACGCGGACCGGAGCGCCGAGCTTGCCGCCCGGCACGCACCACGGCTGCTGGGCCCCGACGAGTGGGCCCGCGCCGTCTCCTTCCGCCGTGACTCGGACCGCGAGGTGTACGTCACGGCTCATGTCGGCCTGCGCATTCTGCTCGGGTCCCTGCTGCAACGTCATCCCGGTGACCTGCCGATGGAGAGGGAAGCCTGTCACGGGTGCGGCGCACCTCACGGCCGACCGGTGGTGCGGGACGGACAACTGCGTTTCTCCCTCTCGCACAGCGGACGTCTGATCCTCGTCGCATGCGCCGTCGAACCCGTGGGAGTCGACATCGAGCAGATCGCTTCGAGTCAGGCGGTGGGGGAGGCAAGGGATGCACTGCACCCGGCCGAGCGCCAGGAGCTGGACGCGCTTCCCGAGGAACGGAAACCTCGCGCGTTCACCGAGATATGGACGCGAAAGGAGGCGTATCTGAAGATGCTGGGCACCGGACTCCTGCGGGACACCCGCCTGGATCACGTGGGAACAGGAAGGCCGGAAAGCACCAACGCCATCGAAGCCCACCTGACACCCGTGCCCGTGCCGTCCGGATATGCGGCGGCTTTGTGCGTCTCCGTCTCCCCTGCCCGGGGCTCAAGCGCGGCCCCGGCGGCTTGCTGAACGTCCGGCCGCCGTGAGGGGCGGAGGGAGGCGAGACACAGCGGTTGCGCTGTTCCGGTGCCGATGCCTACTGCGCCATCCGGGGGCCGCGGTTGCGGGTCAGAGGGGTGAGGCCGGCCATTAGGAGGAGGGAGGCCAGGGGGATCAGGTCGAGGTTGACGGTGATCAGGAGGAAGAAGAGGAAGACCAGGGCCGGGCTCCAGGCGGGGAGCTGCCTGGGGCGGGTGGTGACCAGCATGATCAGGAGGGTGAGCAGGCCGAGCTGGAAGGCCAGGGGGCCCGCCAGTTGCAGGGGGGCGGGGAGGGGGGCCGTGTCGGACAGGGCGGGGAACAGGTCGCCCAGGATCACCCACACGAAGCAGGCCGCGCCGAACAGTCCGGCGGCTGTGGCGGCACGCACCGCGGTTCTCATCCGGGCGCCGGCCGCGGGGACCAGGCCGCGTAGCTCCCTCACCAAGGTGCCCAGCAGGAGGAACGCGGCCAGGAAGCACAAGTGGCCGAGGTCCCAGGCCATCCCCGGGCCGTGGGTGCCGTCCATGCCGTCGATCAGGCGCAGCAGGCCGTACGACAGCAGCAGGAGGGGGATGAGGACGCAGCACAGTCGGGAGAGGCGGGTCGCGGGGGGCGTCGAGGTCATGGTCCTACGGTCGCGGTCCGGGGCGTGTACGGGGTATCGGGACCATCCCCCAGCGGTCCCGGGCAGTTCCCCTAGGGGTTGGGTGGGCCGGGGAGCGGGAATCTCGGGGGCGCTCGGCGCGGGGACGGTACGCGCCCCTCGCCGGTCGTCGGGGGCCGGTGGGCGCCTTCGCCGGTCGTCGGGGTCGGTGCGCGCCGTCCCCGCGCCGGTCGTCGGAAGGTGGTGGGCGCCCCATCGGTCGTCGGGGGCCGGTGCGCGTCTCCCCTCGGTCGTCGGGGTCGGTGGGTGCCTCCGACGGTCGTCGGGGACGTCGCGGGGGCTGCGCGCCGGTCCTTCCGCCTGCGTCGCGCCCGCGTGAAATCTTCACGCGGAGGCTGTGACGGGCTAGGTGTCCGCCGCACCCGGTGCCGACCCACAATCAGGTGCCCGGTGAACGCGGCCGGGCGTTCCCGCGAGAAGGCGCCCACGAGGAGGTTTGTCATGCCGGACGAGGCCGGCGGGCCCACGGTCGACCTCTGGTCGCTCGCCGAGGACGTGATGGTCGAGCCCGGGGACCTCGAGGGCGAGCTGGTGCTCACCGGTCGCTGGGGCACCGAGCGGGTCACCGCGCCGCATCCGGTGGTCGCGGAGGCGCTGCGCCGCATGGAGCTGGGGCCGGTCCTGCTGGCCAACCTGGAACCCGGGGCGGGGGACGCGGCGGGGCAGGACGTCTGGTACTGCCTGCTGCTCCACCTGGAACGGCTCTCCCACCTGATCGTCCGCACGCTGGGCATCGACGACTTAGCCGGCCCGCTGTTGTCGGCCACGCCCGTGTCGCCGATCGCGCACTTCGCCCTCGCGAAGCTGCCCGGCCGGCGACCCGTGCGGCTGCCCAGCGGGGTCTCGCTCACCGTCGGCGGCGATGGCGTCACCGTGCAGTCGCCCGGTTCCTCGTACCGTGTGCTCGTCCACCGTCCCGAGGCCGTCTGGGTGCTGGGCCGGCTGGCCTGGCCGGTCACCCCGGACCAGGTCTCGGCCGCGCTCGCGCTGCCGGCCGGGGTGGCCGAGCGGATCATGGACTATCTCGCCGCGGCGGGCCTGACCGCCGAGGCGGAGGACGATCCGGCGCCTCTCCGCGTCCTCCCCGCGAGCGACCTTGAGTGCGGCCCCGGGGGCAGGACCGGGAACTCCGTCGGGGGCAACCTCCGGACCGGTTTCGGGGGCGACTTCGACGGCGACTTGAGGAGCGGCCTCGGGAGCGACCCGGGGGACGGCTTCCGGTGCCGCCTCGCGCGCGGCCCGGGGGACAGCCCCCGGAGCTCCGCCGAAGGCCATCTTGGGGGCGGTGCCGCGGCGTCGTGAGCGGCCGGGAGGGGGCCCGCGGGGACGCCGGGCCCCAAGGCCCGTACCACCCGCCCCCTACGGCAGCCAGCCCGCCTCGCGGGCGATGCGGATCGCGTCCACACGGTTGCGGGCGAGGAGCTTCGTCACCACCGTGGTGAGGTAGTTGCGCACGGTGCCGGACGCCAGATGCAGGCGGTCGGCGATCTCGCCGGCCTCCAGGCCCTCCGCGGCCAGTCGCAGCACCTCCGTCTCCCGCTCCGTCAGCGGGGTCTCCGCGGTGCCCCAGACGGACAGCGCGAGCTGCGGGTCGATGACCCGTTGTCCGGCGGCCACCCGGCGTACCGCGTTGGCGAGTTCGGGCGGCGGGGCGTCCTTGAGGAGGTAGCCGTTGACCTGGGCGCTGAGCGCGCGGCGCAGGGTGCCGGGCCGGCCGAGGCTGGTGAGGATCAGGGTCCGGCACTCGGGCAGCTTCTCCCTGAGGCGGGCGGCGGCGGTCAGGCCGTCGATGCCGGGCAGGTCGATGTCGATGATCGCCACATCGGGCCGGCAGGCGAGCGCGGCGTCCACGATCTCGTCACCGCGCTCCAGTTCGGCGACCACCTCCAGGTCGTCCTCCAGGTCGAGCAGCGCCACCAGCGCGCCGCGCACCATGTTCATGTCCTCTGCCAGCAGCAGGCGAATGGCCACCGACGGTTCTCCTCTCCGGCTCAGGCCGCCGGTTTTCTGGTCATCGGCACCGCGGTGTCGGCACCGGACCGGGGTCGTTCGGGAAAGGCCGGGGCCTCGGCGACGAGCCGGAAGGTGTCCTCCGGCCCCCGGTCGGTCGTCAGCTCGCCGGCAACCTCGCGCATCCTGGTGGCGAGGTTGCCGAGGCCGCTGCCGCTGTGCGCGGACGGATCCCGGTAGTCGGGGTCCACGCCGTTGTTCTCCACCCGCAGCCGCACCCGGCCCTCCTCCTGCACCGCCTCGATCACGCAGACGTCGGCCTTGGAGTGCCGCAGCAGGTTGGTGACCGCCTCGCGCAGTACGGCCGCGAGCACGGTGCTGACCTGCTGGCTCATCGTCCCCAGCCGCAGCGTGACGCGGATGTCCACCTCGGCGGCGGTCAACAGGCCCTCGGCGGTGGTGATCTCCTCCGCCAGGGACATGTCGCGCAGCCCGCTGGCGACCGTACGCACATCGGCCAGCGACTGCCGGGAGATGGCGAGCACATCGCGTATCTCCGCGAGGGCCCGCTGCGGATGCGCCGGGACGAGGCGGTGGATGAGTTCGCTCTTCAGGGTGATGGCGGAGAGGCTGTAGCCGAGCAGGTCGTGCAAGTCCCGCGCGAAGCGCAGCCGTTCCTTGGTGACGGCCATCCGCGCGAGCTGGCCCCGGGTGTCGTGCAGGACGTGCACCAGGTCGGCCAGCCGGGTCAGGCCGAACACGATCAGGCCGGTCAGCAGCGTGGACTGGCACAGATAGACGCTGTCCAGCACCGAGCGGCCCTCCAGCGCCGGCGGCAGCAGCATCGACAGGCCCACCGCGGCGTACAGCGGCCAGGCCAGGCGCGGTGGCAGCAGGAGCAGCAGCGAGCCGGCGAAGAACCCGGCCATGCCGCCCCATTCGGCCTGGAAGACGAGGATGGGAAGGTAGGTCAGAAGTGCCTGGACCCCCAGAGCGACTGCTTTTCGCCGCCAGGGGGCCCGATGCGCTTCCGGTCGCGAGTGTCTGAGTTGCAGCGCGAAGATCGAGGCCAGGCAGGCCAGGGCCACCAGGTTCATGCCGGTGCCGAGGCCCGCGCTGAGCACGTTGAGCATCGTGATGAGCAGGAAGCTGAGCAGGGCGGCCATGAGGATGACCCGGGCCAGGCGCGGCGCGGGCGCGTCGGGCGGCCCCGACTCCGGTGGTGCACCGGGTGGTTCGGGATCCTCCGCCGTTTCGACGGCAGAATGTGAAAAAGCGTTGTGTGGCGACATCGTCCTACCGGCCCCCTCCGCTAGCCCGCGGCCACGCGCACTGAGAGGGATAATAGGTGAAGGGAGTCGCCGGTCAGAAGTTACCGGGCTAAACGAACATCGGCACGGGATTCAAGTCGGCATAGCGAGTCGGTTCGGGCAGCATGCCGAGGGCGACCGGGACGTCGAAGAGCCGTCCGGGGGCGAAGCGCGGCCAGAAGTGGCGCATTCCGGGAACTATCACCTTCACCACGGGCAGTTGCAGGTCCGGGCGGGTCTGGTCGAGGACGAGCAGCTCCATGCCGCGCTCCCGGACCAGTTCGGTGACGGCCGTGACGTCGTCGCGCAGATCGGTCCGCGGCCGGTGGCCGCGACCGTGGGCCGGGGCCGGCCGGGCCGCCGGATCCGGCGCCAGATAGGGCTGGTTGGCGAGGGTGGCGGTGCGCCACCAGCGCACCGGGTCCGGGTCGGAGATGGCGTAACCGGTGCCGCCCGGGCCGGGGGCCACCGCGGGCAGCAGCTGCCCCATCTCGGTCAGCGCGCGCCGCAGCGCGATCCGCGGGTCGAAGTGCGCGCCGAAGCCGAACACGATGTCCTCGGTGGGCCCGTCGGTGCGCCGGGAGAACGCCGCCACCACCGGAATGCCGAAGTCCGAGGTGAGGTCGAGCGCCCACAGCGCGCGGCCGGCCCGCCGGCAGCCGGCGCGGATCCGCTCGACGTACGGTTCGTCCGCGCCGTCGAGGTCCACGGCGGGCCGGCGGAGCCGGTTGTACCACCACAGTGCCACGGCGTCCCGCTCCACCAGTTCCAGGAACCCCTGGAGCAGGGCGTCCTCGGGGCTGCTGCCGGCGGCGTTGCCGTTGGAGTCGGCGCACAGGCCGTCGGCGGCGGGCTCCTGGCCGAAGTAGAGCATGGACGTGGGCAGCAGCCGCTGGGTGCCGCCGGTCAGCGACCACACCGGCGTCCAGTCCGTCGGGCGGTCCTCGGCGAAGGGTTCGGGGACGTGGCTGAGCCAGGAGCCGGTGGCGTTCCACGCCCGCCGGTCGCGCAGCTGGCGGTCGGCGTAGAGCTGGCAGGCGCTCGGGTGTACGGCGGCCGGGCCGAGCGCGGCGTACGTGTCCCGCACCACCGGTTCGTCGCCGTGCCGGGTGCCGCTGTAGCGCTCCACGGCCTCGCACAGGGCGCTGGTCCTGGCCTCCGTCTCGGTGACGCCCTTGCCGCCGCTGAGCGTGCGCAGGCCGGCGCGCAGACCGGCCAGGGAGGCGGCGCCCATGGCCAGGTTCTGGCCGGACAGGAAGGACTCCACGAAGTCCGGGCAGTGCTTCGCCCGGCTGATCTCCTTGACGATGCCGGTGACCGGGTCGACCAGGTGGCCGTAGCGGTCGAGCATCTGGTGCGGGGTGAGCGCCCGGTGGCCGCCGGAGTCCTGGTCGGCCTTGGGCCGGGACACCGGGACGAACGGGGCGCGCACGCGCCGGGCGACGAGCCGCGGGTCGCCGCACACCGGGCACTGCGGCAGCCGGGCCACCGGGTGTGCGGCGGAGGCGAGCCGCAGGGTGTCCAGGATGTGTACGGCGCCCTGGCCGGGGTGCCGGATGCCGGCCAGCCACTTCGCGGTCTCCAGGGCGGCGAGCTGGGCCGCCGCCGACGCGCAGGCGGGCAGGCCGGCCGTCGGCCGGTCCGCGGGGCCGGCGAGCCCGAGATGGCGCTGGAGCGGCAGTTCCGAGCGGCGGTGGCCGCGGAGCCGGACGGCCAGGCAGGACCAGCAGGGCCCGGTGCCGGGCCGGAACACCGGCCCCACCCACGGGTCGGCGCCGCCGGTACGGGCCAGCAGCCACGGGGTGCCCTGGTCGCGGAGGGCGGCGTCGACGGCCGCGAGGGCCGGGTCGAGGTAGTCGTCGCAGAGGACGAGCGCGAAAGCGGCGTCCTCGCCGGCGCCGGCGACCCGGATGCCGGACTCCCGCAGCGCCGTGCGCAGCCGGGCGGGGTCGGTTCCGGGCAGGGCCACGAGCCGTACGAGGGCCCCGGCCACGTCGCGGGTGGCGCGCCCGCCGTCCAGTCCGGCGAGGTCCCAGTAGGCCTCGGCCGCGGTGGCGGACGGGTGCGCCGTGGCGGCGGGGGCGGTGTGCAGCCTGAGCAGGCCGGCGGCCTCCAGGGCGGCGAGCGCCGACCGGGCCGCGTCGGGGTCGAGGTCCGGGGCGGCGTCGCGGATCACCGTCTCCCGGTCCCGGGTGCCGTCCAGCAGAGGTGCCAGCACCTCGGCCGGCAGCCCCCGCAGTGCGGTGACCCCGCGCTGCGAGAGCAGATAGGCGGCTTCTCCGGGCACGACGGCGGCCCGCAGGTGACGCTTGAAGCCGAGGAGGCCGGCGGCGCCGCGGTGCGTCCCGGTGGCGGTCATGCGGCGGGACTCGCCGGCGCGGCCACGACGTTCGTGTACGTCACGGTGAACAGCGCGCCGCACTGTTCGGCCGGGACGTCCAGGTGTTCGATCACCAGCTGACCGGCCGGCGCGGCGGTGACGGGGGTGTGTCTCGTGGTGCCCTGGTGCGGGGTGTGCGGAGTCATCGCGATCGTTCCCTTCGCAGTGGGCTTGCCATGGGCTCGCTTGGTTACGGGAACGATTCTGCGAAGCGCGGGGGAGCGCACCCAGTGTGCGGATCACCAGCGGGGGGTGAACTTTTCACACGAGGCCGTCCCACGGCGTTCGGGGCGGACTCGGGACATCCCCCTGCGATGCCGACAGGGCGCCGCCGGCCTGCGGTGATCCGCCGGGGCGGGGGGGTCGTGGGGCACGGCACCGTGATTTCTTCATGATCCAGCACCTGATGAACACACACCGGCTCCGGTACGACGGCACTGGGCCGGGCCCGCACCGCGTGGCACTGTCGACTACACCGGGCTTCGGCCCGCCGATTCAGGTGAATCGACCCGGAGTTGCCATGGAGATCAGTGAACCGGGCCCGCTCGACGTGAGTCGGCCGGCGTCCGGATCCCCCCGACCGCGGCCGAACAGCGGCAGCTGCTCGTCCACCTCCCCCCACACGGCCAGCCACAGAAGCTGATCGGCACCTCGTTCGGTGACCCCGGGGGATGGTCGCCAAGGAGATCCTGACCCGCCAATCCGTAAGCAACGGGCAGGAGTTGTCGTCGTGTACGCACAGGGAGACACAGATGGGAGCTGACTCACGGTCATGCTAGAGTTCCGCGTTCTCGGGCCCGTCGGACTGTGGTCCGACGGGGTGGAGGCTCCACTGGGCGGTTGCAAGCAACGGACCATACTGGCCGCCCTCCTGCTCGCCGACGGCTGGGTCGTCTCGGACTCGGACCTCGGCGGGGTGCTGTGGGAACGGCGGCCTCCCGCCACGTATCAGGCACAGATCTACACCTACGCCTCGCGGCTGCGGGGTCATTTCCACGGCGATGCGACGATCACGCGGTGCGGCCGCGGGTACCGCATCGAGAGAGGGGGTGCCCGCTTCGATCTGGACGAGTTCTACAAGCTGGCCAAAGAGGGGCAGACGCTGATGCGTGCGGAGCGGATCGCCGAGGCGGCGGCCCGGTTCCGGGCGGCGCTCGACCTGTGGAGCGGCCCCACCCTCACGGGGGTGACGGACGCGCTGGTCGACAACGAGCGGTCCAGGATCGAGATGGCCCGGATGGAAGTGCTGGAGAGCCGGATCGACGCGGATCTCCGGCTGGGCCGGCAGCGGCAGCTGATCGGCGAACTCACGCAGCTGGTGGGAGCGCACCCATTGCGGGAGACGTTCCGGGCGAAGCTGATGATCGCCCTGCACCGCAGCGACCGGCAGGCCGAGGCCTTCGAGACGTTCCACGCGGGCTGCGGTCTGCTGCGGGAACAACTGGGGGTCGATCCGGGGCCGACCCTGCGCAGCGCCCACCAGACGATCCTGGCGGACGACTTCGCGCCGGCGCTGCCCGGCCGGGGCGATCTGGTGGCCGGTCCGACAGGGTGACGGGGGCTCCAGCTGGTGCGCAGTTCCACGGCACTGCGCACAAGCTGGAGAGCAGAGGAAAGGCGCGACGGCCCGGGCCCGGGCGGACGCCCGGCTGACCGCGGGGAAGGGAGGCCACCGGGGCGTCGGGGGTCCGGCCGCACCGACTTCCCGGTGGCGGGTCGCGTCGGGCCGTCAGGGGTCCGGCGGTCACGCCCGGCCGTCGGTGGCCCGGCCGGGCTGAGGCGTCGGCGCGGTCGGGGGCCGGAGGAGGACCGGGCCCGGGCGGGTGTGTTCGTGGGCCAGGGCCGCCGAGCGGCCCGGGCCCAGGAGGAGGTCCCGGACGGTCCACCTCGTGGGGCCGCCGGGTTCCTCGTGGTCGATGCGGAGCGGCCCGCGGCCGTGGGTGAGCGTGTTCACGGCGCGCAGGTCGGCGACGATGCCCACCCCGACGGCCTTGAGGACCGCTTCCTTGCGGGTCCAGGCACGGAGGAAGACCTCCTCGTACTCCCGCTCGTTCCCGGCCCCGCTCAGCACGTCGAGTTCCGCGTCCGACAGCGCGATCCGGGGCGCGTCCCCGAAGCCGCGCCCGGTGTGCTCCTCGATGTCGACGCCCACCTGCCCGCCCGCGGTGACGGCGAGCAGCCAGTACGGCCCGGAGTGCGACAGGCTGAAGTCCAGCCGGGTGCGGGGTGAGACGATCCTGGGCCGCCCGTGCGTGGGGTCGCCGCACCTCGGGCACCGGTGCCGGCCGAACCGGATCGCGGCCGGCGGGCCGCCCAGGTAGTGATCCGCGAGGATCCGGCGCACGGCCGCGTGCGCGCCCGCGTAGCGGCCGGCGAACGGCGCGCCGCGGCGCCGGAACGTGCGCAGTTCCGTGTCGTCCAGCAGGGCCGTGTCGGCCGGGTCGGGAAGGTCCGCGACCCGGCCGTGCCACACGTGGACGGCGTTGCTCCGGCCGAAGCGGCCGGTGCCGTCGCCCACCGACGGCGCGCGGCCCCGGGGGGCCGTCCGGTGGAGTGCCCGGCCGGGAGCGGCTGCGGGTGGGGTTCGGGGCATGACGTGCCTCTCTGCGAGGAGCCGGGCGGCGCCGGAACAGGGGAGGGCCAGGGCCGGCCGGGGGATGTGCCGGCCCTGGCCCTGCTTCGGTGGCGAGGGCTCCCGGCCGGTCAGGCGGGCAGGAAGCCCTCCACCCGTACGCCGAGCCCTCGGGCCCGGGCGGCGGTGAGGACGTGGTCGGCCAGGGCGATGTCGAGGACGCCGAGGCCGAACGGGGCGTAGACGACCGTCCGCCCCGGCTCGGGGCTGAACCCCTCCCCGCGGTCCTCGTCCAGGAGCAGCCGGCCGATGGTCGGGGCGATGAAGTCGCGGTGCCCCGCCGCCTGGACGGCGAGGTCGAGGGAGGTGCGCTCGCGCAGCGCGTGCTCGGTGTCGTCGACGATGTTGCACGCCCCGGCCAGCGACTCGGGCAGCAGGTCCCGCAGCGAGATGTGCAGCACGACCGTGCCCGGCTCCGCCGCCGCCAGGTCCAGGTGCGGTTCGACGGCCGAGGTGGCGATCGCGACGAGGCCGTGCGCGGCCAGCGCCTTCTCCGCGCTGTCGAGCACGAGCACCCGCGCCCCGGGCACCGCCTCGGCCGCCTGGGCGGCGAAGGCGGCGGCCCGCTCGGGCGAACTGTCGTACACCGCGAGCGAGGTGAGGTCCGGCAGTGCCGCGTGCACATGGCGCAGGATCTCCAGGTTGATCACCCCGCAGCCGATCAGCGACAGGCCGTCGGGGCGGTGGTCGCGGGTGAGCAGCTCCGCGGCGAGGGCCGCGCTCGCCGCGGTGCGCTTGGCGGAGATCAGCGACCCCTCGATGAGGGCCTCGGGGCGGCCCGTCTCCAGGGAGTTGAGGATGATCGCCGCGCTGGCCCGCTGGATCCCGCGCTCGATGTTGGCGGGGAAGGAGGCGATCCACTTCATGCCGGCGGCCGGCCGCTGCCCGCCCCGGTAGGCGGGCAGCCCGATGATGCGGTCCCGGGGCTGCCCGGGGAACCTCAGGAACGTCGAGTGCGGCACCGCGGTGTCGCCCTGCTCGTGCAGGCGGTAGGCGTCCGCGACGACCGACATGGTGTCGAGTTCGCAGCCGTCGAGGAGCCGCGCGACCTCGCTGTGTCGCAGGATGAGCATGACGGAATCATTTCCTTCCGGTGGGGGCGGTGCCGGTCAGCGGGTGGCCTTGAGGGTGCCCAGGTAGGGGTGCCACAGGTGGTCGGGGTTGGCCTCCACCGCGGCCACCGCCTCGCGCATGGCGACCAGGGCCTTCGGCTCCTCGTCGTCGTACACGTCGCCCTGGAGCATCTTCAGCACGTCCTTGCGGTACCGGGGGTCCTGGACGAACGCGGTGAACAGGACGTTGAGCCGGTAGTAGATGGAGATGAACTCGTACCAGTAGCGCACCGCCCTGCGGAGCTTGGTCTCGTAGGCGGCGAACCGGTCCTTGCCGTAGTCGCCGGCCGCGTGCGCCGCGATGATGTCCCGGGAGGCGATGCGGGCGCTGTTCAGGGCCACGCTGACCCCGCTGGAGAAGATCGGGTCCACGAAGCGGGCGGCGTCGCCGATCAGGACGTAGCGGTCGCCGGTGATCTCCTTGACCGAGTAGCTGTAGTCGCCCTCCGCCTTCAGGGGGCGGACCTGGCGGCAGCCCTTGAGCGCGTCGTGCAGCTCGGGGCGGCTGCCGACGAACTCCCAGAAGAACTCGTCGAGGTCGCCGCTGCCCTCCGAGAAGCGCTTCTTCTGGGTCACCACGCCGATGCTGGTGATCGTGTCGGTGATCGGGATCTGCCAGACCCAGGAGTCGTTGATCGGCAGGAAGTGCACGTAGATGTGCTCGGCCTGGGCCGCGGAGGTGGACAGCGCCTCCCGGTCCAGCCCCTCGAACCAGGCGTGCACGGCGTACTGGTCGAAGACCGGGTCGGGCACCTTGGTCTTCAGCTGCCGGCCCAGCATGGTCTGCCGGCCGGAGGCGTCCACGACCATCCCGACCGTGTAGTCCACCCGCTTGCCCGCGATCCGGGTGCGGACCACGACCTCCGGGTCGCCGAAGTCGACGCCGAGGACCCGGGCGCCGTTGAGGACGGTCGCGCCCTGCTCCTCGGCGTGCCGCAGCAGGATCGAGTCGAAGCGGGAGCGGTCCACGTGGTACGTGTAGTCGCGGTCCACCCCCTGCTGGTCACGCTCGACGAACTGGATGTCCGCGGTCCAGTCGTGCTGGAGGCCGCTGAAGCCCAGCCGGGGGATGTCGCGCGACTCCGCCGAGGTCCAGGAGGCGCCGTACTTGCGCGGGAAGCCGGCCTCGTCGATCTTGTCGAGGGCGCCGATCTCCAGCAGCACCGGTGTGGTGGCCGGCACCAGCGACTCGCCCACGTGCGGCCGGGGGAAGGTCTCGCTCTCGAAGACGATCACGGAGAGCCCGGCGCGTGCCAGGTAGGAGGCGGCGGTGGAGCCGGCGGGCCCGCCGCCGATCACGGCGATGTCGAAGTCGGTGGTGGTCATCGGACGGTCTCCTGCTCCAGCTCGCAGATCATGGTGGCGATCGAGGCGGCGTTCTTGAAGTTCTTCGCGTCGATCCGGACGGCGGGCACGGAGACGCCCCACTCGTTGAGGATGAAGGCCTGCAGCAGCGCGATCCGGAGCGAGTCGACGATGCCCCACTCCAGCAGCGGGGTGGTCGCGTCGATCTCGCGTCCCTCGTCGGACCAGAGGAACTCGGTCCTGATGAAGTCCAGTACGCGGGCGGTCACGGCGTCGATGTTCACGAGCGTCCTTTCGAAAGGGTCAGATGCCGCCGGACCAGCTCCGGGCGGTCGATCTTTCCGTTGCGGGTCCTGGGCAGGTCGGCGAGCAGATGGACGTGGTCGGCGATCATGTAGCTGGGCAGCCGCTCCGCCAGGTGCCGGCGCAGGGCCAGCGCGCCGGGCCGGGCGCCGGGCGCGGGGACGACGAACGCGACCAGCCGGGCGTCCATGCCCTCGCCGGCCACGACGACGGCCGCGTTCTCGACGTCGTCGTGGGCGTTGCAGGTGGTCTCGATCTCGCCGAGTTCGATGCGGTGGCCGCGGACCTTCACCGCGTGGTCGCGGCGGCCGACGTAGTCGAAGGAGCCGCCGGGCAGCACGGTGACGAGGTCGCCGGTGGCGTACTCGCCGGAACAGGGCGTCCTGCCCCAGTAACCGAGCATCACCGTCGGCCCGGTGACGATCAGTTCGCCCTGCTCGCCCGGCCCGGCGACGGTGCCGGCGTCGGTCCGGGCCCACACCTCGTCGCCGCTCGCGGCCCTGCCGATGGGCACCGGCCGGTCGCGCTCCAGGTCGGCCGGGACGACCTCGTGCCAGGTGCACACGTTGGTCTCGGTCGGGCCGTAGAGGTTGAGCAGGCGGGCGTCCGTCCACGCGGCCAGGCGGCGGACGTGGGCGACGGGGAACGGCTCCCCGGCGAACAGCACCGCCCGCAGTCCGGCGGGGGCGGGCCGGTCGAGCAGCCCGCCGCCGCGGATCATCAGGATGAGCGCGGAGGGCACCGAGTACCAGACCGTGATCCGCTCCCGGTGCAGGAACTCCACCAGTTCGCCGGGCGCGTAGGCCAGCGCGGCCGGGACCAGGCGGACCGAGGCGCCCGCCGAGAAGGCGGCGTACAGGTCCAGCACCGACAGGTCGAAGACGAGCGGCGCGTGGTTGGCGAAGCGGTCCTCGGGTCCCGCGCCGAGCAGTCCCACGGCCCAGTCGACGAAGGCCCGGGCGTTGCGGTGGCTGATGCTCACGCCCTTCGGCGTCCCGGTGGAGCCGGACGTGTAGAGGATGAAGGCCGGGTCGTCCGGCTTCACCTCCGTGTCGACCGGGGGCAGGGCCTCGTCGCCGGGCGTGCCGTCCTCCAGGTCGAGCGCCGTGACGCCGTCGAGCGCCGAGCGGACCTCCGCCAGCCGCGGTCCCGTCGCGCACACCACCCGGGCGCCCGAGTCGCGGGCCACGGTGGCGACCCTGGCGAGGGGGGCCGTGCCGTCCTGGGGGACGTAGACGGCGCCCAGGCGCAGCACCGCCTGCATCGCGACCACGACCGAGGGCGACTTGTCGCCCCACAGGACGACCCGGTCCCCGTGGCCCACCCCGGCCCCGGCGAGGAGGCGGGCGTAGGCGTTCGCCGCGCGGTCGAGCTCGCGGTAGCTCAGTTCCCGGTCCGGGCCCGCGAGGGCCGGCCGCTCCGGATGGCGCCGGGCGGACCGGATGACCAGCTCGTGCAGGTTCACAAGCCTCTCTCCCTCGCGATGACGCTCCGGTGGATCTCGGTGGTGCCGGAGAAGAGCGTGCTGGGCACGGCGTCACGCAACTGCTGCTCGATGCCGGTGGAGGCGAGGTAGCCGATGCCGCCGAAGACCTGGACCGCGTCCCGGGCGTTGGCGACGGCGGCCTCGGAGACCGCGACCTTGGCCAGCGACACGGCGCCCGCGTCGGCGGTGCCCTGGTCGGTGAGCCAGCAGGCCCGGTACAGCAGCAGCCGCGCCCCCTCCAGCCGCTCCGACATCACCGAGATCTTGTGCGAGACGGCCTGGAAGTCGGCCAGCCTGCGGCGGAACTGCTTGCGCGAGCGGACATGGGCGACGCACCGCTCCAGCTGGTACGTCATCACCCCCAGGTAGATCGCGAACAGGCAGGCCCGTTCCCAGCCCATGGAGTGCTGGAAGATCGCCCGGCCCTGGCCCTCCTCGCCCAGCAGATAGCGGGCGGGGACCCGGACCCCGTCGAAGGTGATCCGGCCGGCCGGGCAGCCGTGCAGGCCCATCTTCTCCAGCGGCGGGCCGACGCTCAGCCCGGGCAGCTCGCGCGGGACGGCGAACCCGCTGGTGCCGAGGAACCCGGCCTCGGGCTCGGTGACGGCGTAGGTGACGATCACATCGGACAGCGGGGCGTTGCTCGCGAACGACTTCACGCCGTCGATCACGTAGCAGTCGCCGTCGCGCCGGGCGGTCATCTCCAGCCGGGCGGTGTCGGAGCCCGCCCCGTCCTCGGTGATCGCGTTGGACGCGATCAGCGAGCCGGTGGCCAGGCCCTTCAGCAGTTCCTCGCGCACCTCGGCGCCGGCGAAGTCCCGTACCGGAACGGCGCAGGCCAGCAGATGGGCGGCGACCCCGAAGGCCAGCCCGGTGTCCAGGCAGCCCTGGCCGAACGCCTCCAGGCACAGCGCGGTGTCCAGGGCGCCGAGCCCGCCGCCCCCCGACTCCTCGGGCAGGCACAGCCCGGTGAGCCCGAGGGCCGCTGCCCTGGCCCAGTCCTCCCGGTCGAAATGGTCCGCCGGGTCCGTGCGCCGGCGCCCCGGCAGTTCCTCCCTGATCGCGGCCAGCAACCGGTCACGACGACGCTGCTGCTCGGTCGTCAAGGCGAAGTCCATTGACGTCCTCCTTTCCGTAGGCGTTGAGCTCGGCGTCGGACATCGCGTCGAGCTCGGAACGAACCAAGTCCTCGATCAGGGCCGCCAGTTCGGCGACGGTCGGGCCCTCGAAGACGGCCCGGATCGGCAGGTCCACGTCGAAGGCGTCCTGGAGCGCGGCCACCAGCCGGATGGCGAGGATCGAGTTGCCCCCGGCCCGGAAGAAGCCGGTGTGCGCGCCCACCGGGGCCGCGAGCAGATCGGTGAAGATCTCCGCGACCCGTTCCTCGACGATCCCGCGCGGCGGCACCGGTTCGTGCTCGCGGGGGGCGGGCGCGGGCAGCGCGGCCCGGTCGACCTTGCCGTTGGCGTTCAGCGGTATCGCGGCCAGCGCGGTGAACGCGGCGGGCCGCATGTACGCGGGCAGCCGGGCGGCGCACAGGTCCGCGAGCGACTGCGCGGAGGGCTCGGTGCCGTCGGGGACGTAGACGACGTGGAGCAGCCCGTCGTGCGCGGTGGCCACGGCCTGCCCCACCTGCGGGTGCTCGGCGACCACCGCGGCGATCTCGGAGAGCTCCACGCGGTAGCCGCGGATCTTGACCTGGGTGTCGGCGCGGCCGAGGAACTCCACCTCGCCGCCGTCCAGCACCCGGGCCAGGTCCCCGGTCCGGTACAGCCGGTCGCCCGGCGCCCCGTACGGATCGGGCACGAACCGCTCGGCGGTCTGCCCCGGCCTGCCGGTGTAGCCGCGGGCGACCCCCGCGCCGCCGACGCACAGTTCACCGACCGCGCCGATGGGGACCGGCCGGAGCCAGGAGTCCAGCACGTGCGTCCGTACGCCGGGCAGGGCGCGGCCGATCGGCACGGCGTCCCGGCCGGTGCCCGCCGTGACCGGATGGACGGTGGCGCCCACACAGGTCTCGGTCGGGCCGTACTCGTTGATCAGCCGGCCCGGTCCGAGGAGGGAGGCCCAGCGCTCGGCCAGGGCGGCCGGCAGCGCCTCGCCCGCGACGACGATCCGGGCCGCGAGGCCGGCGATCCGCTCCTCGGGCAGCCCGGACAGGATCTCCAGGTGGCCGGGCGTGAGCTTGAGGAAGGCCAGCGGGGCGGCGGCGACCAGACGGGCGCCCAGCTCGGTCAGGTCCAGGTCCTGCGGCAGCAGCGTGGTCGGCCGGCCGGCCAGCAGCCCCGCCCACAGGTTGGGGACACCGAGGTCGAAGGCGACCGAGGTGAACACCGCCGCGCCGCCCGGCGCCGCGAGCGCCAGCTCGTCCACCGCCCACCGCAGATGGCCCGCGAGAGCGGCGTGGGTGATCTCGACGCCCTTGGGCCTGCCCGTGGAACCGGAGGTGTAGACGACGTACGCCAGCCGCTCCGGGTCGGCCGGGCGGGCGGGCCGCGCGGAGGCCCCGGCGCCGTCCGGGTCCGGGGACACGGTGCGGACGCCCTCGAAGGCGGTGGGGGAGACCAGCAGGCCGGCCCCGGCGTCGGCCAGCATGTACCGGATCCGCTCGGCCGGGGTGCCCGGCTCGATCGGCAGATAGGCCGCGCCCGCCTTCCACACGCCGAGCAGGGAGGCGATCAGGCCGGCGCCGCGGTCGACCAGGACGCCGACGACCGTGTCCGCGCCCGCGCCGAGGTCCCGCAGCCGGTGGGCGACGCGGTTGGCCCGCCGGTCCAGCTCGGCGAAGGTGACCTCGCCGGCCTCGGTGCGCAGCGCGACCGCGTCGGGGGTGGCGTCGGCCTGCCGCTCGAAGAGGCCCGGGGCGTCGGTGGTGTACGCCGGGGCGGGGGTGCCGCTCCAGCGCAGCAGCGTCCCGCGCTCGGCGGCCGGGAGCAGGTCGAGGGCGTCCAGGCGGGTGCCCGGGTGCGCCGAGGCCTGCCCGAGCAGCAGGGCGAACTGGTCCGCCATGCGCTCGACGGTGTCCCGCTCGAACAGGGCGGTGGCGTACTCCAGGCCGCCGGACATGCCCCCGTCGGGGCGGCGGCGCAGATAGAGGGTGAGGTCGGTCTTGGCGATCCGGGAGACCTCGACCAGGGTCGCCAGGTCCGCCGCGTCGGCGGCCGAGCCGGTCAGCTCCTCGTCGTGGAGGTCGAAGGCGACCTGGTACAGCGGGGTGCGCGAGGAGTCCCGCTCGGGGGCGAGGTCGGCGACGAGCTGCTCGAAGGGCAGGTCCTGGTGGGCGAAGGCGGCCCGGCACGCGTCCCGGACCCGCTCGACGCCCGCGTCGAAGGACAGCCCGCCGGACAGGCCGAGGCGCAGGACCAGGCTGTTGAGGAAGAAGCCGACGACGCCCTCGGTCCCGGGCCGGTCGCGGCCGGCCACCGGGGTGCCGAGCACCACGTCCCACTGTCCGGTGCGGCGGGCGAGCAGCGCGGCGAAGCCGGTCAGCAGCGTCATGAACGGGGTGGCCCCGCGGCGACGGCCCAGCTCGGTGAGGGCCTCGGTGACCTCGGGCGACAGCTCCAGCGGCACCATCGCGCCCCTGCCGTCGCGCACCCGGGGCCGCGGGTGGTCGGACCTCGGCTCCAGCGGGGCCGCGCCCTCGAGGGCGGCACGCCAGTAGGCGAGTTCCCTCTCCACCGTCTCGGGGGTGATCCGCTCGCGCTGCCAGGCCGCGAAGTCGGCGTACTGGACCGGCAGGGCGGGCAGGTGCGGCTCGCGGCCCGCGCGCAGCGCGGACAGGATCGTGGTGAACTCGCGTGCGAGCACCGAGGAGGACCAGCCGTCGCAGATGATGTGGTGCACCGAGAGCACCAGCACCCGCCGGCCGCCGGGCGCGGGGTCGCGGGCCAGCAGGGCCCGGGCGAGCGGACCGCCCGCCAGGTCGAAGCCCCGGTCCAGCTCGCGGTCGAGCACGGCGGGCAGGTCCTCGGGACCGGCCTCGGCCGTGGTCAGTTCCAGCGGGACCGGCGGCCGGATCAGCTGCATCGGCTCCCCGCCCTGGACGGTGAACGCGGTGCGCAGCGCCTCGTGCCGCGCCACCAGCCGCTCCAGCGCGGCGGCGACCTGATCCTCGCCCGTGCCGTCCGGCACCGGCAGGAACAGCACGGACACCCACTCGCGGCTGCGCGGTTTCATCCGGTCCAGCACCCACAGCCGGCGCTGGCCGAAGGACAGGGGCAGCGGTCCGGTGCGGGGCAGCGGCACCGGGCCGCTCTCCGCGGCGCGGGCGCCGGGCGGGCGGGTCCCGCCGTCCGCCGGCACCGGGGCGTTGCGGCCGCCGGGGGCGTCGAGCGGGCGGGAGGGGGCGGCCGGCGGAGCCGGGACGTCCTCGTCGTGCGGACCGTCGAGCAGGCGGGCCTGGTCGGCGATCGTGGTCGCGGTCAGCAGGTCCGCGAGGGCCAGCTCGCGGCCGGTCGCCTTGCGCAGCCGGTTGACCAGCCGGGTGAACTGAAGAGACGTTCCGCCCAGTTGGTAGAAGTCGGTGTCCGGGTCGATGGCGTCGCCCTTGAACAGGTCGCGCCAGACGCGGGCCACCGTCTCCTCGGCCGCGGTCTCCCGCCGGCCGGCCGGCGCCGGGAGGACCGGCGCGGGCAGGGCCGCCCGGTCCAGCTTGCCGCTGGAGGTGGCCGGGAAGCGGTCGACCGCGATCAGCACCGACGGCACGTGGGTGCCCGGCAGCCGCTCGGCGAGATAGCCGCGCAGCCCGTCCGGCACCTTCGGCGCCCGGACGTAGGCGGCCAGGGCCGGTCCGCCGCCCGGCGCCTCGACCGGCACGACGGCCGCGCCGCCGACCCCGGGGTGGGCCTCCAGGGCGGCCTCGATCTCGCCCGGCTCGATCCGGACGCCGTCGACCTTGACCTGGCGGTCGATGCGGCCGAGGTACTCCAGGGCCCCGTCCGGGCGCACCCGGACCCGGTCGCCGGTGCGGTACAGCCGCGCCCCGGCCGGCCCGCAGGGGTCGGGCACGAACCGCTCGGCCGTCAGGTCGGCGCGGCCGAGGTAGCCGCGGGCGACCCCCACTCCGCCCGCGAACAGCTCGCCCTCGTCCGCCGGTTCGCCGTCCCCGTCCAGCACCAGCACGCGCATCCCGGTGATCGGCCGGCCGATCGGCACGGGCCCGGAGCGCTGTGCCGGGTCGAAGCGGTGGGCGGTGATGTCGACGGAGCACTCGGTCGGCCCGTAGGTGTTCCAGACCGTGACCCCGGCCGGGGCCAGCGCGAGGAACCGCCGGACCGCCTCGGCGTGCAGCGGCTCGCCGGCGCAGCACAGCACGCGCAGCGCGCCGCAGCGGTCCCAGCCGTCCTCCTCGGTCAGCGCGCGCAGCACGGACGGCACCACCTGGAGCACGCTCGCGCCGCTGTCGGCGACGGCCCTCAGCAGGGCCGCCGGGTCCCGCTCGGCGCCCTCCGGCGCGAGCACGACCGTGCCGCCGACGGCGAGCGGCGCGAAGATCTCCCAGCCGGCCGCGTCGAAGGTCACCGGGGTCTTCTGCAGCACCCGGTCCGAGGCGTCCAGGCCGAGCGAGTCGATCGCCCACCGGACGCGGTTGGCGAGGCCCGCGTGGTCGATCACCACGCCCTTCGGGCGGCCGGTCGAGCCCGAGGTGTGCATCACGTACGCGGCCGTGCCGGGCTCCGCGGTGACCCGCACGAACTCGTCGGCCGGGGCGGCGGCACCGACGGGCACCGGGGTGGCGCCGGCCGCGGCGACCCGGGCGTGCCCGGCGGGGTCGGTGACGACCAGGGTGAGCCCGGTCTGCCCGACCAGGGCGGACAGCCGGGCGGGCGGGTGGCCCGGGTCCAGGGGCAGGTAGGCGGCCCCCGCCCGCCAGACGGCGAGCAGGGTGACGACGAGGTCGGGGCCGCGCGGCAGCAGGACGCCGACCGGGCGGTCCGGTGCCGCGCCGTGGGCGACGAGGGCGTGGGCCAGGGCGTCGGCCCGGGCGTCCAGCTCGGCGTAGGTCAGCTGCCTGCCGGCCGCGGCCACCGCCGGCCGGTCCGGGGTCAGCGCGGTCTGCCGGGCCACCAGCTCGGGGACGGGCGTCGGGGCGGTCATGACAGGGTCTCCTTCGGATGTGCCGGGAGTCGGATGTGCCGGGAGTCGGATGTGCCGGGAGTCGGATGTGCCGGGAGTCGGATGTGCCGGGATGGCGGAAGCGGGTCAGGAGGTGAACTGCGGGACGCCGTACCGGGCGAACCGCTCGGCGACGTCCGCCGGCTCCCGGGCGGTGGCGAGCGTGAGCAGCAGCAGGATCCGGGCCTTTTGCGGCAGCAGGTCCTCGGCGGGCAGGACGCCGGGGGCGTGGGCGTCGTACACGGCGCCGCCGCCCGTCCGGGCCGCCGCCACGACCGTCACGCCCTTGCCGAGCGCACCGCGCAGCGCGCCGGCCTCGCCGGGCGAGGGGTCGCCCGCGACGACGATGCCCGCCACGCCCGCGTCGGCGAACGCGGTGATGGCCTCGCCGCCGGCGTCCGGGTAGGACGCGACGACCTCGGTCCGGGGCAGCTTCTCCCGCCGGATCCCGGACAGGTCGAACGGCGTGCGCCAGCCGTCCCGGCCGCACTTCTGGATGCGGGCGGGCGCCCGCGGCAGCCGGATGCGGTCGCCGTCGACGGTGCCGAGCACCCCGTCCTGCCCGGCCTGGAAGGCGTCGGGGCGGATCGTGGTGGTCTTGGTGGCCTCGCGGGCGGCGAGGATCTCGTTGCCGAACTCGACGACCGTGCCGAAGCACCGGGTGCGCCCGCTCGCGGCCAGCACGACGGAGTTGTACAGGTTGGCGGGGCCGTCCGCGCCGAACACGTCGGACGGCCGCATGGAGCCGGTCACGACCACGGGCTTGGGGCTGCGCACCGTCAGGTCGAGGAAGTAGGCCAGTTCCTCCAGGGACTTGGTGCCCGACGTGACCACGACCGCGTCCGCCGTGCGCAGCGCCCGGTCGACCTGGCGGGACAGGTCGTAGTAGTCGGTCATCGCGGTCTGCTCCGGCCCCTCCTGGGCGGAGACCCGCGCCACCTCGTCCAGCTCCGGGCGCAGGCCGGACACGATGTCCGCGACCGGCAGCGCGCTGCCGTCGTAGTCCTCGAAGCCGGCCCGGTCCCCGGCGACGCCGGTGATGGTGCCGCCGGTGCCGATCACGACCACCTCGGGCCGGTCGGCCCGGCGCGCCCCGTCCCCCCTCGCGGCGACGGCCGGCACCGCGGGGACCAGCCCCATGAGCAGTGCCGCGACGACCAGCGGGAGCCGCCTCACGACAGCACCTGGCCGTTGTCGGCGCGCAGGGCGCGGGACCTGCGGTGGTCGAGGTGGATGAAGGTGCGGTGCAGCCAGCGGTCCTCGCCGTCGTAACGCGGGGTGAAGTGGGTGCGGCCGTGCAGGGTGACCCGGTTGTCCACGATCGCGAGGTCGCCCGGGCGCAGGTAGACGGCGCGGGTGACGGTGTCCAGGGCGGCCCGCAGCACCGTCATCGCCTCGGCGGCCTGCTCGTCCCCGGGATGGGTGGCGTGGAAGTCCACCCGCACGTCGGGGTCGTCGAAATCGCCGCACAGGATCGGGTGCAGCGGCGCCTGCCCGCCGGGGCCGCCGAAGGACGGCGGCACCTCGGTGCGGAACCGTTCCTCGCCGAGCACCTTGCGCACGTCGTACGGCAGCAGCGCGACCGCCCGGCGGACCGGGGCGACCCGCAGCCCGGCGCCGCCGTCGTGGTCGGGGCGCAGGCACAGCAGCGCGACCATGTCCGGCCGGTAGGGGTGGAAGGCGTTCTCCACGTGCAGTTCGAGGGGGACCGAACCGGCGTTGCTCTGCTGCTCCTCGCGGCCGGCCACCGGTACGACGTTCTGCACCAGGGCGCCGCTCTTCTCGTCCCGGTAGGCGATGACCTCGCCGAGCTGCGAGGAGACCAGGGCGATGGTCCCGGCGGCCGGGGTGGCCGTCCGCTCGACCGACTCGTGGACGGTGGGGGTGGGCGCGAGAGCGGGTCCCAGCGGCAGGTTGCGGACCAGCAGCAGGCCGTCCGCCTCCGGGTCGTGCCGGAACTCCCGCAGTCTGCGGCGCAGCCGCCGGGGGAGTTCCTCGGACATCCCCCGGCAGGCGTCCAGCCAGCTCCGGTCGTCGACCAGGCGCGGCTCCGCCTCGGCGAGCGCCTCGGCGACCGCCCCGGTCCGCTCCCTCTCCGCCTCGGTGAGGGTGAACACGTGGTCCTCGGTCATGATATGCCTTCCTGAACGGGATCGGACAGATCGCGGACCAGCGGGTCCGGGCCGAGCGCGACCGCTTCGAGCACCCGGGCACAGCGCGCGGCCAGCCGCCGCGCCTCGGCGGGGCCGAAGGCGTCCGGCCGGTGCCCGAGCCGCAGCGACAGCCGCGCGCCCGGGACGACCGCCAGCCGCAGCGGGAAGTGGGTGTCGTCCGCGGCCTCGAACGCGCGCATCCGCAGCCGCCCGCCGAGGGCCGCCGCCCACGCGGACGGATCCATCGGGTAGTTCACGAACAGCGTCGTGGTGTCGAACAGGGTGCGCAGGCCGGCCGCCCGCTGGATCTCGGCCAGGCCCAGGTGGTCGTGCGGCTGCAATGCGGCCTGCTCCCGCTGGAGGCGCAGCAGGGCCGCGAGGAACGGCTCGTCGGGCGCGAGCCGCACCCGCACCGGGACGGTGTTGGTGAACAGCCCGACCATGCCCTCGACCCCGGGCAGCTCGGGCGGCCGGCCGGACACCGAGGACCCGAAGACCACGTCGTGGCCGCCGGTCAGTTCGCCGAGCACCACGGCCCAGGCGCCCTGCACGACCGTGTTCAGCGTCAGACCGTGCGCCGCCGTACGGGCCGTCAGCGCCTCGGTGGTGGCCTCGTCCAGCTCGCGGACGACCAGTTCGTGCGCCACCTCGGTACGGCCCGTGGTGCCGGCCAGGGTCGGGCCGGGCAGGCCGGCCAGTGCCTCGCGCCAGGCCCGGCGCGCCGCGTCCCGGTCCCGGCCGGCCAGCCAGGCCGCGTACCGCCCGTACGGTGTGACGGGCGCGAGCCGGTCCCCCGCGTACAGGGAGAACAGCTCCCGCACCAGCACCGAGGTGGACCAGCCGTCCCACACGATGTGGTGGACGGTCAGCACCAGCCGGTACCGCCGTGCGCCCAGCCTGAGCAGCAGGAACCGCAGCAGCGGCGGCTTCGCCGGGTCGAACCGGGCCCGGCGGTCCGCGGCGGCCAGCCGTGCGGCCTCCGCTTCCGCGTCGGGGTGTCCGGCCAGGTCCTCCTCCCGCCAGGGCAGCGCGACCCGGGCCGGCAGGACCTGGACCGGTTCGTCCAGGTCGCCGTAGGAGAAGGCGGCGCGCAGGTTGGCGTGCCGGTCCAGGGCGGCCTCGGCGGCGGCCCTCATCCGCGCGGCGTCGAGGTCCCCGTCGAGGTCGACGCCCAGCTGGGCCGCGTACACGTCGAGCGTGTGCTCGGTCCGCATGCTGTGGACGAGGAAACCTTCTTGCAGCGGGGAGAGCGGCAGCAGGTCGGCGAGCGGGCCGTAGTGCCCGGCCAGTTCGTCGATCTCGTCCTGGGACAGGTGGACCAGCGGCACGTCGGACGGGGTGAGCCCGCCGGCCCCGGGACGGCGCCCGTGCCGGGCCAGGCCCTCCAGGGCCGTCCGGAACAGGGCGGTCAGTTCGGCGACCCGCTCGTCGGGGAAGAGCCGCCGCGGCCAGTGCACGGTGACGGTCAGCTCGGGCCCGGACGGGCCGTCGAAGGTGGCCGCCACGATCTCCAGTTCGTGCGCGAACGGCATCCGCGGGTCGGCGTCGGCGTGGAAACCCCCGTCGGTCAGCTCCCAGTCGGCGCCCTGCCCCGAGGAGAAGCGCCCCAGGTAGTTGAAGCCGATCCGCGGGGCGGGCAGCCCCGACAGCCGGGCCCGGGACGGCTCGTGGAGGTGGCGCAGCATGCCGTAGCCGAGGCCGTGGTCGGGCAGCTCGCGCAGCTGCTCCTTGACCCGCTTGAGCGCGCCGCCCAGGGCCGGGCCCGCCGCCGCCACCTCCGGCCAGGCGACCTCGCCCGGGTCGAGGCGGACCGGGTACATGCTGGTGAACCAGCCGACGGTGCGGTCCAGGCGGACACCGGGGAAGACGTCCTCCCGGCCGTGCCCCTCCAGGTCGCACAGGACCGCGCCGTCCGCCCCGCGCCAGCGGCGGTAGGCCAGGGCCAGCCCGGTCAGCAGCACCTCGGTGACCCCGGCGCGGAAGACGGCGGGCACCTCGGTGAGCAGCGCCCCGGTCGTCTCCGGGGAGAGGGTCACCGTGTGGCTGCGGGCGGTGGCGAACAGGTCGGCGGCCGGGTCCGGGCCGACGGCCGAGGCCCCCGGGTCGGCGGTGCGCGCGATCCGCTCCCACAGCGCCAGCTCCCCGGCCCGCTCCGGTGCCGCCTCGGCCAGCCGGCGGGCCCAGGTGCGCACCGAGGTGCCCACCGCGGGCAGCGGGGCGCCGGTCATCGCCGAGGCGAGGTCCTGGAGGAGCACCCGCCAGGACACGCCGTCCACGGCCAGGTGGTGCACGGTCAGCTCCAAGAGGCCGGGGGCGCCGGGTCCGCCCGGGAACCAGACGGCCTGGTGCAGGACGCCCCGCGCCGGGTCGAGCCGGTCCCGCGCGGCCGCGCGCCGCTCGTCCTCGTTCCCCGGCCCGGGTACGACGGTCAGCTCGGGTACGACCGTGCCGGGCGGCCCGACCTCCAGGCGCCAGCCGTCGCCCAGCCGCATGCGCAGCGCGTCGTGGTGGTCGATCAGGGCGCGCAGGCCGTCGGACAGGGCCTCGGGCGTGGTGCCCGCGGGCGTGCGGACCGTCACCGACTGGCTGAAGCGCGAGCTGGGGGCGTGCTGTTCGGCCAGCCAGGCCACGATCGGGGTGAGCGGCACCTCGCCGATGCCGGCCCCCTCCGGCTCGTCGGCCTCCTCGTCGGGCAACGGGCGGGCGACGCGGGCCAGTTCGGCGGCCGTCGGGTTCAGGAACACCTCGCGCGAGGTGAGTTCGAGCCCGGCCTTGCGGGCGCGGCTGACCAGTTGCAGCGCCATGATGCTGTCGCCGCCCCGGTCGAAGAAGGAGGCCCTGGCGCCGACCCGGTCCAGCCCCAGGACGTCGGCGAAGAGCGCGCGCAGCGTCTCCTCGGCCGGGGAGCCGGCCGGGTCCGTGCCGTCGTCCGCCTGTCCCTCGGGCGGGGCGGGCAGCGCGCGGCGGTCGACCTTGCCGTGCGGGGTCAGCGGGAACGCGTCCAGCACGACGAGCGCGGCGGGCACCATGGCCTCGGGCAGGACCCGCCGGGCCAGCTCCCGGACCTCGGCGGTGTCGAGCGGCCCGGCCGGGAGCAGATAGCCGACCAGCCGCCGGGCGCCGGGGCGGTCCTCGCGCAGGGCCACGGCCGCCGCGCGGACACCGGGGTGCCGGCTCAGCGCGGCCTCCACCTCGCCCGCCTCGATCCGCAGCCCGCGCAGCTTGAACTGCCCGTCCCCGCGGCCGAGATACTCCAGCTGGCCGTCCGGGCGGCGGCGGACGCGGTCCCCGGTCCGGTACATGCGGTCGCCGTCCGGGCCGAACGGGCAGGGCAGGAAACGGTCCGCGGTCAGGTCCGGGCGGCCGTGGTAGCCGCGCGCCACTCCGGCGCCCGCGATGTACAGCTCGCCGGGGCAGCCGGTGGGGACGGGCTCCAGCCGCTCGTCCAGCACGTAGACCCGCGCCCCGGAGACGGGCCGGCCGATCGGCGGCCGGCCCTCGGCGCACAGCGGGCCGCTGCCGGTCGCCGCCACGGTCGTCTCGGTCGGGCCGTACATGTTGAACATGCGGCGGCCGGGCGCCCAGCGGGCGACGAGCGCCTCGTCCACGGCCTCGCCGCCGACGATCAGCACGTCCAGGTCGGGCAGTTCCCGGGCGGGCAGACCGGCCAGCACGGCGGTCGGCAGCGCCAGGTGGGTGATGCGGGCGTCCCGCAGCAGCACCGCGAGGTCGTCCGGCGCCAGGGCCGAGGTGTCCGGGGCGAGCACCAGCGTGGCACCGGAGACCAGCGCGGGCCAGATGTCGCCCACGGCGGCGTCGAAACCGGGCGAGAGGTACTGCAGCACCCGGCCGCCGGGGCCGAGCCCGAACCGCTCGGCGTGGTCGAGGGCGAGGTTGGCGAGCGCGCCGTGCGGGACGACCACGCCCTTGGGCAGGCCGGTCGAGCCCGAGGTGTAGACGAGGTACGCGGCCGAGTCCGGGTCGGGACGGCCGAAGCCGTCCCCCGCCGTCCCGGCGGGACCCTCCTCGGTGAGGACGCACACGGGCGCGGCGTCCGCCAGCAGGTGGTCGATCCGCTCCCTCGGGTATCCGGGGTCGAGCGGGACGTAGGCGGCGCCGGCCCGCAGACAGGCGAGCATCGCCACGACGAGGCCGGCCGTGCGGGGCATCAGCAGCGCCACGTTCGTGCCCGGTCCCGCGCCCTGGGCGCGCAGCCGGGCGGCCAGCGCGTCGGCCCGCGCGTTGAGTTCGCCGTAGGTCAGCGTGGTCCCCCCGGCCTCGACGGCCGGTTCCCCGGCCGGGCGGGCGGCGACGAGCCCGGGCACGTCACCCGCGTGCGCGGGGGAGGGCGCCCGGGCGGGCAGCAGGGCCGTGCGCTCGTCCGGGGTCAGCAGGTCCAGCTCGCCGATCGGCGTGCGCACCGAGCCCGCCGCCCGCGCGACGAACCCGGCCAGTCGCGCGGCGTGCGCGGCCAGGCCGTCGGCGTCGTGCAGTTCGGGACCGGCGTCGAAGAGCAGCGTGCCCGGCGTGCCGTCCGGCCGGCCGCTGACCGCCACGGACAGATCGGGGGTGGGGCCGGAGGCCAGGTTCGTCACCCGGCCGGTGGCGCCGCCGAAGGCGAGGTCGCGCTCGTACGGCATGAAGTTGACCAGCGTCCCGAGCAGGCCGCCCTCCCGGCCGGTCACGCCCAGCTCGCGGCACAGGTCCTCGTGCCGGTAGCGCTCGTGCCGCAGCGCGGTCCCGATCTCCGCCGCCACCACGGGCACCAGGTCGGCGAGGCTCGCCTCCGGCGGGATGCCGAAGCGCAGCGCGACGGTGCCCGTCGCCATCCCGGGCACCCGCCGCGAGTGGGGGCCGCGCCGCCCGGACACCGGCAGGCCGAGGATCACGTCGGAACGCCCGGTCATCCGCCGGACATAACCGGCGGTCGCCGCGACGAGGACGGTCTGCCAGGTGGTGCCGAGGGCTTGGGCGGCCCCGGCGAGCGCCGCGCGCCCGGCCTCGGGTAGCGGCTCCTCCCGGCGCAGACGCGGCGGCCGGTCACCGGCCGGGGCGGCGCCGGGCAGCAGGACGGGCTCCGGACGGTCCGCGAAGCGGGCGGTCCAGTAGGCGCGGTCCGCCTCGAACCGGGGCGAGGAGCGGTAGCCCGCCTCCTCCTCCGCGAGGGTGTGCAGCGGCTCGAAACCGGCCGGGCCGGGCCGCTCGCCGCACAGTGCGGCGAGCCGGTCGCGCAGCAGATGCACCCCGTAGGCGTCCACGAGAATGTGATGAATTCGGTAGTAGAACAGCAACCGCGACGGACCGATCCGGAAAACGGCCGCGTGCGACAGCGGCCCTTTCTCCAGGTCCACGGAGGTCGCCAGATCGGCGTCCATCCATTTCCGGGCGGCCTCCTCCGGATCCGCGGCAGCGCGCAGATCCACCAGGGGAGGCGCGGGCGCCGGGGCCGCGGCGACGTACTGCCGTAGGCCCTCGCCGTCCTCGCCGACCGAGGCCACCCGCAGCACCTCGGCCTCGGAACACAACCGCACCCAGGCCCGCCGGAGCACCTCGGGGTCCAGGTCACCGCGGATGTCGATGCACTCGCCGCAGTTGTAGCGCCGGCCCGATGGGTCCAGCTGGTGGGCGAACCAGACGCCCTGCTGTGCCATGGAGAGCGGAAGCCGCCGTTGGTATTCCATGCCGGGAAGCGTGCGCGGCCCGGCTATCAGCGGCCTATAGCAAAACGACCTCCGGTCATGACGCCGGACGGGTATAGCGGCAATATGGGCGCGTTATCGGATGCGATTTGACGCTCGGCCCCATGGTGATAGCCGCGAATCCGGTAGCGCCCCTTGCCGCGGACCGGTTGCTGACGTTCCTGCTCCAGGCGGGCGTGCTGCTGGGCACCGCGCTGGTCCTCGGCAGGCTGGCCCGGCGGGTGAACCTCCCCGCGATCGCGGGCGAGTTGTGCGCCGGGGTGCTGCTCGGCCCGTCCGTGCTCGGCGCGCTCGGCGTGTGGCACGGCCCGGACACCGGGCAGCTGCACCTCCTCGACGCCACCGGCCAGCTCGGCGTGCTGCTGCTGGTCGGCCTGTCCGGCGCCGAACTGGACCTGCGGCTGGTGCGCACCCGCGGGGCGACCGCGGCGAGGATCAGCCTCGGCGGGCTGCTCGTGCCGCTCGCCTTCGGGGTGGCGGCGGGCTTCCTCCTGCCGCTGTCGCTGCTGTCGGGCGGCGCGGACCGCACGGTCGTCGCGCTGTTCCTCGGCGTGGCGATGTGCGTGAGCGCCATCCCCGTCATCGCCAAGACCCTGCTGGACATGAACCTGCTGCACCGCAACGTGGGGCAGCTGACGCTGACCGCGGCCGTCATGGACGACGTGGTCGGCTGGCTGCTGCTCTCGGTGGTGTCCGCGATGGCCACGACCGGCCTGAGGACCCAGACGGTACTGGGCTCCGTGGCCGAGATCGCCGCCGTGCTGCTGGTCGCCGCGTTCGTGCTCCGGCCGGCGGTCCGGGTCGTGCTGCGGCGCGGCCCGGCGATCGCGCCGGTGGCGGTCATCCTCCTGCTGGGCGGCGCGGCCACCCAGGCCCTCGGCATCGAGGCCGTGTTCGGGGCGTTCGTCTGCGGGGTCGTGATCGCGTCGGTCAACCCGCGCCCGGAGGCCCTGGCCCCGCTGCGCACGGTCACCCTGACCGTCCTCGCGCCGCTGTTCTTCGCCCTGGCGGGCCTGCGGATGGACCTGACCGCGCTGGCCGATCCCGCGGTCGCCGCGGTCGCCGGCGGCATCCTGCTGCTGGCCGTCGCCGGCAAGTTCCTCGGCGCCTGGATCGGGGCCACGGCCAGCGGCCTCACCACGGCGGAGGCGCTGGCCTGCGGTGCCGGCATGAACGCCCGCGGGGTCATCGAGGTGATCGTCGCGATGACCGGGCTGCGGCTCGGCGTCCTGAACGCCACCGCCTACACCACGATCGTGCTCGTCGCGATCGTCACCTCCCTCATGGCCCCGCCCCTGCTGCGCAGGGCGATGGACCGCATCGAGCACACCGCCGAGGAACAGATGCGGCTGACCTGGCCGTCCGTCCCGGAGAAGAAATCGGAGATCCCATGAGCGACCTGCCCCACCTCATCGAGGGCGCGCCCGGTGCCCCGCCGCCGGCGGAGTTCACCGCGCTGCACCGCGACGACCTGCGCGGCCGGCTGACCCGGCACGGCGCCGTGCTGCTGCGGGGCTTTCCCACCGGCCCCGATCTGCTGCGCGGCGTCGACGGCGTGGTGCGCGCCTTCTCGGGCCCGCCGCTGGAGTACGCCGAGCAGTCGTCCCCGCGGACGGCCCTGCACGGCAACGTCTACACGTCCACGGACTACCCGCCCGACGAGGAGATCTTCCTGCACAACGAGAACTCCTACCAGGCGTCCTGGCCCGGGGTGCTGTTCTTCACCTGCGTCGAGCCGCCGCACACCCGGGGCGCGACCCCGCTCGCCGACACCCGGGAGATCCACCGCTCGATCGACCCGGCGGTCCGGGCGGAGTTCGAGGAGCGCGGCTGGATGGTCGTACGCACCTACCGGCCGCGCTTCGGCGTCGACTGGCGGACCTCCTTCGGCACCGGGGACCGCGACGAGATAGCCCGCCTGTGCGCGGGCCGCGACCTGCGCTGGTCCTGGCAGGACGGCGACGTGCTGCGCACCGAGGGCGTCCGCCGGGCCGTCCACCGCCACCCGGTCACGGGGGAGTCCGTCTGGTTCAACCACATCACCTTCTTCCACGACAGCACGCTGCCCGGGGACGTCCGGGAGGGCCTGCTGGAGCTGTTCGGGCCCGACGGCCTGCCGGCCAACAGCTACTACGGCGACGGCGGCACCATCCCCGACGAGGTCGTCGCCCATCTGCGCGAGTGCTACCGCACGGCCCACCGCAGGTTCGACTGGCAGCGCGGGGACGTCCTCCTGGTCGACAACATGCTCGCGGCGCACGGCCGGGAGCCGTTCACCGGGCCGCGCAGGATCGCCGTGGCCATGGCCGAGCCCGTCGTCCCGGCGGGGCTGCGGTGAGCTGGTTCCGTACGTTCCACGCCCGGCCCGGGGCCCGCGTCCGTCTGGTCTGCCTTCCCTACGCAGGCGGCGGCGCGGGCCTCTACCGCGCGCTGGCACAGAAGCTCCCGCCCTCGATCGAGGTCGTGGCCGTGCAGTACCCGGGCCGTCAGGACCGGCGTGCCGAGGCTCCGGTCGCGGACCTGGAGGTGCTGGCCGACCGGATCGCGGACGAGCTGACCGCCCTGGACGGCCCGCCCGTGGCGCTGTTCGGGCACAGCCTGGGCGCCACGGTCGGCTTCGAGGTGGCCCGCCGGATGCTCCCCCGGTTCCCCTCCCCGGTCGTCCGGCTGTTCGTCTCCGCCCGCAAGGCGCCCGCCGACCACCGGCCGAGCGGGCGCGACTTCCGGGAGGACGCCGTGCTGCGGGCCTGGGCCGAGCGCTCGGGCGAGGCGGCCCGGCAGGCCGCGGCCGACCCCGACCTGTGGCAGCTGGCGGCGCCCGCGCTGGCCGCCGACCTGATGATGTCGGAGACCTACACGGCCCGGCCCGGCGCCAAGGTGACCTGCCCGGTCACCGCCATCGCCGGCACTGCCGACCACGGCTGCGGCGCGGCGGAGATGGGCCGCTGGGCGGCGCACACCATCGGCGGCTTCGAGGTCGCCGAGGTCGCGGGCGACCACTACTTCGTCGACGACCCGTCCGCCGGACTGTGCGGGATCCTCGAAGGACTCGTCCGGGCCTGAGGACATGCCGAAGGGGCGGGATCCACAGGGATCCCGCCCCTTTCCGTCGTGGCGCTACTCGCCCTTGCCGGCCAGGTCGAGCAGCCGGCCCCGCAGGAAGAAGCGGGTGGCGACGACCGCGACGGACACCGCGACGACCGCGCAGGCGGCGCCCACGGCCACGATGGACCCCCACGGCACCGCGAAGGCGAACCCGCCGGCCAGCTTGGTGAGCGCGGCCCGCTGGCCGATCACCACCAGGCCGGCCGCGACCGCGCCGAGGATCACCCCGGCGACCGCCGCGACCGCGGTCTCCGCCGCGACGTACTTGAGGGCGTCGCCGCGCGTGGCGCCGGTCAGGTTCAGCGCCGCCAGCTCCCGGCGCCGGCCCGGGGCCGCCATCACCAGGGTGTTGGCGATCGCGAGCAGCGCGTAGCCCAGCGCGAGGGCGAACACGATCAGTGTCGCGAGCCGGGCCTGGTCCTGCTGGTCGGCGCGCATCTCGTCGAGGAACTCGGCCATCGGCGCCACCTTGACCGGCTGGCCGTGCGCCGCCTCGCGCAGCGCGGCGGCCACCGCGGTCCGGTCGCCGCCCCGGCCGACCGACACGTCGATCCGGGTCGGCTCGCCCCCGGCCGCGTGGGCGGCGGAGACGTAGCCGGTCTCGCCGAGCACCGACGGTCCGGTCAGCGCCGCGACCGTCAGGTCCACCGCCGTCCCGTCGGGCAGCCCGGCCTTCACCTCGTCCCCGGCCTTGATGCCGAACTCGGCCGCGGTGTCCTCGTCGAGGACGAGCTGCCGGTCGCCGAACCGGTCGAGCGAACCCTCGGTGATCTTCAGGTTCTGGGTGGCGGCCAGCGCCTTCGGGTCCACGGCCCAGCTGGACAGGGTGCCGATGTAGCGGTCCTTCGCCCCGGACAGGCGCAGTTCGCCCGGGGTCAGCGCGGCGGCCCGCACGCCCGGCAGGGCGAGCACCTTCTCCCGGGTGGCGGCCCCGATGGCGGCACCGTCGTCGGCGACCATCGTGTAGTCGGCCCTCGCCTGGGCGCGCAGTCCCGCCGCACCGGCGTCGCCGGCGGCGACCGGCGCGGTGAGCAGCGCGCCGCCGAGGCCGAGCGCCAGCACGACCGGCGCCGCGACCGAGGCGGTGCGGCGGCCGGCGAACAGGGCGCCCTCCCGCACGATCATGGCTCCGGCGCCGAGCCGGCCCAGCGGCCAGGAGGCGAGGAACAGCACCGGGCGCAGCAGCAGCGGGGTCAGCAGCGCGCAGCCGCCCACGATCAGCACCGGCACCGGGAAGTAGTTCTGCATGCTCATCGCGGTGAGCGGGCTGTCCACGGCCGACAGGCTCTTCTGCAGGCCGAGCCCGAGCAGGGCGACCCCGAGCAGCAGCCGGACGGGGGTCAGCACCCGGCGCCGCCCGGTGGCCTCGCGCAGCGCCTCGGCGGGCTTGACCCGGCCCGCCTTCCAGGACACGGCGGCGGTGCCGAGCATCGCCGACAGCAGACCCGCGGCGAAGGCGATCACCAGGGGCGGCCAGACGACCTCGATCTCGTACCAGGCCGGCGCGATGTCCTTGCCGATCATGAAGTCCTGGAGCAGCGCGGCACCCTGGCCGCCGATCAGACAGCCCAGCGCGGAGGCGACCGCCGCCAGCAGCAGCGCCTCCAGCAGCACCATCCGCCGCACCTGCCAGGGCGTCGCCCCGATGGTGCGGAACAGGGCGAGTTCCCGGCGGCGCTGGTCCACCACGAACGCGAAGGTGGCGATCACCACGAAGACCGCGACGAACGCCACGATCATCAGCGAGGTGCCGGCCATGCCCTCGGCGTCCCTGAGCTGGTCCCGGCCGCCCTCCTGGTCGGCCTCGGCGAGCAGCCGGGACTCCCCGGTCAGCACGCTCGCCCGCCCGGCCGCGTCGCGGACCTCGCCCGGCGGGCCGTAGGCCACGACGGCCTGGACGCCGGGCGACAGCCGCCGGGCCTCGGCGTCGGTGAAGAACACGGCGTCCTCGAACCAGACCAGGTCCGTGACACCGACGACCTCGTAGCGGGTGAAGCCGCCGTCCACGGCGACCTCGACCCGCTTGCCGACCAGGGCGGGATCGCCGCCGCCGACCACGATCTCGCCGGCGGCGCGCGGAGCCCGGCCCGAGGCGAGGTGGTAGGGGGTGAAGGCGGCCGCCGACCACGGGTGGCCGACCTGGTCGCCGGGGCCCCCGGGCAGCCGGGCGGAGAACGAACGGTCCTCGACGGTCCTGCCGGTGCCGGCCAGCGCACGCACGGTGGAGGCGGGCAGGTCGCCCGGGCGCGCGATCGGGAACTCGCGCGCGTCACCGTCCTCGTCGGTCAGCTTGTAGGTGACGGGCTGGGTCACGACGGCGGGGGCCGCGGCGTACCGCTGCGGCCCCGACAGATCGGTGGATCCCACGGCCCACAGGGCGAGCGTCATCATCGCGATGATGCCGACCCCCAGCGCCAGGGCGACGAACGCGCCCGCGTACGAGACGGCACGGGCTCGTACGGTCGCGAGCGCCAGCCTCACCATGACTGCTCCAGTTTCGTGATCCGCGCCGCGGCCAGCTCGGGGGTGGGGGATTCCAGCACGCCCGCCGGGCGGCCGTCGGCCAGGAAGACGATCTGGTCGGCGTAGGAGGCGGCGACCGGGTCGTGGGTGACCATGATGATCGTCTGCCCGGTGGTGTCGACCAGCTCGCGCAGCAACTGCATGACCTGACGGGAGGACTTGGAGTCCAGCGCCCCGGTCGGCTCGTCGGCGAAGAGCACCTTCGGCCCGGTCAGCAGCGCCCGCGCGATCGCGACCCGCTGCTGCTGGCCGCCCGACAGCTCGCCGGGGCGGTGCTGCTTGCGCTCGCCCAGCCCCAGCCGCTCCAGCGCCGCGTCCACGGCCTTGCGGGCGGGTTTCTTCCCCGCCAGCATCAGCGGCAGCGCCACGTTCTGCCGCGCCGTCAGCGACGGGATGAGGTTGAAGGACTGGAAGACGAAGCCGACATGGCGTCGTCTCAGCCTGGTCAGCGCGGCCTCGCTCAGCCCGCGCAGCGGGGTGCCCGCCAGCGTGACCTCGCCGGAGTCGACCCGGTCTATGCCGGCCGCGCACTGCAACATGGTCGACTTGCCCGAACCGGAGGGGCCCATCACCGCGGTGAAGACCCCTTCGGGGAAGTCCAGCGTCACCTCGTCGAGGGCGATGACCCTGTTGTCGCGCTTGCCGAATCCTCTGCTCACGGACTCAAGCCGCACCATCGCCGTTCCCGTATCCATATCCGGAACGGTAGGCGCGGGATCTATACCCGGCCCATACGTCCGGCCCAGTCGGCCGGATCCGGCCGCGCGCACCCCCTTGGCCTCGGTGTATCTGGCGAATATGGCTCGGTTATGGCGGGTTCCCGAAGCTCGGGAGGGTCCGTGTCTGCACGGATCCCTTGTTCACCGGAGGTGGGAAAATGCACGCTGAGGAAGCCGACGACCGCCGCTATCTCGTGGTGCTCAACGACGAGGAGCAGTACTCGGTCTGGTGGGCCGACCGGGACCTCCCGGCCGGCTGGCACCCGGAGGGTACCGAGGGCACCAAGGACGAATGCCTGGCCCACATCGGGAAGATCTGGACCGACCTGCGGCCGGCGAGCCTGCGCCGCCGGATGGCTGCGGCCCGATGAACACCGCCCGCAGGCTGGTGTCGCTCCAGGACCTGAGCGACGGCGAGCTGGAGCGGATCGTGCGCCGGGGCGTCGCCCACTCCGCGGGCACCTCCGTCCACCACGAGCCGCTGGCCGGCCAGGTGGTCGGCATCTACTTCGGGATGACCTCGACCCGGACCAGGACCGCGTTCTGGTCCTCGGCGCTCCGGCTCGGTGCCCACGTCATCAACTTCGGCCCGGCGGACCTGCAGACCAACACCGGTGAGGCCGCCTCGGACACCGGGCGGGTGCTGTCGGGCATGCTCGACCTGCTCGTCGCCCGGACCGGCCGGCCCACCGCCGAACTGGAGGTCTGGGCCGGGCAGCACCGGATGCCGGTGGTCAACGCGATGACCGAGGAGGAGCACCCGACCCAGGCGCTCGCCGACCTCACCACCCTGCGGCGCCACTTCGGCTCGCTCGACGGGCTGCGGGTGCTCTACGTCGGCGAGGGCAACAACACCGCGTCCGCGCTGGCACTGGCGCTGGGCCGCACCCCCGGCGTGGAACTCCAGCTGCGCACCCCGCCCGGCTACGGCCTCGACCCCCGCTTCCTGGAACTGGCGCGCGGCCACGCCCGGCGGTCCGGGGCCCGGGTCGAGGAGAGCCACCGGATGGAGCCCGCGCCCCGGGGCTTCGACGTCGTCTACACCACGCGCTGGCAGACCACCGGCACCTCCAAGCCCGGCCCCGACTGGCGGCGGGCCTTCCAGCCGTTCCAGGTGACCCGGGAGCTGTGGCGGAACAGCCCGGACGCGGTGTTCATGCACGACCTGCCCGCCCACCGGGGCGAGGAGGTCACCGCGGACGTGCTGGACGGCCCGATGAGCATCGCCTTCCAGCAGGCCGAGAACAAGATGCACAGCGCCATGGCGGTCCTGGAGTGGTGCCACGGCGCCCCCATGGAGGACCGCGTCGAAGGGGCGGCCGTCGGGAAGGGCCGTACCGAGAGCGAGAAGGCATCCCTGTGGTGACCGGGATCAGTCCCAGCGGCGCGTCGGCCAAGGCCGGCGCGCCGCCGCCGTTGCGGCGCAACCGGGACTTCCTGCTGCTGTGGACCGGTGCGGGCGCCACCCAGCTCGGCGTCCTCACCATGGGGGGTGCCTCCCACCACTTCCCCCCTTTGGGGAAAAGCACCCCCGCCAACAACAC